>OX638326.1:3715000-4149033 GCA_951812775.1 uncultured Alphaproteobacteria bacterium | reverse complement strand
ACGATCATCACCGTAAACCCGGTAAACGGATGGTCCGGATTTAATTTCAGATGACAAAGGCTGTTGATCGGTTTCGACACTCTTTACAGGGGAAGCGACTATAATTTTTTCAGCAAGAACATCGCCACACCCTCTAACTTCAGACGTATTGTCTCTTCCGATAACTTCAAATCCAGTGCCATTTCTTCCACAATCGCATCGATCCCGGAAGATCACTCTGACCAAATCGTCAGTCAACACCGACCACCCCGGATAGGAAGTCGGCACGGTTGTTACAAATTGGCCGACACCGATTTCTCCGTCTTCCAAAGGTTCGAGGCTAAGAGGGTCACGAACAATAACGTCAGCGAAGGCAGGCGCATGCTTAAAGCCATGAGCGCATTCCACATGAAGTGTTCCCATCTGTTCGGTGAAACCGTAAATGTCATGCACACCTTCTGCGCCAATTCCAAAAACGCTTCCGGTGAGAGACAAAATTTCTTCTCTACCTACTTTATGCTCTTCGAGTCTTTTCCATCCTCCAATGTGGAGAATTCTTGACCCGGGGGGCAGCGGAAAAGATTGTCCTTCAGCAGCAAGCGGTTCCAGTAAAAGTGTAAAAAGCAGAAAAGTGAAACCGAACAAAATCACCGGATCATTTTTGCTATGGGCGCTTTCTATGAAGGTTTTTAACCTATCCAGATCGGCACGCAGTCCCTTTTCCTGGCCAAGAGCCAATGCATAGGAAACGTCAGAGGCAAATGTCTGAAACCCTAATCCAGCCGCCGCACGCGCCGACATCTCGTGACTCTGCGCCGAACCAGGTTGAACATCGCAAATCAAAAACGGGCGCCGCTCCTTACCAATGAATTCCCCTAACACCGAAATCAGGGCTTTGGTCTGTCGACGCGCGGTCCCTTTGTCTAAACCGATCATGCTCGGAAAACCGGAAGTCGCAGATGAATATAGGTACCGATGGATATTTTCTGCCTCTACAGAGATCAGCTCTTTGCCAGCATGTTTGAAATACTGTGTCGGCACCCAGGGCAATGATGCCAAGCCCTGACGCTCAATATCCGGCGACCACCCGGAAACTTCACAGATCTTCCGGAAGAGGTCACACGATTCAAAATCATGGCCGGCCCTGGTCCATAATTCATCGAGTAGTCGTTCCTGGCGTTCAACGGCATCGAACTGGAATGGACCTTCTTCCAACAATTCCTTCATGCTGACTTACCAGACCGATTCCAAGATAGCGCCAGCATCTCTGGCCATTACCGGGGTTGGAAAAAAACGCGCGAGACGATCCTCAATGGCAGCACTTCCGACTTTTTCAAAGTACTCCGGCGCGTCCTTTTGACTAATACCAGAAGCAACATCTCCCAGTTTGGGAGAGAGCCCATACGTTGTCGGTAGCTCCGTGATTTTCTCGACCAACCCTTCTGCATTCTTAAGGCCTGCAGTGCGAGCCAACGCATCATAGGCACTTTTTACATCATCGTTCGATTGCAGAAATTGCATCACACGTGGCAACAAAATACCCGTCGCCAGTCCATGTGGTATCCCGACGGCCCCCAGGTTATGCGCAATAGCATGAGCGGGCCCAACAACACACATATTCTGGACAATACCGGCATAATAAGCCGCAACCAGCGCCTCTGTCCTGGCGTCCAAATCGGCCGGTCTATCAACGAGAACGTCCAAAGCCTTTAGCATATGCTCGACAGCAATCCCGGCCAAAGGACGAACAAGGGCATTGGCTTGCGTCGAAACATAGCCTTCGATTGCGTGAGAAATCGCATCGAGGCCACTCGTCAACGTAATCGGAAGCGGGAGGTCAACGCTGAGTTCGGGATCCAGAATTGCGATATCCGGCAAAAAATCGTGGCTGACCACCGCGACCTTTACCCCGGTTTCGACATCGGAAAATACGGCACTCGAACTTGCCTCGCTTCCGGTACCTGATGTCGTAGGAACTGCAACAAACTTTGCACGTTTGCGTAGTGGTGGCAGCGAAAACGGAAGGGCTAACCGATCCGGGCTCAAATTCGGGTGTTCATACAACGCCCAGCACAACTTTGCGCCATCAAGAACACTTCCACCGCCAATAGCGATCATCCAGTCCGGGCAAAATTCTGTAATTCTCTGTGCCAGGGGGGGGATGTCTGACCAGGTGGGTTCATCAACCCATGACGGCGAAAACAACTTTACACTACTCTTTCCCAAAGCCTTTACCAATCGGGGCATCGAAGGGGTTTGCTGCATTCGCTCACTCGCGACAATCGCGATTCGAGTAGCGCGTAACCCCGCCAGCGTCATGAGAGCACCCGCACCGCAGATTACGTCTTCCGAGCCAAGCATTCTTGGAAAGGGAAGAGTTAACCTCAACATCTATACCTCTTCCATTTTACGCATCATCAATTCTGAAACTTTCCGTCGAACAAACTTTCCGCTATCAGCGCGCGGAACCTCATCTACGGCAAAAATCAAGACCGGCACCATAAATTTCTCCAGCCGTTCACTGCAATCTATTCGCAATAAATCGACATCAATCTCCTCAGACAACACAACCAAAGCGCCTACAACTTCGTTCAAAATGCCATTTGGATCTGCAATACCGCAAACCGCCGCGTCGCCAACGGCAGGGTGTTGCTTGAGAGCTTCCTCAACCAATAACGGTGATACCTTTAGACCATCGACATTGATTGTATCTGTCACTCTTCCCTGCAAAAACAGGTACCCATCCTTATCAACTACACCCAGGTCACCTGTACGTAGCCACCCATCGCGAAATGCCCTCGCGGTTTCTTCAGCTGCATGCCAGTAACCATCCGCCAAATGGTCGCCTGCAATCCAGATTTCCCCTTCCTCACCAGCAGGTAAATCTCTACCGGCTTCAGATCGCGCAACAATTTCAACGTTGGGCGTCGCTCGGCCAACGCTCCGAAAACGTTCTGCCGCCTCATTGGACAAATTTACAAACGTCGAACGTGACGCTTCCGTTAGACCATAGTAGACATGAACATTCATCTCTGGCAGTTCGGCCAAGATCTCAGAAGTGACCTCGGGGGGAAGCGGTGCCGAATTTACAACAATGTATGAAACGTTCTTTGCGGCTTGAAGAAATAGGCTCCGATAAGGCCCCATCAACATCTGCATGGCCGTTGGCGTTGCCGGAAAACCCGTAATATTGTGCTCCTTCAGCGCCGCTAAAAACCTTTTGGGTCTCTTTAGACCGTCATCAATCCAAGCGAATCCACCGGTCACCAGTAAACAATATACATGACCCAAGCCAAAACTATGGCTCAAAGGTAGGACGACAGCCTCTCTCTGCTCACCATTGTAGTTCAAATACTCAACAATATTGCGCAAAGAATTGAGAACCCCGCCATGCGTCAAGCGAACCGCCTTGGGCTTCGCGGTCGAACCGCTCGTATACATGAGGCATGCCAGTTGTGAGCGCTTTCCCTTACTGTAAGTCGGTTCGAGCCCCTCAGTCGTCGGTAGGGCTGCAACCAAATCGTCAATCCACTGACGCCCAACCAATATTGACGTTGCCTTTGCCGACATCCCTTCGAGAACAGAATCAGTGAGCACAAATTTTGCTTCTGTATCTTCAAGGTAGAATACCAATTGCGAGGCACTCAAATTTGTCGGCAATGGAACAGAAACGCCTCCCGCCGCAAGTATACCTAAATGGCATACGACCTGCGCAATACTGTTTCTTACTGAAAGGATAACCGGAACCTCAATCGATACGCCGCTCAATCGCAAATACCTCGCAACCGCGTGAACGGCAACGATCACCTCGTTATAACTTAGAGTTCCGTTTACGTCAGAAAGGGCAATACGTGTCCCGTTTATTTCGGCCGAACGGAAAATTGCCGCGCCAATTGTTGGCAGCCCATCAACTTCGTTCAGAAAATGTCCAGAATCCATCAACTTCTATGCGGTAACGTGCTTGGATACCGCATCGATAAGATCTTCGAATATCTCAATCTGGATCATTTCCTCAACATCAAGAACAAAGTCAAACTTCTTCTCGATTTGATGAAGTAACCCCAAATGAGCGACCGAATCCCATTGTGGAATATCGCCAACACCAAGGTCAGGTGTAAGAATTTCCTTTTCCACCTCCAGAAATTCAGCGGTGACATCCGCTACTTTTTCAGCGATTGGTGCCATTTTAATTTCTTTTTCTGTTCATCGAAATCACGAAATCAATCGTCAAGCTCAATTAATTTACCACCTTGCAGGAGCGAATTGTTGATTGCCTCACAGACCGCCATTACATCGTAGCAATTCTGCCCACTCGTCGATGTCGTCCCCTCATTCAAAACCGCATCAATGAATTCTTCGCATTCGATGGCCAAGGCTTCCCGGTTTTCGACAAACGGACTGGTAATGTTCCCTAACCTTAGCTGCACGTCACCCTTAAACGGATCATCGGGCGTAGGCACGAACTCAATCCCGCGGTCATATACTTTGATCTTTTCAACCATTTCCATGTCATCAAACACGACCATATTGGTCGTTCCGCCAAATATCATTCGGCGCATTTTTATTGGACTCAACCAATTTAGGTGAAAGTTTGCGATAAGTGAATCATCGAAAAACAATGAGACATAAGCCAGATGCTCTGACGGGCCGACGCTTTTCCCATTGCTTTGTGCAATAACAGCACTCGGTTTTCTACCCAACAGATATTGCAGGATCGACACGTCATGGGGCGCTAAATCCCAAACAATATTAGTATCCATACGATAGGGGGCAGAGATTCTAACCGAATCAATGTGATCGAGACGTCCAAATTCTCCCATCACAAAAATCTTTTTAATTTGCCGAATTGAAGGCGTGTAAACGAACGTGTGATCTACATGTAGTATACGTTTCGATTTCTCCGCCAACTCTACAAGTTCTTTCGCCTCATCCAAATCGGTGGTCAAAGGTTTGCAAACAAATGCATGTTTGCCGTTGGTTATGGCGGACTTTACAAGTTCGTAGTGACTTCCAGGAGACGTTGCAATTACCACGACATCCAGCGTCGGATTTTCAAGGATTTCCTTCGCATCCTTTGTTACGACCGCAGACGGATAACTCCCTTTCATCCGTTGCAAGCGTTCTTCATCCAAGTCACATAGATGTGTAAGCGAACACTTAGATAAAAAATTAAAATTTCGAACGAGGTTGGGCCCCCAATATCCAAGACCTATAATCCCCACATTTGGCAAACTCGACTGTGACACATTACTTCCTTTGTGAAGCCCGCAGAGCAGACGGGCTTTCGGCAAAAATTAACTATATTTACCAGCATGGTTTACTCCATCGACTTCAACAGATCATTAACTGAAATCGCTTCCATACAAATTGGGCGGGGAAACCGACAAAGATCGAAACACGGTCGATAGGGACACACATCCTTTTGTAATAATGTATGCCCCCCCCCGACTGGCCCAAACCAGTCAGCAGAAGTTGGCCCGAACAACGCCACGACAGAGACACCCAACGCTGCGGCTATATGCATCGCCCCGCCGTCACAACAAACAAACTTTCGACAGTTTGCAATGGCAACAATCAGCTCTTCCAGGGAAATTTCTGTAGCCAAAACAACGTCATCGGGAATATCCATCTCGCTTAAATCATCATCAGCTTCACAGAACAGGACAATCGGCCCAGGATTTTCCGTACGGTCCAATTCGGTCAAAAATTTTTCAAAATCTGCCATCGGCCAGCGTTTGGCAGAATTCTTTGCGCCGAGGTGAACACCAAGCCACCCCCCGGCAGCGACATTGAATTTCTTCGCAAGCTTTCTTCGTGTCGCCTCAGATACCGTCAGGCCGGGCAATGACTGTTGATTGATACCCAAAACCGCGCATACCTTTTTCCAGTCCTCAATACGATGTGATAAAAGTGGCTTGCAATCGGCTTTATCAGTCAATAACAACCCCGCCCCGGATGAAAAACCCACCCGTGTCCCGGCACCGATTGCCGCCATAATTATGTGATTTCGAATGTCACCCCGGCACTCCATCACTATGTCATACTTCGTAGAGCGCAATTCCTTGAGTAGTGCGATCAAATAACGCCAGGGCCACCGCCACAATTTGTATTTACCCCTAAGTGTCATCGTCCAGGGGAGTTCAGCACGAACTGACTTAGCGGAACGGTCATGATACCGCAAAATAATTTCGCCGTAAGATCGCGAAAGAACAGAGATTTCCGCATTGGGCCAATGACAAGACAGATCAGTCAAAACCCCCGTGGAGAGTACCAAATCACCAATCCCCCAGGGCTCGATAACCAGAATCCGCTTGGGCTCCCGATGCTTGGGTCGGCTGAAAATCAAAAGCGGTAGGCATAAAACCTCCGCAATAACGGCGAGAAAAGCTTTCACAATTCAGTCTTTTCTATCTCAAGCGTGTCAATTTTCTTCAGCGATAAATTGCTGTAGCGCGCAAAGAGCATCCTGCTTTTTCACAAAAACAAAATTATTTATGAATTGGCCTTGGTAAGTATTTGCATTTTCAGGATCGCGAAGGCGGAGGTCCAGCTTGTACAATGTTTGATCCAGCATATAGAAGCCAATGTAGTTGTTGGAGTGCATAAATGAAAATACTTCGGCAACGGTTCCAGGACATTGACGTTCTTCCGACTCGACGATCATGGTCGGAGACGAATCATGTATTGTTTTGACTGCCCCATTGAGAACAGCCATTTCATGCCCTTCGACATCTATTTTAAGCAAACTGACTTTTTCGAAAGTGAAATCATCAAGTGGCTGCATCGGAACACAAACAGTTTTATACTCTTGTTCAAACAGGTTGTTTGTGCTTTCGATGGTGGCCCTTCCCACTGTATCTACTCCACTGACGATGGGAATTCTCAATTCTGATTCTCCGTGACGATCAGACAACGCCACGGCATGGACTTCTGCATCGCCCCTCAATCCTGCACGCAGCTGTTTAACCGTATTTGGATTCGGCTCAAAGACATGACATCCGGAAAAATACTGCTTCATTTGATAGGCGTAGTATCCCCTGTTACCCCCAACATCTATTGCGATCCCCCCATCACCAAGATATTTGATCAATTGAACTTCGGGTTCGTACCCCTTACTGCGCAAGCTGGCACGTAGTTTAAAGGATAACCGAGGAACATATTTATCTAGAATAAGTCCAAATTGCCGCAACACATTAAATCTGCTCATTCAAATCTCTTTTAATTCTTTAAAATTCAACATGAATTCAGAGTAACAATCTTCTTTTTTCAACATCGCTCCAGGTTTAATTCTTTAATTTAAAAAAAACTTGTTTTAATTGGTTTTTTTTGTAGATTACCGCAAAATACAAGTCCTAAACCAGCGCACTGTGTGCCCAACAAACTTCAGGTCAATTAAACTTCAGGTCAATTCAGGACTAAATAAACTTCAGGTCAATTCAGGACTAAAAAACCGGGCCTGAAAATGTGACAGAATTTGTACTCGATAGCATCGTGAAAAATCAATCCGTCCAGCGTCGGTATTTTAGTATTGCATCAGCGTTACCGGCTGTTCTTGCCTGCCTCGATATAATTGCTGTTGGTATAGCCACTGTTTTCTTCGCCAGAACAGTCTCGTCCTGGTACGGCGTATTTATCGCTCTGGCGCAAGTAATTGTCTTTAGCGACCTCAATTTATATTGGCGATATGGCGAAATATTCAGAACCTACGCGATCCAACTGGGACGAATTGTTGTTTCCTATCTATATATATTTGTTGGTTACGCGGTATTCGTATTCATTACAATGGCGTTTGGTGCATTGCCGCATCCAGACGATTTGCTTCTCCTTCTCTTGAGCGCCTTTCTCATCACCATCGGGTTTCGTCTCGTTGCAACCTATGCCGTCCGATGCGTTGCAAGTTCCGATGACCAACGCTTCCTCATCGTCGGCGGCACACAACAAGCCTTAAGGTTATTTGAAGAAATTACAGACGAAAAAGCGACCTATAAGTATCTCGGTTTTGTCGTTGAAGCGGACGACACGCCAGCCCAAAAAGCACACCCGAACCTAGTCCTCGGGACTTTGGAAAATATCGAAACGATCATATCGGCGCATAGGGCGACCCATGTGGTGTTTGCTTTGAACGATAGCGAATTTGGCGGCGTAATCGATCAAGCTGATCGCATCGCCAAATTGCCTGTCCTAAAATTTATGTATGATGACCGATTTGGTGTCATCAGGCAGCGCTACAGGACCCGACGAATCGGTCTTTGTGTTCTTACCGCCGTCGGGAATATCGGACAAATCAGCCGGTGGTCCGCATTTCAAAAACGAATATTCGATATTTTCAGCAGCCTTTTCCTTATCGTTCTGGCGGCCCCGCTTATGGCTGCAATATCCATCCTGATCAAACTAACGTCTCCCGGACCTGTTTTGTATGTCAGCGACCGCGTAAATGGGATAGATGGCAGCACATTTAGTTTTCTAAAATTCCGATCAATGAAACATCGGACCGCCGATCACGAAGCTGAACGCAAAGCTGGTATGGATCGAGTTTTTTCCGGCGATGTTTCCCCAGGCGATATGACGAAAGTGCTGAACAAATCTGCGCTAACGCCGATAGGACAGTTCTTACGTTCTTCAAGCCTCGACGAATTGCCACAACTCTTCAATATCCTTAGAGGCGACATGAGTTTGATTGGTCCGCGTCCTTCGCTGCCATACGAGTATGCGAGATATAAGCCATGGCAGAAACGCAGATTGCTCGGAAAACCGGGGCTAACGGGGTTATGGCAAGTTATTGCGCGAAGCGAAACAAGCTTCGACGAGACGGTTACTCTCGACCTATATTATCTTGAGCATCAGACAATCTGGATGGATATCGAAATACTTATCAAGACAGTCCCCGTTGTTTTAATGGGCCGAGGCGCATATTAGCATTACACCCAAGGCTGAATGCTTACCATGAAATCATTCATCACATGCCCGTGCATCCTTTAATGCGATGACCCTCTCCTTTAAATCAGTCCGCAAGAATACGCTATTTGGCTTGGCAAGTGTCGCCCTGCCAACTTTGGTGATGTTCATCGCCTATCCAATCCTCATAGATGGAATTGGTCTCAAAGCACTTGGGGTGTATTTCATCGCGACATCTTTGAGCGGGATATGGGGGGCATTGGATCTCGGCGTAGCTGCATCATCTGTAAAGCTCGTCCCGGAAGAAATTCGCCAGGGCCGACCAGAGAATGCCGTGAGCATTTTTGTAACCTCACTTCTACTTTATTTCCTGCTTGGAACCGTTATCGCGACAGGTCTGTGGATTGCGACGCCTGATCTGGTCATCTTGCTCAACATTTCCCCTGATCTTGTTCAACAAGCCGAGACGGCCTTTAGAATTGAAAGCATAAAATTTGCGGTTTTCTTCGTTTCACTCGCCCTGATTTCCTTTTTGAAAGGCCTGGAAGATTTTTCATACAGCGCCACTCTGATGACCTTCCTTTCACTCGCCACATTTGGCGGCGCCGCCGTCGGCGTTACGTTTTATGAAGCAGATCTGGTTGATATTTGCTGGATTGGATTAGGCGCGACTGTCACCGTTTTGATGGCAGCAGCATTCGGTGCCGCGAAGGCCATGAAAGCCAATGGCTTATCATTTCGCCAGGCCAAAATCAGAAGGGAGGCAATCAAACGAATCGTCGGATACGCACCTTACCTGGCTGTAAATGCAATTTCTGTCAGCACTCTAACTTTATTCCAAAGGATACTGATTTCTACGGTGCTGGGCCCGGCTGCGGTAAGTGCCTTCGCCATTGCCTCCACTTTATTCCGACGGGGACAGGTCCTCCTTTTATCCACTTTCGAAGCACTTACTCCGGCCATCGCGGGTCAATCCACAACAGACACGATGCCAGCGGTTCGTCAGGCGTATCTTAAGATGCTTCGCTGGTCAGGGGCGGCGGCTACAATCGGCGCCATCACGGCGTTTGCACTTATCGAACCGATAGCCGCCTGGTGGCTTGGAAACGAGGTCAAGGCCGATGTAACTGAAATGGTCCGCGTCTTGGCCTTAGCGGGATTGATATTCGGTGTCGTCCCGCCTGGCTATCACCTGCTAAACGGCATGGGACTTCAAAGGCTCAATACGGGCTTTATGTTGTTGGTTCCCCCTATATTTCTTATGGCAGTGTTCGGATTGAATCTTGACGGGTTCCAACCCATGGATGTTATTTATGCTCATACGGTCGCTGTAGCCGGATACTCTATAACCCTTGTCTTTTATGTCGAAAGAATATTCTGGCGCAAACATATGCCGAAGACCAAATAACAAATATCTTTCAGATACTATTCCGTTTTGCCGGAATGCCTCGGTGCAATCATGCCTGGATGGGCCAGTGACATCATGAATAACCCAAAAATAGCCGAGTAGATCCCGCCAATCCCGGAATGGGACAGTGAATTGATTACCGTCAAGATTAGAATAGCCAGGACCAGGGGCCGCTCTGCCGAGCGCATTCGTATGGCGCTGGAAATGGCTGACACAAGCAAAATCAATAGACACCAAATCGCCGGCCACCCTCCTCCGAGCCAAACCGCTATGTAAGCATTGTGAGCAGATGTAGCGCCCCACCAAAGCTGTCCGGCTTCAACCATCCTCAAAAGAACAATTCGTTCCGCTGCACCAAACCCTAGCCCAAGGTGATTTGACTTCGTGTTTTCATAAATAATTTGCCAAAGCGGAAGCCGTCCGGTCGCACTCAAAAGAGACTCTGGGTCGCGTTGAAATATCGTTGCAACCAGTTGAACCATAGCCTGGTAAAAACCTTGATCAACAACGGCAGCAAAAATGATTAGGAAAAGCAATAAAGCAAAAAGACCGAACGATACTCTTACATACAACTTCCGAGAACCGATAAAACTCATCACCAGCAACGCAAGAATCAACCCAACTGTGGTTCCAATCGACCCCAATGCAACAAAGGCGAAACCAGCTCCCGCCCAAAGTAATGGATGAACATCACGTGCCATACTACGATGATGAATCAGAATTAGGATCAATACAGCGGCGACAGGGTTATAGGTGTTCGCGCGGATGGCAGAAAAAAATTGCCCTTGTGAAAATTTTTCGAACATTTCGGGTAATTGCGGCACGGTCACGGCTATCAGGACAATGACGCAATATGTTGCAAGAGCCTGTTTCCATTCCAAGCGATCAAACACATAAACCGTCACTAACCAGTACCCCATAAGCTCTACAGTTCTATAAATGGAAAGAACTGGCCAGGCCGACCAAAGGTTCGTCAATGCAAACAAACAGATAAGCAACGTCATCCATTTCCTTGGACCTGCAATCAGCTGCGATATGCGTAACTTGCCTAAGCCAAGCGCCATAACGCCGATCGCAAAAGTCAGCACTCCAATTGCAGCAGTAGCCTGGTTTGACAGGGAAAGACCGCTCTCAAAAAGCGCCCACGGATCTTCTCGTTTAGTATGAAAACTCCATATGACAACTTCGCGCGCGGGTATCAGAAAAAAATACCATACCGCCAATGGGACAACAGTTACGTGTCCAAACCGGAGCACATGATCGGTTGACGAAAAACGACTTACAACCGTCAGCAGACCAGTCACCAAGATGAGAGCAAGTGCTATTACGAGCTGGGTTTCGCTATTCATCTAAACATCCGTATGGGCGGTCTGATATGCGTTACAATTGTCCATATTTCAGAAAAATTCGACGGCACGCCAGACCAGCCCATACTACTCAATTCTCTTACTCTTGCAAAAGACCCTTTGATACGTCGAGAACATTTATGATCTTGTCCGCAATCAACCTGTTTCCGGTATCCGTATTGTGAAACTGATCAAGATAAGTCATGCAGAATTGGGCGAAATATCGTTTCATATTCATTCCAAATGGGCGGCCACAAACATATAGGGCCGTTCTCCCGGTCTCTCTCGCCAGCTCATCCAACTTACCCGCTTTTGTTAGCAAGCCGGGGGGAAATACAGGTAAAAACGATATTCCTTATCCCGCCGCCAAATCATTCATAAACCAAGTGTAACGTAGATATTCCGTAATATGATAGTTCAGGTTGCAGGAAACGGTTGGAATGGATAAAGCAGATTAGCGACGCGAATTCCTAACATGATCAGCAACAATATGTTCAGTAATTTCAACGACCGATCGTTCAGCGTCTATTACACATATCGCAGGGTAAATTTTCTTTAACGCCAGAAACCCGTTATTCTGTCGTTCAATTTCAGCGGCAGACAAGTCATCCCGTCGGCTCAGGATAACATCAGCAGTTGCGTACAGGAAAAACACCGAATCAGGCTTCGGAAACAGGGCGCAAATCACCCGCAAAATCTTTTTGGGTAGCCATATCATTTTTTGCGTGTGGTCAACGTAATAGTCGTAGAAATAACGATCAAAAATAACGGCCTCCCCCTTGATTAGTTTGGGATAAATCTTCAAGAAATACCCGATTGAAAAATCAAGGGCGTAATAAGACATCCTGATCAATGAAGATAAAAAACCTGCCTTTTCCGTGACCCCGTTATCACTTGAATGACCAATTTTGCGTTCTTCTTTCAAGTTGCGGCCAAAGAACTCCGAAAGTTCCGGCAAAATTCGAGGTCGCAAATGGCCGGTGGCAATGTCAGCATACAAAGGCGTCAAGCGAGTGACCAACGACGCCATCGCTGTACTTTTTCCAACCCCGTCCGGCCCCAAGACTACAATCAAACGTCCCGGCGGCCGAAATATCCGAGTTCCGTAAACCCCCAGGGAATAGAAAAATTCCAGGCAATATGAAGCAGGCGATATCCGAAATGCCCATCGCTTCAGGCGTTTTCTATAGTGAGCGGACGGGGAATTATTTTGTCCCTCGTCCCCTAATTTTACTAAATCATTTCTCAAAGTGGGATCATCAAGGATATTCAAACACGCCTCGATCTCCACTAACGGCCCTTGTTGAATGGCTTCGCCATAACGCAGTTTCAGAGGAACCCTGTAAAAAGCAGCCAACAATAAATTTATCGAATTTTCCATGCCCCTTGCGGGAATACAAAACAGGTCCTTATGTTGCGCTGTCTTAAAAACCGTAGCGGCGTCAAAAAAACAGCACGCACCTCCCCCTATCGCAGTCATGACATCGAAGCGGATAAAAGTCGTTTCCAGGATTTCGGGCGGGCTCTTATAAAACCGTAGATGGCAAATTCGATGATTTTTCAAATATCGAGAATCCAGTACCCAACCTTGGGCTGTCGACGTTGCCGACAAAATTTCCAAAAACGTTGTTGCTGACTCCGGCGGCACCAAAATATCGATATCGGAACCGGGAACGGTATCAGGCAGAGTGTCGTAGTTTCGCAAAACACAAACATCTATGCCAAGCTTTTTAACCTCTGAAAACAATCGGGTTATGAGTATCTTCGTGTCAGACATTACATTCAAATAAGCGGGGTACCGATTGAAAGAATTTTGTAAGGAATCTGCGGGCCGGGTTTAACGGACAGCGTCTGATTCGTTACATAATACCTCGTGCTTGGTCTAAATTGTGAGGAAATACGCTATCCTTGCATATATTTCCCAATTAATAATCTTTTGGGTTTATTAGACGTGCCAACTATGCCTTGATGTTGTGAGATGAAACATAGATTTGAACACTCTTCTGAACAATTCGAAAACCGCTATATACCTAAACGCTCATTGGTCCGAAAAAGAAAAACTCCAAAATGAATACTCCCACTGCACTTATTACCGGCATCACCGGTCAAGACGGCGCCTTTCTCGCAGAACTGCTCCTCGGCAAAGGATATACCGTACACGGGGTTAAACGACGCTCTTCTTCGTTCAACTCCGCTCGTATCGATCACCTCTACCTGGACCCTCACGAAACAGACACCCGTTTTTTTATGCATTACGGAGATATGACCGATTCAACGAATCTTATTCGGATCGTTCAGGAAACACGACCAACAGAAATATATAATCTCGCGGCACAAAGCCATGTTCAGGTGAGCTTTGAAACCGCGGAATATACCGCCAATGCCGATGCGATGGGGACACTTCGATTGTTGGAAGCAATTCGAATATTGGGCATGGAAACCCAGACAAAATTTTATCAGGCTTCCACATCGGAACTCTACGGTAAGGCAGCCGAAGTACCACAATCTGAAACCACACCCTTTCATCCGAGAAGCCCATATGCCGCGGCAAAACTTTACGCCTACTGGATTACAGTGAATTACCGCGAAGCCTATGGCATGCACGCTTCAAATGGCATCCTCTTCAATCACGAAGGACCGACACGCGGAGAAACATTTGTTACCCGTAAAATCACACGTGCGGTGGCGGCAATTCAACAGGGGCTCCAAAAAAAGGTGTTTCTGGGAAACCTCAATGCAAAACGTGACTGGGGGCATGCTCGGGATTATGTCGACGGAATGTGGCGGATCCTACAACAGGAAAAGCCGGATGATTATGTTCTCGCTACCGGCGAAAGCCATACGGTTCGTGAATTTACTGAATGCGCCTTTAGGACAGTTGGCCGCGCAATCGATTGGCGGGGTGCCGGTGTTGACGAAGTTGGGGTCGATCAAAATACAGATGAAGTCCTTGTAGAAATCGACAAAAGATATTTCAGACCGACGGAGGTCGATATTTTATGTGGCGATCCTTCCAAAGCCCGCGAAATACTTAAATGGAAACATCAGATTGGATTTGAGGAGCTCGTCGCGGACATGGTCACTTCCGACATGGAGCTAATTGCATCTGAAGGAAAACGAAACGGTGAGTAATAACATACCTTATTCTCTTCGCGATAAACGGGTATGGGTCGCGGGACACCGCGGTATGGTTGGTTCGGCCATTTGCCGCCAACTCGAAAAGGAAAATTGCGAAATCCTGTCAGTCGATCGACAGCACCTCAACTTGAGAAATCAACAAGCAGTCTCTGATTGGGTCGCAGCGCAGAAACCAGACGCCGTTTTTCTTGCCGCCGCAACCGTCGGCGGGATTTACGCGAACGACACTAGACCGGCGGAGTTCCTCTACGACAACCTCATCATCGAAGCCAATATCATTCACGCCGCGAAAATCAACGACGTCGAAAAACTCATGTTTCTGGGATCCGCATGCATCTACCCCCGCGAAGCATCCCAACCGATGTCAGAAGATGCCTTACTTACCGGTCCCCTCGAACCTACTAATGAATGGTATGCAATCGCAAAAATAGCTGGCATCAAAATGTGTCAGGCTTACAGAAAACAGTATGATTGCGACTATATTTCCGCTATGCCCAATAATTTGTATGGCCCCGGTGACAATTTTGATCTCGAAACAAGCCACGTGGTCCCCGCCCTGATCAGGAAGTTCCACGAAGCAAAACACGAGGCCAAACCCAATGTCGAAATTTGGGGAACAGGGAACCCGCTACGCGAGTTTGTCCATGTCGACGATTGTGCAAGTGCACTCGTTTTCTTAATGAAGAACTATTCCGACGAACCTCACGTCAATATCGGGACCGGAGAAGAAATCTCGATTGCTGGTCTCGCCGAAACTGTATCCAAAACTGTCGGTTATAACGGCGATTTGAGATTCAACACTGATTACCCCGATGGCGCTCCAAGAAAATTACTCGATTGCCAAAAAATATTGCAACTGGGATGGCGCGCAGAGATCAGTTTGGAAAATGGGCTGGAAGACGCTTACGAAAGCTTCCTGGAATCCAATCAGGTTTGATTTTCAACGCAATACCAATTCCAAACGTGTCGAACGATCTCATCAATATCGGTGAATTCCGCTTTCCAGCCAAGCTCCACGGCCGCCTTCTCCACATCTCCGGCGATCAACTCGGATACATCGCCAGCGCGACGTCCCTTTTGTTGAACATCGATCTGTGATCCGGTTATCCGCTCCACACTGTCCAGGACCTCCTTCACCGAGAAACCTCGCCCAACACCAATATTGAATCTGCGAACACTGCCGGCTTCTACCTGTAATTTCAGAGCGGCGATGTGGGCATTAGCGACATCCCAAACATGTATGTAATCCCTGACACACGTACCATCGGCGGTGTCATAATCAGTGCCAAAGATCGAAAATGGCGTTCCTTCCGCTGCTGCAAAAATGAGCCTCGGTATAAGATGGGAAGCACCGTCAAAATTCACGCCGAGTTCCGCATCAGGATCAGACCCGCTGGCATTAAAATAACGGAAAATAGTAACGCCGATTTCAGCGTCAGAAGCGCAATCTTCCAGAAACCGCTCGCTCATCAGTTTTGACCAACCATAGGGATTGATAGGTCCAGTTGGAGTATCGAGCGTTACGGGACTAGACGGTGGCTCACCGTAAACGGCAGCTGTTGAAGAAAATATAAACTGTTCAACACCGTGCTCTTTGCATTTTTCAATAAGAGCCAGCGTGCCACACGCATTCACGTCGTAATAAAGCGTCGGCTCACGGGTGGACTCTTCGACTTCTATTAATGCGGCAAAATGAACAACTGTTTTGGGTCGATATTCCTGTAGTGCGGCATCAAGTCTGCAGCCGTCAAGAATATCCCCTTCCACCATTGGTCCATATCGAACGAATTCAGGTCGACCGGAGGACGTGTTGTCATAGGTTACCGGGCGATAACCGTTGGCCGCCAACAATTTACAACATTGGCTACCAATATAACCCGCGCCACCGGTAACAAGAACTGTTTCACTCACTGTATTCGGTCCATCATCTCGTATTGCCGGTTCACTTTACCGATGGAGATTCGAAAATCCGAGAAAATTTCTGATTTCCCTTTCTCCTGAGCCAATTGGTGTCCCGCATGTTCACGCCACGCCTTGATCGCGTCCTCACTCTCCCAAAACGATAACGAAACATACTTGTTTTCCGTAACCGTACTCTCAAATCGTTCGATCGAAATAAAGCCTTCAATATTCTCAAGTTCTGGCCTTAGTTCAGCAGCCAAATCAAAATATTTTTGACCTATACCCTCGCGTAACACGACCTCGAACACGACTACATGCATACGTTTCTCCCGTTAATGCGGACAATAGGCAGCACCATTCACATGGATCGTCTGACCACTTATGTAAGACGCGCCAGGCCCAACCAGGAAACGAATTAGGTCAGCCATATCCTGAGAGACGCCCATTCGACCCAAAGGTATATCCGGTTCGGCCGTATACCCCGATTGCGACGCATTTGCGCTCCGTTCAGTGTCAAACCGACCGACAACAGCCGCATTCGCTCTTATGTTTTTTTCGCCGAATTCGATCGCAAGCCCACGAGTTAATCCCATTAAGCCATCCTTTGTCGCCATGACGTGTGATCGCCCCGCAGATCCTTTGTAGGAAGATAAACCTGCGAGCGAAACGATAGCGCCCCCACCCCTTTCAATCATCAAAGGAATACAGGCACGAGAAAGGTTTAAGGTTCCTTGCAAACAGGTTGCTGCTATCCTCGCCCATTCGACCTGATCTATTTCAAGAAAAGGAATATTGGAACGAACTGCTGCATTATTGACCAATATATCGACCCCGCCGAACGCTTCGACAGCCGCGTCCACCATCCCTCGTACGGCTTCAGCGTCGCTAATATCGGCAAGACAGGCAATCGCCGTTCCGCCCGCCTTTTCAATTTCGGCCACCACCTCATCACAAAGATCTTTTGATTCTCGTGCATTCACTACGAGAGAAGCGCCTGCTTTGGCCAACTCAATTGCGGTTGCACGGCCAATATTTCTCGCGCTGCCCGAAACAATTGCCACCTTGCCTGCTAGTTCATTTACTTGATCCACCATGCGTCTCTTTCGCTTTCTTATTTTCAAACACCAAATACGATCTGTTCTAATCGTACTATATATCCCTCAAACACATAGGTAACGTTGTACCTGAAAAATTCTGCTGAATAATAGTTCACCCCCCTTAGAACAGGAGACACCATGCGGTTAAATGACAGAGTGGCAATTGTTACAGGAGCAGCTCAAGGTATTGGTGCCGTATATGTCAAAGCACTCGCTGCCGAAGGCGCCAAAACAGTCATCGTCGATATTTAAGGACTCCGCCAAAACGGAAGAAGCTATTCGAGCTGATGTACCAGACGCAGAATTGATGTCTCAGATATGTGATGTTAGCGACGAGCACTCAGTTCAGAATCTGATGGATACCGTCATCGAAAAATATGGTCGGCTCGACATACTGGTTAACAACGCAGCCGTGTTCGCGTCACTTGATCGAAAACCCTTCGAGGAAATCCCTGTCGATGAATGGGACAAGGTTATGTCGGTAAATTTAAGGGGCGTTTTCTTCTGCTCGCGTGCGGCTTCCCCAATTATGAAATCGCAAAATTATGGAAAGATCATCAATATCGCATCCGATACGATGATGAAGGGTACAACTCACTTTGCCCATTATGTTTCGTCAAAAGGCGGTGTTGTCGCATTTAGCCGCGCGATCGCAAAAGAAATTGGCAAAGATGGTATATGCGTAAATTCGATAGCACCGGGTCTGACCTTCACGGAAGTTATGGAAGTTGAGGAAGGCTTTACACCTGCCCGTTTCGACCGATCCGTTTCTGCCAGAGCGATTCCGCGAATCCAAATGCCAGACGACCTCGCAGGAACCATAATCTATCTTGCCTCAAGCGATAGTGATTTTGTTACGGGGCAATGCATCGTCGTTAATGGAGGCGATAATCTCTACTAATATTAGATGGAATAGCTTCCAAGTTCGTGCAGCCCCAAAAATATTAAAGCCCAAGAATTTATGTTCTTGGGCCTCTTAAGAGTAGCTGTTAGCAGCTGCGATGATGCGTTGATTTGCCGTTAAGCGGCTAATTTTTTTCTGCGACGTCGCAAAACCGTCAACCCGATTAGACCAAGACCAAACACAAGATATGTTCCCGGTTCCGGTAAAGGTGCATCTGCAACCGTAAAACCAACCAGAATATCATCAAGAGCTATTGCGTTGGTACCGCCCGGTCCACCATTCTCATCAACTTGAGTCATTGGTGAGCTATTGGTGTCGATGAGCAGCTGATCAAAACCGGACGCATCGGAAAACGCTACTACATCACCAATGTTATATGAGAAAACACCGGAGGCAACTAAAAGCCCATCCTGGTATGTTTCCCATGCAGCATAAACAGGGGTAACTCCGAAACCGCTGCCAAGGGTAAATTCCATCCCCACTGCATCCATTCCATCGGATGTACTGATCGACAACTCCTTTTTACTACCACCACCTGAATACAAAAATCCGTCGGCAGTAGGCGTTTGAAAAGGTGCGAAACCGGGATGGGCAGACCCACCTTGACTAGAAGCAAAACCTTCATAGTCAATGGTCATGCTGTCTTCGGTATAGAGCGTTAAGGACGTTCCATTAGTAAGACTATCGAATGTGACATGTCGATCTGCGGAAGACACAGCACTTCCTGCCCCAATATAAGCAATTCCTATACCAACTATACTTTTTTATTATATATCAGTAGTTTAAAAATTTTCCTCCGATCCTCAGCACCTAATTTGTAAAAATTTCCGACACTCATGGTCCAGACAACTGATTCCGTCTCAATATTGACCAAATTAGGCAAATTCTTCAAAATTTGTTCTTAGACATAACAAAAATAGGTATTGTTACATAAGAAATAGTACCCATTGAGTGGATAACTAGCCCTCAAAACGACCCTTTTCGATCGATTGTTCGGTTTCTTGCACTTTCATAAACGGTTTGTCGCTGTGGTGTTTTGCTTGGAAGGCCCTAATACTACCCATGTATTGTGTCGTGAGCGAAATATCGTCCAGCCCTTCCAGTAAACAGCGACGTTTAAGGGGGTGCATGTCGAACTCAAATTCGATCCCATCAGGCACGATGACCTTCATTTCCATTAGGTCGACCGTGATTGTTGCGCCTACATTGTCAAAAAGCTGACCACGCAGGTTTTGACAGGCTTCCTGTGACGACCGAACAGGGCAGAGTCCGTTCTTCATCATATTGTTGTAGTGAATATCGCCGAAACTGACCGCGATCACGGATTTTATACCAAAGGCAGCCATCGCGTAGACCGCACTTTCACGACTTGATCCGATCCCCAATTTCGATCGGCAACGATGATTTTCGCTTTAGCGTATGGCTCGCGGTTAAATATGAAATCCGAATTGCGCCGATCGCCATCCCGCGTAAAGCGCTGGTCGTGGAACATTACCTTCTGCAAATAAGGATCGCCCACAGGTAGTTTGTTAAAGCGCGTTGGACATAGCTGATTAGTGTCCACGTTAATCTCATCGAAAGGGCAAGCGACGGCGGTGAGATTTGTAAAAGCGTCCATGGTTATTGCCCTAATACACGTACATCGGTAAGCTTACCGGTGATCGCTGCGGCGGCTGCCATCGCCGGGCTCGCGAGATGGGTTTTACCATTCGGCCCCTGGCGGCCTTTGAAATTCCGGTTCGAGGTCGAAACGCAGCGCTGACCATCTTTAAGCAAATCACCATTAAGCGCCGTGCAGAGCGAGCAGCCTGGTTCCCGCCACTCAAACCCTGCATCAATGAGTATTTTATCCAACCCCTCCGCTTCAGCTTGCCGCTTTACAGATTTCGATCCCGGCACGACCCAGGTCTCTACTTTTGCTTTCCCTTTGGCGGCAATATCGGCGGCGGCACAAATGTCTTCAATGCGGGAATTGGTGCACGACCCAATAAAAACACGCTTGATCTTAATTTCTTCCATTCCCATACCGGGACGAAGGTCCATGTAATCGAGAGCTGCAGCAATTTCACGCCGCTGGTCCTCATCCTGTGCGTCATCCGGCGAGCGTCTCCTCGTGGTCGAATTACGCATCTTCGTCACTGGGAAGCGACTGCCAATACTCTTGCGCTTCATCCCATAACGCCCCCTTGGGGGCGTAAGGGCGACCATTCACATATTCATAGGTTGTGTCATCGGGTGCAATCATGCCCATGCGACCTGCAGCCTCGATGGTCATGTTGCAGACCGTCATGCGCTGCTCCATGATCATACCTTCAATGCAGGATCCTGCAAATTCAATCGCATGGCCAACTCCAATACCGACACCAAATTTAGCGATGACACCTAAGATAATGTCCTTGGCATAAACGCCAAAGGGAAGCTGTCCATCAACATTGATGCGAAGTGTCAACGGACGCTGTTGCCACAGGCATTGAGTTGCCATGATGTGGCCAGCTTCTGATGCACTAACGCCAAAGGAAATACTCCCGAATGCGCCGTGGGTGGAAGTGTGCGAGTCCACACCGCAAAGAACGATCCCGGGTTGCGAAATACCCTGTTCCGGTGGCACGACGTGAAGAATCCCCTGATCGGGATGGTGAAAACCGAAATTCCGTACGCCAAACTCTGCGGTATTTTTTTCCATGAGTTCCAGCATGCCGCGGATTTTGTCATCCCCGACCCCCGGAACACCGCCTGCGGTCGTCTTCGTCGGCATATAATGGTCAGCAAATCCAAAGACCTGTTCGACACGATATGGTTTCAACTCGTTGTCGCGCAGCATCGAAAAGGAATGGTGTGAGCTCTCATGGATCAATAGACGGTCGATATAGACAAGTGTCTCGCCCTCCACTTCGGTAACCACATGGACACCTCGAAGAACGTTCGGTTTGGCCGCTTGCGGCGTGATTTGACCGGGTGGGCGCGTCTGAGTGTCGGTTTTTCGAGCCGTTTTGCGTCGATTTGATCGGTTTAGCCGGTCGAACCGGCCGTTCCGGCGTCATGTGGGCGCACTTCGCCCCTGGAGCCAGAGGAAACGGCGCATGTTATACGCCAGATTGGTCATGCCGATCTTGGCCTCGGCCCGGGCGATGCCGATGGTCCGAACCGAGAGCGCCATCAAGCCTTTCTGATGGGCGAAGACATGCTCGACGGCGGAGCGTACCGCCGAGCGCGCCGCGTTGGCCTTGGCCAGGGTCGCCGGCATCGGCTTGCCGCGCGGCTTGCGGAAGTGGATCTGGGAGCGCTTGCCTTGGCGCGCCAGCATCTTCTCGTTACGCTTGGACCGATAGGCGGTATCCGCCCAGACCGGGCTCGCCGTGTTCTCCGGATCGATCAGACCGGCGAGCTGGCGGCCGTCATTGGCGGCGGCATCGGTGACGCGCCACTTGCGGATCAACCCGTGCCGCCGGTCCGTGGAGATGTGGTTCTTGTAGCCAAACGCCGGCACCATGATCTCCGGCCCCTTGGGGTGCCCATCCTCCAGACGCTTCACTCGGCCACGCTTCATGGTCCAGCGCGCATCCCGGTCTTTCTGGGCCAGCTTGGCCGGCTTGTCCTTCCACTCCTCTGGCACCTTGCCGGCCTTCAACGCCACCTTCTCCGGAACGCTGTTGCGCTGCCTGGGCGCCGCGACGATCGTGGCATCGACGATCTGGCCCGACATCGCCAGGTAGCCATGGCCGCGCAGGTGTTCGTCGAAGCGATCGAACAACGTCTCGATCGCCTTGGCCTGCACCAGCAACTCACGGAACAGCCAGATCGTCTTGGCGTCCGGCACCCGGGCGTGAAGCCCCAGGCCCAGGAACCGCATGAAAGACAGCCGGTCGCGGATCTGGAACTCGGTTTGATCATCCGAGAGATTGTATAGTGCCTGCAACACCAGGATCTTGAACATCAGAACGGGGTCATAGGGAGGCCGGCCACCCTGGCGCCGGTCCGAGCGACGTAGCGCCCGGATCAAGGGCTGGCGAAACAACTCGAAATCGACCAACTCACCAAGCCGAAGCAACGGATCACCCGCCGCCGACAGTGCCGCGTAACGCTCATCAAGATCGAAAAAACCGGGCTGATCCGACATTCCATCCTCCATCAAGCCGATGAGAGAAGTGAAGCAGATCATGGCCAAAATGACGAGGTTTTTAGAGGCGCCCACATGGCTGTCCCAAATCTTTTCAAAAAGCGTCTTGCCTGGCATTTCGGCACCTCCCCTCATTTAAACGGTTATCGCGCAGCATCGAAGTCAGGGCAACCGCAGTCAGCTATGCTCAGTCTCGGTAAAAGGTATGGACACAAATCCGGGCACACGGGCACGGAAAAAGGCGTTACACTTCAACCGACTAGATTTTTGGAGGAAGGTGGTGCCCAGGGGCTGAATTGAACAGCCGACACCAGCATTTTCAGTGCTGTGCTCTACCAACTGAGCTACCTGGGCATGCATAAAATGCGAGGGCCGCTTATAAGAGAATTCACCTGCCCTGTCCATACCGGTTGGGCAGTAAAAATAATGTTTAGTAATCCTTTTCTCTCAGATCACCATCATCTTCGACTGAGGCCTCAAGCTCTTCCAAATCCCCCTCATCCAACTCAACGACAGGAACCGAATAGCTACCATTGAGCCATTTGGCGAGATCGAGATATGCACAGCGACGAGAACAAAATGGTCGGTACCGTTCTTCGCCGGGGTCCCCACAAACCGGACATTTGCCGCCTTTGCGTTTGGACGCTAAATCAATTACCACCATCGCCGTCACCATTGATGAAAATCTCATATTCCTCCGGTCCAAAGTCAGGCATTACCTGGGTAACAACCTGCCTTCCCACACGGGAGAATGGGTCTCCATTATTACCGGGCTTTTCAATGGCCTCAAGAATTTCGGGACTGGCATTGAGCCTGATCTTACCCGGGCTCCCAACCGCAGCTTCTCGTCGCAACGATCGCAAGGTTTCAAACACCAGACTTTCGGTACGCCAAACATGTCCGTCACCGCCGCATTCCGGACATTTATCAAGGAGCGTTTCCGCCAAGGGGGGGCGTCTCCGTCGCCGAATAAGCTCGACCAACCCTCCTTCGGTCAATCCCACAACTCTGCAACTCACTCGATCACGGGAAAAACCTTTCCGGAGCGTTTCCAGAATTTCTTCCCAACCGGATTCGTCCTCCATATGAATAAAATCAACAACAACGAGACCGCCCAAATTGCGCAGCCTGATTTGGCGGGTAAGTTCTACCGCTGCTTCCAAATTGGTTTTTCTGGCGTTTTCCTCAGGACTGCTCCCCTCGGTGAGCCTGCCCGAATTCACATCAACGGCGGTTAGCGCCTCCATCGACTCAATGACCATGCCGCCCCCAGAGGGGAGTGGCGCATTGCGGCTTAAGGCAACCTCAATTGCGGTATCGATGTCATATTGATCAAATAACGGCGCTGCTCCATTCTCCAACGCGAGCTTCTCCATCAAGGCAGGATAAAACTGATCACAATATGATTTCGCGTCGTTAAAGGCGGCATTGTCATCGAAGCGAATAGCAACGACATCATCCTGTGCCTGATCCCGTATCGCTTTTTGGAGGGCATTTAATTCGCGGTATAAAATTGCTGGGGCATCTGCCCCGTCATGCTCTTCCAAAACTTGACGCCAAATATCCCGTAAATATGCGGCCTCAGCAGCCAAAACATCATGGGCGGCACCTTCCGCGACAGTTCGTAAAACAAACCCTTCGCCATCCTCGGCTATATCGCTGATTAACCCAAGCAGTCGATCTCTCTCGCTCTCATTTTCGATTTGGCGGGAAACCGTCAGGCGGCCACCCTTTGGTGCGTAGACAAGAAAACGTCCGGGCAATGACAACTGTCTGGCAAGTTGTGGTCCTTTTTCCGCGAAGGCATCACGCTTGGCTTGCACGAATACCGTGCCGCCTTCGACAACCGGCACGTCGCTAGGCTCGTCGCCCCGCCTTTCAGACAACGGCAAGAAGCCTGACTTTCCTCGGCCAATATCTATAAAGGCAGCACCAATGCCAAGGATAACCCTTTCCACCCTGCCCAAATAAATATTGCCAACAATACTGCCGCCACTTTCCCGCTCGACGATTAGATCTACGAGGGAACCATCTTCAAGAAGGGCTGCTCGTACTTCATCCCCTTCCCTTTCAATCAACAACTCACGAGACATTATTCAGAACCATCTATTTTGTATCCCAACCCTTCAAGCATCCCGCATGTTTCAAACAACGGCAATCCAACAATATTGGAATAGGAACCGTTAATCGATCTCACAAATCGTACAGCCATCCCCTGAACAGCGTAGCCCCCCGCCTTATCGCGCCATTCGCCGCTGTCGACATAGCGGTCAACTTCCTTTTCATGAAGTCTCTTAAAGACGACTGCGGTCGACACAATTCGGTCATGAATGTCTCCAGATGGCGTTGCGACAGCTACTGCACCAATGACACGATGCCGCCTCCCTGATAGCAGCATCAAACTTCGCCGAGCTTCAGCTTCATCTTCCGGTTTTGGCACAACCCGTCGACCACACGCTACAACTGTGTCAGCAGCCAACACCCAAGAACCATTGTGCCGAGAGAGAACCTCCAGCAGTTTTTGCTGCGCCAACCTCTCCGCCAATTTCACAGGCAATTCATTCTTGCGGGGCGTTTCATCGATATCAGCAGGATCGACCGCCGCCGGTACGATCCCAACCTGACCAAGAAGGTCCAGACGCCGTGGAGAAGCAGAAGCGAGAACCAGGCTAATCATGTCGTTCACGTACCTGCCCTATCTCTACGAGCCCATTAATCTCAATCAAGATCTATTATGGCGCACAGTCAACGAACGCGCATGCGCATCAAGACCTTCTTCCCCAGCAAGAATTTCCGCACTCCCAGAGATTTTCGAAGCCGCGTCTGCATCACATTCAATTATGGACGTCCGCTTCAAGAAATCTTGAACACTCAGCCCGGAAGAAAATCTTGCACTACGGGATGTCGGTAAAACATGGCTTGGTCCAGCAATATAGTCGCCAATGGCTTCCGGCGTATAACGACCAAGAAATATTGCGCCGACATTCCGAATCTTTTTGCCAAGATCTTCCGGCTTGGACACAGCCAATTCAAGATGTTCTGGTGCCAGGCGATCAATCAGCGGAATCGCGTCATCAAGTTTATCGACGACGACCACAGCACCATGGTCGTTCCAGCTCTGTCGCGCTATTTCGACACGGGGAAGAACTTCAAGTTGTATCTCGATTTCGGCAGCGACTGCATCGGCAAAAGCCTCATTGTCACAGATCAAAATTGATTGGGCATCCGTATCGTGTTCCGCCTGCGACAATAGATCGGCAGCGATCCAGGACGGATCAATTTCGGCGTCAGCCACGACAAGGATTTCGGAAGGGCCTGCGATCATATCTATTCCGACAACCCCAAACACCTGACGCTTGGCCGCCGCAACATAGGCATTTCCAGGGCCGACAATTTTATCTACTGGCGCAATCGTTTCCGTGCCATAGGCCAAAGCGGCGACAGCCTGGGCGCCACCTATTCGATAAATTTCCGTCACGCCAGCAATGGAAGCTGCAGCCAAAACAAGGGGATTTAGCGCTCCATCCGGCGTCGGCACAACCATGACCAGTCGCTCGACCCCGGCAACATTAGCCGGAATTGCATTCATTAAAACTGAACTGGGATAGGCCGCCGTACCACCAGGTACATAAAGCCCGACAGCCGAAATTGCTGTCCAGCGCGACCCCAGTCGAACGCCGTCGTCATCGGTAAAATCAAAGCCCTGCGGCATTTGTTTTTCATGATAAGCGATGATACGCGCCGCAGCGTGCTTTAGCGCCGCAAGTGTTTCGTCGATACAGGACGCGCGCGCCTCCTCTATCTCCGCCTCGCTAAATCGCATTTTCTCAGACGCGCCAAGCGACAATCGATCAAATTTCTCGGTATAACCGAGGACCGCATCATCCCCCTTCTCACGAACATTTTGGAGCACATCACGCACAACGTCATCGACATCGACATCAATGTCGCGACGGGCATCGACCAACGCATCAACGCGCTCTTTAAAATCCGGATCGGTAAAGGTGATCTTATCCGCCATTGACCGCATCTCGTACCCGATCAACCCAGCCACCAAGAAGCTCGGGGCGCGTCTTCAACGCCGCACGATTGACGACCAGACGTGAACTCACATCGGCTATATGTTCTATCTCCACCAGACCATTTTCTTTTAGCGTTCGACCGGTATCCACCAAGTCGACGATTCGGCTGGCAAGCCCCAGTTTTGGCGCCAATTCCATTGCCCCGTTCAACTTGATGCACTCGGCCTGAACACCGCGGGCCGCGAAGTGTCGTTTGGTGACCTCTGGATACTTGGTGGCCACTGAAACATGACTCCAGCGGCTCGGGTCGTCCTCAGCACTCACATCTGCGGGTTCCGCGACCATCATTCGACACGTGCCGATACCGAGATCAAGCGGCGAATAATTTTCCGGATAATCAAACTCCATGAGGACATCGCTACCAGCGATACCAAGATGCGCCGCACCAAACGCAACAAAAGTCGCAACGTCAAAACTGCGCACGCGGATAATACCAAGCCCTTCGACATTGGTCGCAAACGTCAAACGTCGGTCACGATCGTCATTGAACGCAGCTTCAGGCTCAATCCCGGCGCACGCCAACAAGGGCAGCGCTTCTTTTAAAATGCGGCCCTTTGGCAGGGTCAGCATAAGATCAAATTCTTCACTCACAGAATTCTCCACGACTGGGCGACGCGCCCTTTTATTCTTCGTCTTCCAGCGGATGGCTCGGCCGCCACTGTGTTGGCCATGGTTCGTTTAAATCTTGGAGATGACACCGAATTTTCTCAACTTCCAGACGAACCGTTATCCCGGCAGAAAACGACAAATCAATAAATTTATCTTCCACACTGATCGACAGGAGCGAGACCACCTGAGCCTTTCGCCGCTGATCGAGGCCGTTCTGCCGGACTGCAGATACGCTGTCAAAGCAAATTCCACAGTGGACACGTTCATAAATGGCGTCGCCCTCGACTGGCCTGTCTCGATCGGCGTCTTCCCAGCGGAAGCGATTAGCGACAAACGCGAAACGGGATTCCTCTTTAAGAAAGGTCATTTCGCTAACGGCGATCACCGCGTCCTGAAGAAAAGTCGAAATGATTTTCAGGTCATCTGCGTCGGCCGCCCGCAATTTGAGGAGATTTGGTTCACTCATTCGTCGAGCCTCTCAATATCCGCGCCGCAGGCTGCGAGTTTTTCTTCAATGCGTTCGTATCCACGATCAATATGATATACCCGGCTCACCATGGTCTCGCCTTTTGCTACCAACCCTGCCAACACCAAAGAGGCGGAAGCCCGCAAATCTGTCGCCATAACCGGAGCGCCAACAAGCGTATCAACACCCCGAACCAATGACGAAGCGCCGTGCACGGTAACGTTGGCCCCCATCCGCGCCAGCTCCGGAATATGCATGAAACGGTTTTCAAATATCGATTCCGTAATCATCGCAGCGCCATCAGCCATACTCATTAAGGCGGTCATCTGCGCTTGCAGGTCCGTCGGAAATCCGGGGAAAGGTTCCGTCATGACATCGACACCTTTTAAAGCACCGTGACGTTTAACGCGGATGCCCTTCTCGGTATCGTCGATTTCCACACCGGCTTCCCGCAACTTTTCGAGCACGGCTTCCACCAGCTCGACCCTGGCACCCGTAAGTTCTATATCACCTCCGGTCAGGGCAGCCGCCATCGCATAGGTCCCCGTCTCGATACGGTCAGCAACAACTGCATGTTCTGCGCCGTGCAAGCTCTTCTTCCCCTGAACAACCAGCGTATCAGTGCCAATCCCGGAAATCTCTGCTCCCATCGCAATCAGACATTCCGCAAGATCGCCGATTTCGGGTTCACGAGCCACGTTACTTAGTGTGGTCTCTCCCTCCGCAAGACAGGCCGCCATTAACAGATTTTCCGTAGCCCCGACTGAGACCATAGGAAAAACGACATGGGCACCTTTCAGCCCTTTTGGTGCCTTTGCACCGATATAACCCTCTGCCATTTCAAACTCGGCACCAAGCTGTGTCAGACCCTTGATATGGAGATCCACCGGGCGAGCCCCGATGGCACAGCCGCCGGGGAGTGAAACGCGTGCCTCATCTGTTCGGGCCAAAAGGGGTCCAAGCACGAGAATCGATGCCCGCATACGACGGACAAGCTCATAAGGTGCTGTGGTATCTGTGATACGTGGCGCATGAAGATTGAGCGAGCGGCCCGCATGACCATTATCGCCTGCTTCACCTGCCGTACTGATATTGGCGCCGTGCTGGGTCAGCAAATTGGCCATCGTACCGATATCGGCAAGATGCGGTAAATTGGTCAGGACGAGGTTCTCTTCCGTCAAAAGACAGGCGGCCATCAGCGGCAACGCAGCGTTTTTGGCGCCGCTGATCTGCACGGTGCCCGACAGGGGTTTGCCCCCTCTTATTCGAATTTTGTCCATCTTGCCGCTTACATCCTATTTCCTGCCCGTCGCTGTACATAGAGTGACAGCTAAAACAGGCAAATTCTGGGCGGCTTTATACCGGGCTGCGCCCCACCGCACCAGTTTTCTACACCCTTAGGGTGATTCAGATGAAAAAAGCTGTATTCAGAGGCTAATCTGCTGACTCGTCGCCGGAATCTCTTTGCCGCATCTGTTCTTTGCGGCGTTGCAAATTTGCCCGCAATTGCTCGGCCCGACGTTGCTTTCTCTCCGCAGCCTTTTCGGTGGCAGCAGGTTTGGCTGAATTTGTGTCATTTCGGGTGGTCATTGTGCAATTTTACACCGGCTGATGGCTTCAACAACCAGCAAACGAACTTTCCTGTTTATTACCGTTCTTGTTTTATTGCATGGACATGCCGCACATGGCATTGTGCCGCCGCATTTGACGGGGCCGCCGTAACTCAGGGGTAGAGTACTCCCTTGGTAAGGGAGAAGTCGTGAGTTCGAATCTCACCGGCGGCACCATTTTCAAATGTCTATGGCATTTAACCTGCGTCATACCCATCAAGAATATCATCGACCAGACCATCGAATGCATCCCAGGGTGCGTTCAGATAGCTGTAATTGGTGACAACAAAACTTGGGCCAGCATAGAACCGTTCGTATTGAATATGCCGGCCAGCAAATTCTGATCCGATCAGATCCCAGGCCAGCTTATAAAGTTTCATCCTGTCTATCGCCGATTGCCCCGGTACCGACCAATATTTCTCAAAAGTTTCCTTCATCGCCGGATTGTCGACGACCGATATATCCGCCGGCATCTGGAACGGACCGCCACCCATCAGGTCGCGAACCACATCACAAATCTTGGAATAGTTCGTCGTGCACCAGTAAAGCGCGGCATACATATAGCGCTGGTTAATATTCAGATAACCATCAACCATCACTTCGGGGTTCTGCAACTGTCCCTGAATAATCGCTTCGAGGGCAGCTTGCTGGGCCGCCAGACCGCCGAGGATGCCCTGGACGGCTGGTATATGCCCTGCCCCATTCGCTTCAACGATTTTATGGGCGACACCAATGATGAGTTTGAGCTTTTCCAGGAACCGAATATTGGACTGATGGTTTCCCATTGAATGGGACGGAGATTGCACATAGATGCCGCGCGACATTTCCGTGTTGTTATGCACGAATACCTTTTCCCAGAGCACCTTCACATCTTCAAAAATCACCATCGCGTCTGACTCATCGAAACGGTAAGACAACGGATTGTCGAATTCAGTGACGGCGTATTTCTCCAGCGGTTTCCGCGACCAGATAGAAACACCCTGATCGTTCAGCGGCACGGCACAAGTGATAGATTCTTTTTCCTGATTGGGTGCCAATGGCAACAGGTTGCCGACCCAGGTTTCATTGCTGAAGATCGCGGAGGTCCCGAGCATTTTCATGCCGTTCAACGTGACCCCGTTATCATCCTCATCCGTGACACGGAGGGTCGGCACGGTCATGCCTTCGCGTTCGTAGAGTTCTGGCTTGCGAGCGCCCTGCGGCGGCAGAACGGTGTAACAGGCAAAAATGTCATTGGCCCGCATATATTTATAATAATTAACGATATTCTCGCCGAACCCCTTGCCGATTTCTTCAAACATGGCGGGTTTCATCGCCAACCCGGTAACAAAACTTGAAACGTGATCAGGCGAGCGCCCAAGCAGGCCATGAGACCATTCCGCAATACGGCGATGGGTCTCCATCCGCTTGGCAAGGTCAGCATCGGTTTTGGGCATCAGGAAATAGCTACTGAATCGGTCGCCGTCTTTTTCAAAGGACATGACCTCCCGATTTTCGGGAGCTGCCTTCATGTCATAAATCATCGCGAAGGATTGGGCAGCATTCCGAAACGCTTCATGCTCGGTCACATCACTGACTGGTTCGTTGCCTATAAAAACCCGCCGACCGTCACGAAGACTTTCTAAATATTCACTACCTGTTTTAAGCATGATCCGTCTTTCTGAAGTCTCATTGATCAGCGAGCCCGAAATTACAAAAACGGAACGCTATACAAGAAACGGCCGGACTAAAAGCCCGGCCGCCAACGAAGGATAAATTTGTGGAGTTAGTTATGCGGCAGCGCCAGCCTAACATGGATATTCTTCTTCGCTGTCATCTACGGCAGTTTCCGTAGCGGGCTCTACCAATTCATCACAACCCATGGCACCGGCCTTTGCCGCAAGCGCCTCAACCCGTTCAAGCAACGCACGAATATCAGATGCGGCTGGCTTGTCATCAGTCGCTGCGGCCTCTTCCTCGATTTCCTGAGCTAGGGCGGATACAGACTCGATATCGTCTTCTGATGCAACGCCATCAGTAAATTCCATGTCTGCGGCGGCATTCTCAGTACCATCAACTTCCGCAACAGCGTCCGTTTCTTCTTCCAAAACCAGTTCTTCTGAGACGAGTTCTTCTGCAACTTCAGCAACGACATCTTCTACCGCATTATCAATCGCATCAGTCTCAGCAATTGCCGCCACAACGGGTTCAGGTAAATCAGCGGTTGGCGCGTCTTCTTCAGACTCAAGCTCTAAAGCCGCCTCGGATACATCCTCAAACTGAACGTCCTGATCTGCATCAATGGCTGTTTCGGGCTCCTCATCGACGGACGCTTCCATTTCCTGGAGATCGACATCGTCCTCCTCGATAGCGTTCAATTCTGTTTCGTCATCAGGGGTCGTTTCCGAAACGGCATCATTTGTATCCTGTGACTCCGCCGACATCTCGCCGTCGAGCATTGATCCGGCAATATCCGCCGCTTCAAGCGGAGCAACCCTTTCACGACAATATTCGAGCTCTACTGATTGGGCTGCGTACTTTTCTTCCAACTGGCCGAGCATCTCGACAAGCGATTGGCTTTGACCATTTCGTCCTTCCTGAAAGGCGTGCAATTTTTCCGCTGTTTCCTCAACCCGTGACTTCAACTCATCAACATTTTGCATAGCAATCTCCTCTTGTCCTCCGTTGGATCAAGTCAAGCGTTCCTATGGTTGATATTTTGTTAACATCGGGATCGGGAAACGATTTTCTGAAGAAAAAATCGTTTGGGAGGTGTTTAGACAGTCTTTTGACGCCGATTCCCGATCTTAAACGTTCCGGATTGCCGAAGCCGATCCGCTTCCAAAATCACTTCATGTGTTAAGGGCCGCAGATTGTACTCCCCTATTTTATCAAGCGGCACCCAGCGGGCATCGGCAGCATCATCGCCCGCCACGATGACTCCGCTTTTCCACTCAGCGACAAAATCAATCAACGTGTAATGAAATTGTACCTTTTCGTCGTCATCACGGTTAATGCTGTTCACAACCTCAACCAAATCAAGGAGCTCTATTTCCAGCCCGGTTTCTTCGTGAATTTCTCGGTGAGCCGCCTCTTCGATGGTTTCCCCCAGCTCCTGTGCTCCTCCGGGGATACTCCAGCTATTCTGTCGCGGCTTTTTCCCCCTTTGGGCCAAAAGCACATCGTTATCCTTAAAGACAACGACACCCACACCGACATAGGGCCGATCAGGATAGGCTCTTGGGTTATCGCCGCTCATATCTTATTCCTTCATGCTCTCGGACGTTAATCGGTCGCGAACCGGCATCAACAACCAAATAAATGCCAAAATCTCCAGGACAATTACAATGATCAGCGCAACCTGGTGGCCGGCGGGGTCATAACGACCATCACCCGGGGACGGCCAGAAATCGATGATAACCCCAATACCCCATTGCAGAACAAAAGCGCCAATAAAGATCAACATATTCTGGGCGGTATTAACTTTGCCGACCATATGCTTTGGAAAACTCTGACCGAGCAAGGCGTAGACCAACAAGGTAGACGAGCCGAAAAAACCAAAACCAGCACACAGGAAAACAGCCAAGGACGTGAACTCCGCTGCAATCATGATCTGGATGAAAAGCGAAGCGCCAACCCCCGCCCTGACAACAGTGATCAATCCAAAGCCAACATTTTGCAATCTGTCGGCCAACACACCGATGCCAATTACGCCGGCGAACATACCGATATTGAAAAATAGCATGGCATTCGCGACCTGGATTTGCGTATAGCCAGCAACATCGGCAAGCCAGGGCCCCATCCACAAAGCCTGATAGGATAAAAACACGCCGCCATGCAGCATCGTAACCACGGCAATTTGCCAAAAAAAGCGATCACAGTAGATCGCACCAAGATCACGAAATTGATCGCTAATATTATAGGAGTCACGATCACCTTCGTTCTGACGCGCCTGATGATCAGGAATAATAAAAGCAGTGATCAGTGCCAAAGCCACCGTAAAAACCGCGAGCACGACAAAGATCATCCGCCAGCCATAAAGCCCGGCCAGCGATTCCACAGGAATTGTTGCCGTTAAGGCACCAAAGGTCCCAAAAGTCATCGTGCAGGCATTTACAAAAGGAAGTCTGGCCGCAGGAAACCATTGTGCGTTAGCCTTTAAGGCTGCCATCAGACATCCCGATACTCCGAGCCCAATAAGGCTACGTGCTATCGTGAGAACCAGCATGGAATGGCTCAAGGCGAACAGCACACTTCCTAGAGCAGCAATCAGAAGCAGGATGATTTGCACCCGACGCGGCCCGTAACGGTCGAGAATTACGCCAAGTGGCGTTTGGAATACGGCAAAGAGAACAAAGTAAATGCTCGTCAACAGCCCCAAATCTGCCGCCGTCAAACGCAAATCTGCAGCAAGATCGGGCGCAATAACAACGTTTACGGTACGAAACAGGTAAGAAAGAAAATAGCCCAGTCCGAACGGAACCAGCACAATCGCGAAAACACGCTTGTCCGAAATTGTCGTTAAAGCCTCTTTATTAAAATGATCGGCCACGCAGGCGCCCTTTCTAACGGGATACATGGAAAACAGTCCCATGGAGAGGTCTACTGCGCCAGGGAAACAGCCGCAACCCGGCCGCAGGATCATCTGGTTGACGATCCATAATCCGACCGGCAATGTGCGCACATCATGAAACCTATCAAAAACATTGCCGACGACCTGAAGGCGGGCCGTGTATCAAGTCGGGAGTTGGTCGATCAGGTGATCGCGAAAATAGAAGACGCTGACGGCGAAGGTCAGCGGGCTTTTACAAAAATCCATGGTGATGCCGCCCGCGCTGCCGCAGAGGCGCAAGATGCTATGCGCTCAGCTGGCATCGTCCTCTCGCCGATTGCGGGCCTTCCCTTTTCCGTCAAAGACCTGTTTGACGTTGCGGGTGACGTAACGGCAGCTGGGTCAACAATCCTGAAAAACAACGCCCCCGCTACCAAAGATGCCACATCTGTCGCACGGCTCAGAGCAGCTGGCGGAATTGTCATCGGCCGCACCAATATGACTGAGTTCGCTTATTCCGGTCTTGGTATCAATCCCCACTACGGTACGGCGAAAAACCCGTGGGATCGCGAAACAGGGCGTATTCCGGGAGGATCATCCGCAGGTGCTGCCGTCTCTGTCACCGATGGTATGGCGAGTTTTGCGTTGGGATCAGACACGGGAGGATCCATTCGCATACCGGCTTCTTTTTGCGGCCTCACCGGATTCAAGCCGACGACCCGGCGCGTCCCAGCAACTGAAGCCTACCCACTGGTTCCGACGCTAGATACGGCTGGACCTCTGGCACCAACTGTTTCTTGCTGTGCGACGATTGATTCTATCCTGGCGGGCGAAGAACCGAACATACTAAGTGCCCTGCCCCTCATCGGCCTTCGCTTGGCTGTGCCGCAGACGCTCGTCCTCAACAAGCTGGATGATCATGTTGCCAACTGCTTCTCGGCAACGCTTGCCAAGCTATCGAAAGCTGGAGCAAACATTACCGAAATTCCATTTTCGGAATTGGGAGAGATTCCAAAAATCAATGCCGGTGGCGGGATATATGCCGAAGCCTACGTGGCTCACCGCGACCAGATCGACGAACATGCGGAAGAATATGACCCACGTGTTCGAGGGCGCTTGATCAAAACCAAGGAAATTAGCGCCGTCGATTATCTTGTCGCAATGCAGGCACGTGATGCGCTCATCCAAGATGCAAATAAAGTTACGGCCTCCTATGACGCCGTTATTTTGCCAACAACGCCAACAGTGGCGCCGTCGATAAAATCATTGGAAGGCAGTGATGATCTATATGTTGCGACCAATATGCTGACACTGCGCAACACGTTTTGTTTTAACTTTCTTGACCGGTGCGCCCTTTCCATCCCAATGCACCCGGCTGGCGAAGGACCCGCCGGTCTCATGATCGTTGGCGAAACGATGGGTGACAAAAAGTTGCTCACGGTTGGTATCGCAATCGAAAACGCTCTCACCAACTAAGGCTGGTTTCAGAGGAAATTTATGGAACACATCACCGACGGTTTTCCGGAAGTCAGCGCCGAATATATGCAGCCGACCGCGTTTTTTGATTTCGATCAAAAATCAGTTCGTGATTTCGCGTCGCAAGCAGTTAAAGACGCACCGGATGCAAAACAAAAAGCAATTAACCTGTTTTATGCCGTTCGAGACGCTATCCGCTATGATCCGTACAGTATCAGTCTGACCCCGGAGCCATATAAGGCCAGCAATGTTCTGGAACTTGGCAGAGGCTATTGCCTGCCGAAAGCCAACCTGCTGATCGCTTGTGCTCGCAGCGTCGGCATCCCTGCCGGAATCGGGCTTTCAAATGTTTATAATCGTCTCTGTACGGATCGACTTCGTCGGATGATGGGCGGTCGAGAGTTGTTTCTGCATCATGGTTACGCCGTAATGCACATCGAAGATAAATGGGTAAAAGCAGCTCCTGCTTTTAACATCGAGCTGTGTGACAAGTTTGAAGTTTTGCCGACGGAGTTTGATGGCGAAAGCGATGCCCTTTTTCAGCCCTGTGACGCCCAGGGCCGAAAACATATGGAATATGAAGCCGATCACGGTATCTGGTCGGACTTTCCGTTAGAACGGGTTGCGACCGATTTTTCCGACTATTACCCGGCAAGTGTTTATGATGCCGATGCCCGGGCCGCAGTAGATGCCGACATCAAATCAGAACAAAAATCGTTTGAAGAAGAAAAGCCGCTCGCCTGATTTAAGCCTTGCCACCTTCTATTTTTTGACCCACTGCCGGAACGCCGCCTTCCTCGCCCCAACGCGGTGCCGTTTCCAAATTGATTTCCAGCTGATCCAGCATTCTCATGCAACTCTGATCAACTATATCCTGCAATGTTGCGGGCCGGTTATAAAACGCCGGAACAGGCGGGAAGATCACCGAGCCCAGATTCGCAAGTTTTGTCAAATTTTCTAGATGCCCCGCATGAAGTGGTGTTTCGCGAATGGCAATTACCAGCTTACGACGTTCTTTCAAAATCACGTCTGCAGCGCGGCTGATAAGATCGCCCGTATTTCCCATCGCTATATTGGACATTGTCTTAATCGAGCATGGCGCGATAATCATGCCCGCGCTTGAGAAAGATCCTGAAGATATTGAGGCGCCTATATTGCCCGGCGAATGAACCTCGTGAGCCAGGGAATTGATATAGTCGGGATCGACGTCATGCTCCATTCTGAGCGTCAATTTAGCCGAGGCGCTCATTACAAGATGGATCTCGGTATCCCCTTCTTCACGCAGCATTTCCATCAGGCGCCAGCCATAAATTGTACCAGTCGCACCGGTGATTCCGATTATAACACGTTTCATAACTTTAGTTCCTTAGATACAAGTTATTGATTATAAGGATTGATTTTGATTCTGTCGATAATACGACCAACACACGACAAGTTTATAATTAAACTAACCATAAAAACGCTAAGATTAGATATAAATAACGATGCATCTATTATTGGTTTTTCAATAGTCAGCCCCTAAATGAGTGATAGTAAATTGTACAGGGCTTCGGAAGGAGGAAGGATTTCTTTATGACCAGAGAAAACCCAAATCGTCGCGAAATATGTATCGGCATTGGAACAGGCTTAATAGGCACATTCAGCTTTTCCAATCCCTTGTTGGCTGTTGATCAAACAACAAAACCCACATCAAAGATTTCAGACCTCGTCGGTACAGTTCGGCATATCAAGTCACGCCAGAAAGATACGTTGCTGGACATCGCACGTGTCAACAAGCTTGGTTTTGTTGAATTGCTCGCGGCCAACCCTGGTGTAGACCCGTGGCTACCTGGCGAAGGCACAAAGTTGACATTGCCTACGGGCCACTTAATTCCCAATGGTCCCAGAAAAGGCGTTCTGCTCAATCTCGTCGATCAAAGACTGTATTATTTTCCTGCGGATGGAAGCGCGGCGCAAAGCTACCCCATCGGCACTGGTCAGGAAGCCTGGGATACCCCAAAAGGGCCGACGAAGATTGTTCGAAAAAAACGTAATCCTATCTGGTATGTCCCAAAATCCATCCGCAAAGAAGACCCGGAGCTACCGGCGATCATCAAACCAGGCCCAGACAACCCGCTAGGAAAACATGCGCTCTATCTCGGCTGGGCCGCTTATCTCATTCACGGGACAAACAACCCTTGGGGAGTTGGTCGTCGTGTAAGCCATGGCTGTATAAGGATGTACCCTGAAGACATCAAACATCTGTTCCCGCAAATTCCCATTGGAACGCCCGTCACTGTTGTTAGTCAGGAAATGAAAACCGGCTGGGTGGATAGAGAACTTATGATGGAAGTCCATCCCAATCTTGAACAGAATGTCGAAATCGAACGTGGCGACAAGCCAACACCTACCCCCATTCCAGAAATGGTTTACCGGATCGTTCAGGCAGCAGGCGATAAAGCCAAACGGATAGACTGGAAAAAAGTCAAAAAAATAGCTCGGGAACGCAGCGGATTACCGGTTCCCGTGCTTAAGCCAACCCTAGATAGTAGCAAGGAATCGGTGTCAAAAACCTGACACCAACTCCCTGTTAGATTTGGATGGGCTGATTACTTGCGCATACCTTTGCGGAAGACGCGGTCAGCTTTGTCACCGGCAGCTTTTGCTTCAGCAGCAGCAGCTTCAGCAGCACGTGCAGCAGCGGCGGCACTGGCAGCAGCAGCATTCGCAGCGGCAGCAGCACGCTTGGCATCGCTTTGAGCCTGCATCGCGGCCTTATCATTCATGCTCGCTTTGCGTTCGTTCGACGTTTCACAGCCAACGGCAAGAGCAAGCGGCAGCGCGGCAATTATAAGCGTTTTTCCTAATCTCATCTTTTATCCTCCTGACGGTCCTTGCATCGGCCCACCCGGGCAAGTCATACCGATTAAACGTCGTTACCCTTACATCAAAATTCGTTCGGATGCTAGTAGGTCTTTGATTCTGGTAAGAAATCCGTAACTATACCGCATAATTGACACAGATATATCACTGCACAGGGATTCTTCCTTATGTTCATCCGAAAATTTATGCAGGGTCACAACGATGTCCGATGAAAAAAATGCCAGTTTTTATATTGGTCAGGTCATTAAGCATCAGAAATATGGGTATCGCGGGGTAATATTTGATGTCGACCCGATATTCAGCAGCTCCGACGAATGGTATCAAATGATGGCAAAGAGCAAACCGCCCAAAGATAGGCCTTGGTATCATGTATTGGTCGATTGCGGCTCGCATACAACATACGTTGCAGAAAGACATCTTGCTGCGGACAACGAAGGCGCGCCAATATCACATCCCTTAGTCAACCAATATTTTTCAAAGTTTAAGGACGGACAATATATCTCTGAAGTTGCTCGGAATTAAAATCAGACGTGATATCACCTTCCTCCCCCAGAACAGAGTAGCGTAGCGCAATGGATTGGACGATTTACTGGTTTATGTTCCCTGTCTCTATTTGCGTTGCAACCACAGCAATGTTGAGTGGAATTGGCGGTGCCGCACTCTTTATTCCAATTTTCGTAATTATCTTTCCTATTTTAGGACCCGAATATCCGCTTCATACAGCCGCAGCCATTGGAACGGCTCTTATGACAGAAGTTTTCGGGTTCTCTTCAGGCTTTATTGGCTACCACCGGAAACGGCTCATTGATTTTAAAAGTGCTGTTCCATTTTTAGTATGGTCGGTTCCTGTCGCAATCATCGGAGCTGTCCTGCTCGGTTACCTCCATGAACAAGACACATTTCTGAAGGGTGCATATGCCATCCTGATGATTGTTCTGTGCCCAATTATTTTAAGACACACCGCACCGGTCGATGTTGGCCAGACATCGAACACCGACGAAGCGAATGCAAAGACAGACCGTGATATCCGGACAATCACACACAGACCGAACCGGAAAATCCTATACCTATCGTGCACCAAAAGTTGGTGCTCTCGGCGGGGCAACAACAAGCACCGGCGTATTTCTGACGGGGCTATTAGGGGTAGGAATAGGCGAAGTCATAATGCCTCAGTTGGTAAAACGAAATCACTTTCCGGTGGCTGTCGCGGCGGCCACATCAGTATTTACCGTCATCGTTACAATAGCGGCAGCGTCGTTTACGCAGGTAACCGCCTTAATCGCAGCAGGTGGTGTCAATGCAATCCCTTGGAATTTAGTATGCTACACGATCCCAGCAGTCATTCTGGGTGGCCAGATCGGGCCCTGGTTACAAGGCCGAATTGCACAAAGAACAATGGAAAAGGCAATTGCCGGATTGTTTGGAATAATCGGCATAGCGATGTTGTGGATTGTTTTACGTTAAAAATTAACCGAATAAGTATTTGGTTCTCTGAAGAGTTTCAGCTAACAGAATAGCGTCGAAGACGGAGTTTAGTATGGTAGAGACACCGAAAATTACCCCTGTCATTTTATCGGGTGGCTCCGGTACAAGACTTTGGCCGATGTCCAGGGAATCCTATCCGAAGCAACTCCTACCCCTTTCTTCTGAGAAATCACTCCTTCAGGAAACCGCAGCCAGAGTTGCGGATCCAGCACGGTTTACGGCACCGATGATCGTTTGCAACGCAGAACATCGTTTCGTTGTCGCCGAGCAACTCAATCAATTGAATGTTTCCCCGCATTCTATTGTTCTCGAACCTGTTGGCAGAAATACGGCACCAGCAGCAGCCGTCGCCGCCCTTATGCTCATAAAAAAAGCCCCTGAAGCACTAATTTTGTTGTTGCCGTCAGATCATACTATTGCGGATAGCAAAGCCTTTCAGGAGGCAGCAACCCTCGCTGCCTTGGCAGCCAAAGACGATTTTCTCGTGACATTTGGAATAAAGCCGGACCGAGCAGAAACAGGCTACGGCTACATCCACAGAGGAACCCCGCTGAAAGACCATAGAAGCTGCTATTCAGTTGGAGAATTTGTTGAAAAGCCGGATGCCGCAACCGCGGCCCGCTATATCGCGACAGGTAGCTGTGACTGGAATAGCGGAATGTTTCTGTTTTCTGCCAAAGCATTTCTTGCGGAGCTTGAACGTCTAGAACCGGAAATTATCAACGCCTGTAGTGCTTCGATTGACGCAGCAGAAACTGATCTTGATTTTATACGGCTCGATGAAAATGCGTTTTCGTCGAGTCCATCTAAGTCCATCGATTACGCAGTGATGGAGCATACAGAACGTGCTGCAGTGACACCTGTCGAAATCGGATGGAATGACCTGGGATCATGGAGCGCGCTCTGGGATATCGGTAGCAAAGATGGTGCCAATAATGTCGTATCTGGCGATGTCTCTATATTTGATGCACAAAACTCTTATGTCCGCAGTGAAGGTCCGCTGGTTACTGCCCTGGGCATCGAAGACCTTGTTATTGTTGCCACCGAAGATGCGGTGCTCGTCACCCCCAAAGATCGGGCGCAAGACGTAAAAACAATCGTCGAATCTATAAAATCGCGGGGACGCGACGAGGCCACGTCGCATTCGCGGGTATATCGTCCATGGGGATATTACCAGACGATCCATGATGGCGAACGTTTTCAGGTCAAGCGGATTACCGTTAATACCGGTGCGAGCCTTTCACTACAGCTGCACCATCACAGAGCGGAGCACTGGATCGTTGTAAATGGCACAGCAAAGGTCCGAAAAGGTGATGAGGATTTTGTCTTGAACGAAAACGAATCCACCTACATTCCCACCAATACCCTCCATCGCCTCACGAACCCGGGCAAAGTTCCCCTAAACCTGATCGAAGTTCAGTCGGGTAGTTATTTGGGAGAGGACGACATCGTCAGATATGAAGATGATTATGGACGCGAGGAAGGCACCTAACTCTTTGTCAGTGGGAAGCGTACGCTCACGTAATTGACCAGGGCTTCAACGGAGTCCTCCACCGACAATTTCCCGGTATCAACTTCAAATTCAGTTTTTTCAGGCGGTTCATATGGTGCGGAGACACCGGTGAAGTCCGAAATTTCGCCTGCACGTGCCTTCACATAGAGGCCTTTTGGATCTCTTTCCTCACAGACCTGAAGGTCTGCACTGATATATATTTCGTGAAAATTTTCCTTCGCCGCTGCGCGAGCCCGCGCACGGTCTTCACGATAGGGAGAGATAAAAGCTGTCACGACGATAAATCCTGTTTCGGCGAAAAGTGCCGCGACCTCCCCTGCTCGCCGAATATTTTCTGAACGATCTTCTGGCGAAAAACCCAGATTTGCGTTCAAACCGTATCGCAGATTGTCCCCATCGAGTACAACAACATGGTATCCTCTGGCGAACAGCTGACGTTCAAGTTCTACGGATAAGGTTGACTTGCCCGACCCCGACAACCCCGTCATCCATAACACCCCACCGGCATGACCACTCCTTTGCGCTCGTACTTTTCTGGAAACACCATGTTCCACTGCTGTAATATTGGTAGCTTTTTGGGTGAGTACCTGCCGCTGATCAGGATACCCATCGGTATCGACCAATCCGCCTGCAACGATGTCGGCGCCGTCAACCATCACGATGCGGCAACTACTATCAAGCGCTAACATTTTGTCCGTCCGCAAAACTATATCACCGACACAATCGCAAGGAACTTGTTCGATACCGATTTTGTCCATTTCGGAAACATCGATGGCAGATTCGATCACTTCCACTTCAACACCACATTCGGCGGTATTACAGCGAAGCCTAAAATGACTGCCGCCTTTCAACGGATTCGATCCAAGCCAAAACACACGTGCCCGAAATACATTGGTTTCAATAGGTGGGTCAGTGGAATGGCTGATAACCTCACCACGTTCGACGAAAATTTGTTCTTTGAGAGTTATGCCGACTGCATCTCCACTGCTAGCTTGCGAAATCTCATTTTCCGCCGGCCAACTCTCAATGGAGTTCACCACTGCTTCACGGTTCGACGGCGAAAAGACAATTTTATCGCCAACAGAAATTTCTCCGGCATCGACGCGGCCAGCCACTATGCGCCGATCATCAAAACGATAAACATCCTGAACCGAAATCCGTAAGGATTGGTCATTCGTGTCTGAAGGTGCCTGGAATTCTTCTAGCGCCTCAATAAGGCCCGGCCCTTCATATCACCTCATGTTTTCTGACGGTGTTACAACATTGTCTCCATTCAGACCTGCGGTGGGGATTATTCGCGTAGCTTCGATTTCAAAATTTCTGAGACAATCTCGAAATTCCGTTTCAATCGCCCTGAATTCATTTTCGTCAAACGAAATTGCATCCATCTTGCTGACCGCCACAGCAATTTGCCGAACACCGAGTAAGTGCAGCAACAGCGCATGCCGCCGAGACTGCTCTCGTACTCCCTCTTTCGCATCGATAACAACAACCGCAACGTCGCAATCCGACGAACCACTAATCATGTTCTTTATGAATTCGCGGTGCCCTGGCGCATCAATCAAAATGTAATCGCGCGTATCACTTGAAAAATTAATGTGGCTGGAATCGATGGTAATCCCTTGATCTCGCTCCGCCTGCAATGCATCCGTCACAAAAGCCCACTCAAATTTCATGCCGCGCCGGTCGCACATTGCTGCCACTGCTTCGACCTTGCCAGCTGGCAAGGCGCCCATGTCACTTAATAACCGCCCCACCAAAGTAGATTTGCCATGATCAACATGCCCGACCATCGCGACTCGCATTATTGGCCTGGATTCGGAAGGGCGGGGCGCTGAAGACATGATTTACATGTACCCACGGGTACGCAAAGCTTCAAAAGCATCTTCGCGTTCGTGATCCATTGCCCGACCGGAGCGCTCTGCAACGTCCGTTACCTCGAACTCAGCGATGATTTCTTCGACGGTGGCTGCACCACTCTCAACGGAATTTGTAATGTCCTGGTCACCGAGCGAGCGGTACCGTTTTCCATCTTTGGAAAAATACAAATCCACCATCGGTATGTTTTCCAAGCCGATATAACGCCAAATGTCGATCTCCGACCAATGCAATAAAGGGTGAATTCGAATATGCGTACCCTCGGGAACCTTGGTTCGGAACTGGTCCCAAAACTCCGGGGGTTGATTACGAACATCCCAGGAATTTCCTATGCCACGGGGACTAAAAATGCGTTCTTTCGCACGTGTTCCTTCTTCGTCTCGGCGAATCCCGGCTATGACACCCTGGAAACCATGAGTCTCTATTAGTGTGTTTAACCCAGCCGTTTTTCGTGCCGCAGAACGAGCCGCTGGTGGCAAATCATCATCCATCTCCTCAACGGGTGGGCAATCGCCTGTGATGAGGTTCGCGCCCCATTCAACCGAATAGCGATCACGAAATTCGTACATTTCAGGAAACTTTTTGCCGGTATCAACATGGACCAATAAGAATGGGATGTGTCCGAAAAATGCTTTTCGGGCAAGCCACACCATAACGTTGCTGTCCTTTCCCAAAGACCAAAGCATCGCAAGCTTGTCGATCTGGCTAAATGCCTCTCGAAGAATAAAGACACTTCTATCCTCAAGCGTCTTTAGGCGGGCACGCGTGGAGCTATTCTGTTCCATGTCAGCCCAATTATACCATTATCTACAGAACTAATTATACCATTATCTACAGAACTTATGAGAGGACCGGATGAGGACCAGCGTTTCAGATAAACTATTGAGGTCAAATCGCAGAAAACAATCGAAATATAACGCGAATATAACGACCGATTTAGGATGCCTCCGCCACTGCCAAATTTGGCACGTCAAGCTGACGAACATCTTCATTATTAAGATATTCAATCACTTCACGACGATAGGCGGGATCGACAACCACACGATCTAAATCGATATCTTCATCCGACATAGGTCATCCCGATTTAATCCACCTGATTTTAGTAACGCAACCATCGATTCGTTACGATTGATTTTTCCGGATTACGCTTCGAAATGGTGCGGAAAGCAAAGAAAAACAGCGCTGTTTCCAAAGATTCATGTGGACGACTTTGTGTATAAGTTTGGGGATAAAGTGTGGGTCATCAAAAGTTGTATTTTTGTTATCCCCTTATAGGTATGGGATACTAATCAATTTAAAATCCCTCTAAATTTTTTCGCCGTTAAACAGGCTGAAAACCAAAAATATAGGTCTTCAATTTTTCGAAAGAGTTTTTTAGAATACCCAGATAAAAGCTGTGACAAGCAGCTCAACAGGGACAAAAAATTCAGAGGGGCGAGCGCCATGCTTTTCGCCAGCCTTCTTAGAAATATCACCCGGCATGGTGCGCTATGCTTGATTGATAGCAGAGGCAAAAAACATATTTTTGGTGACGGCAGTGAACCGGTTTGTACCGTTCGACTGCATCAGCGCCATTTGGATTTCTCCCTAGTCGTAAACCCGGAACTCTCGGTACCTGAGGCCTATTTGGAAGGCGGCCTCTCGATCGAAGACGGGACGCTTTATGACTTTATGGACATAGCTGCTCGAAATTTTAAGCGGCTGGAACAAAGCTTTTTGTTTCGTTTCATCAAGCTCTTTGATAGCGCGCAGTTTGGCCAGTACAACCCCATCAAAAAAGCGCGAAAGAATGTCGCCCACCACTACGATCTGTCTGACGACCTCTACGATCTGTTTCTTGACCCTGACCGGCAATATTCCTGCGCTTACTATCCGGATTTGGAAACTGATCTCGACAGCGCTCAATTGGCTAAGAAACGACACCTTGCCGCCAAGCTACTTCTGGAACCAGGTCAGAAAATTCTGGAAATTGGATCTGGCTGGGGAGGATTGGGGCTCTATTTATCAGATGTCGAAGAGGTGGATGTAACCGGGATAACGCTGTCCGTCGAACAACATAAAATTTCGTCCGCACGCGCGCAAAACTCCGGACGTTCTGATCGGGTGAGATTTCACCTACAGGACTATCGGGCTGAAACGGCAAAATATGATCGTATCGTTTCAGTTGGTATGTTTGAACATGTCGGCAAACGAAACTACCCAGAATTCTTTAAAAACGTCGAAGCGCGCCTTGCAGAAGATGGTGTCATGGTCCTGCATTCCATCGGTCGGCTTAATGAACCTCACGCCATCAACCCGTTCATTCGGAAATACATATTCCCTGGTGCAGACCTCCCGGCGCTGTCAGAGGTCACGAAAGCGATAGAACCGACTGATCTCATCATCACGGATGTCGAAGTTCTACGGCTGCATTATGCCGAAACACTCAAGCATTGGCGCGAAAGGTTTATGAGCCAATGGGACAAAGCCGCCAAGATTTATGACGAACGGTTTTGTAGGATGTGGGAGCTCTATTTCGTCCTTTGCGAAGTCGGCTTCCGACATCTTGATCTCATGGTCTTTCAGATCCAGCTCGCCAAACAGGTAGATACCATCCCACTCACACGAGATTATATGCTTGATTGGGAACGAAGACAGACAGAGAAAGAAAGCGGCAAGAGACGCCACGCCGCCTAAATTCGGTCATTGTCTAGGCGATTTTTTATCCCTGAGTCGGTTATACACAGCTAAATTGATCTATAAGCGTGTTGTCCTCAGCATTCACCTGATTAGAAAAAAAAATTCTGATACAGGACAATTTGAGAGTTTAAGACCTGTTGGTACAGCGCATTCAAGCATAGTGTCCGTTGATCACGTCGCAGATAGGTCAGATCATGGAACCAAGCACCCAACCCGGTACAGTTGCCGCTCTTCGTCCTGCCGATGAAGACCAACCCAACTGGCGCAGCCCGCCATCAAATTTGGAGGCAGAACAGGCCTTATTGGGTGCCATTTTGGTAAATAATCGTGCCTTTGAGCAGGTATCAGATTTCGTACGTCCAGAACATTTCGCCAATCAGGCCCATGGCCGAATTTTTGAAACCATCGGCAAACAGATTGAGCGCGGCCAGGAAGCAAACCCAACGACCCTGCAGTTTTTCTTTGAGAAAGACGAGGGCCTTGCCAGCCTTGGCGGTCATGCCTATCTCGCGCGTTTGGCGGCCAGCGCTGTTACCATTATTAACGCTCGGGATTATGGACAAACCATCCATGACCTGTTTCTTAGACGGCAACTGATCGGTCTGGGCGAAGACATCGTCAATGAGGCGTATGACCCTGAGATCGATGATGCAGCTCTGAACCAGATCGAACGTACGGAGCAACGCCTCTATGACCTGGCAACGGCTGGCGATTATCAGGGTGGTTTCAAGGATTTTGCTTCAGTTCTGACGGTTGCAGTACAGCAAGCAGAGGCAGCCTACAAGAGAGACGGTAAACTCACCGGCGTTGGTACCGGGTTAACGGATCTGGATGGATTACTCGGTGGCCTCCATCGATCCGACCTGATTATTCTCGCGGGACGCCCCTCAATGGGGAAAACGGCGCTGGCCACAAATATTGCTTTTCATGCCGCAAAGAGTATCCGGCGGGAGACAGACGAATACGGCAATGAAAGCGTTGTCGACGGAGCTGTTGTTGGCTTCTTCTCCTTGGAAATGTCTGCTGAACAGCTCGCAACGCGTATTCTTGCAGAAGAATCCGGCGTCGGCTCTGACCTGATCCGGCGTGGTAAGATGGGCAATAGCGAGTTCGGTCAGCTGGTGCAGGCGTCACACGAGCTACAGCGAGCGCCAATCTTTATTGATGACACCCCTGCCCTGACGGTTTCGGCTCTACGTACCCGCGCAAGGCGGCTAAAACGACAACATGGTCTTGGCATGATCGTCGTCGATTATCTCCAGCTCCTCAGCGGTAGCTCATCACGTCAGGACAATCGCGTGCAGGAAATATCCGAAATCACTCGTGGCCTAAAAACGCTCGCAAAGGAGCTGGATGTTCCCGTGCTCGCTTTATCTCAGCTATCACGCCAGGTCGAACAACGCGACGACAAACGACCGCATCTTTCTGACCTTCGCGAATCTGGTTCCATTGAACAGGACGCAGACGTTGTTATGTTCATTTTCCGCGAAGAATATTACGTGGCGCGCAGTGAACCGCGGGAAGATACGCCGGAACATCATATGTGGCAGGAAGAAATGGAAAAGGTCCACAACATTGCTGAAGTCATTGTCGCAAAGCAGCGTCATGGTCCTACAGGACGTGCCCTCCTGCACTTTAATGGCCTGCTTACAAAGTTTGGTGACCTCGCAAGATCTGACTATATGCCAGAAGACGATTTTTCCTGACTATGGTTGATGCCAATCGTGCCGGTGCCGTCCTCACGGTCGATTTAAACGTATTGGTGCAGAATTACGAATTTCTATGCCGTGAAGTCGGCGAAAATAGAGTGTGTGCAGCGGTAATTAAGTCTGATGCCTACGGTCTGGGGCTCGAGCCGGTTGCTCTTCGCTTAGCCCAATCAGGGTGCGACTGCTATTTTGTCGCCTTGATGGATGAAGCAATCGCCCTTCGTTCTATATTACAGAACAGCGGGAAACAGGCAGAAATCTACCTTTTGAACGGAATCGCTGAAGGTTTAGAAGCGGACCTGAAACACTATCAGATAACACCGGTTTTAAATAGTCTCTCCGAAATTGAACGCTGGGCGGCATTCGCGAAGGAAACAAATAAAGCGCGCAAAGCCATACTGAATGTTGATACCGGTATGGCCCGTCTTGGTCTCGACAGAAAAGAGATGGAGGTTTTCGTAGCAAACAATGGGATCGCCGATGGTATCGAGTTTACCTATCTGATGAGCCATTTGGCCTGCGCAGATGACAGATCTGCGGCCCAAAACCGTGAGCAGCGCGAACTTTTCGAATCCTACCGCAGGCGTTTGGGAATTAGTCAGGCTAGTTTCGCGAATTCCGCAGCAATCTTTCTAGGGCCTGAATATCACTATGATTTAGCCCGGCCGGGCGCAGCAATTTACGGGATTCAACCGATAACAAATGAGATTAACAATATTTTACAAGTCATTAATCTAAAAGGAATTATTCTCCAAACTCGTGTCGTTGACACTGGGGATACCGTTGGCTATGGTGCGACCTATCAAACGCCTCGTACATCCAGACTGGCAACAGTCGCAGTAGGTTATGGAGACGGTTATTTCCGGACGCTTGGCAATCGCGGATTTGGTTACATCGGAACGACTCGTGTTCCGGTTGTCGGACGCGTTTCCATGGACCTGATCACATTTGATGTTACGGATGTCCCTGAAAACGAAGCCCTTCCCGGTTCCATGATCGAGCTTATTGGCCCCCACTATACAGCAGACGAGCTAGCTGCGGACGCAGGTACCATTGGTTACGAAGTCCTAACGGGGTTAGGTGCTCGCTATTCCAGAAACTATGTCGGGTCGTCGTAGTCCATGAATCCGCTTGCATCCATTGGCCGGACAACGATCGGGTTCTTTACGACGATCGGCAGGATATCTCAATTTACCGCGCGCGCCGTATTTCACTGCTTCGTACCACCGTTTTATGGAAGATTGCTGGGCAGACAACTCATAGAAATTGGTTACTACTCCCTACCCGTTGTCGGTTTAACAGCGATCTTTACCGGCATGGTTCTGGCGCTACAGAGTTTTACCGGTTTTGCGCGTTTCAATGCCGAAGGAGCGGTCGCAAGCGTTGTCGTGCTTTCGATCACGCGAGAATTGGCACCGGTGTTGGCCGGCCTCATGGTATCAGGACGGATCGGAGCTGCGATGGCAGCTGAAATCGGAACGATGAGTGTCACTGAACAGGTTGACGCCCTGACAACACTTTCTACGAACCCATTTAAATATCTCGTCGCCCCCCGGCTAATCGCTGGTGTCTTGATGTTGCCTCTGTTGGTGCTTGTCGCAGATATCATCGGCGTGTTTGGTGGTTATCTGGTTAGTATTTACAAGCTTGGCTTTAACCCAACGGTTTATCTTGAACGAACCTGGGACATTTTGGAGCCCTTAGATGTCGTTTCCGGTCTGGTTAAAGCTGCCGTGTTCGGGTTTCTGATTTCCCTTATGGGCTGCTATCACGGCTATCATTCTCGTGGTGGTGCACAGGGTGTCGGCGCGGCAACAACAAATGCCGTCGTATCAGCATCCGTGTTGATTCTCGCTTTCAACTACATGATTACAGAGCTCTTTTTCGCGATTTGATGATGGCAAATGAAACGCCAAAAATCGCAATTCAGAACTTGCATAAACAGTTCGGCGAGAAGGTGGTTCTTGATGGCGTTGATTTACTAGTTCCTGAAGGCCAGTCCGTCGTTATCATTGGCGGCTCGGGAACCGGCAAATCCGTGTTACTCAAAAATATTCTCGGACTGTTATCACCAGAAAAAGGCAGCATCACAATCGATGATCAAGATGTCGTTGGCATGGATTGGCCCGAACGCGAACGGATCCTACAGAAGGTTGGGATGCTATTTCAAAACGCCGCTCTCTTTGACAGCCTGACTGTATGGGAAAACGTGGCGTTCGGCCTTATTGAAGGGCGCGGCATGAAGCGCAAAGAGGCCCAGGAAATTGCCTACGACAAGCTTGCTGATGTCGGGCTCGGGCCGGAAATTGCGCCGTTATCCCCTGCAGAACTCTCTGGTGGTATGCGGAAACGTGTCGGCCTGGCCAGAGCAATCGCAACAGATCCTGAAATTATATTTTTTGATGAACCAACCACCGGCCTCGACCCGATAATGGGCGACGTCATCAATGATCTCATTGTCGATCGAGTGAAACATTTGGGTGCCACAACGCTTACAATAACGCATGACATGGCGAGCGCCCGAAAGATCGCCGACAAAATTGCAATGATCTATCAGGGCAAGATTATATGGGCCGGCCCGGTGTCAGAAATTGATGAAAGCGGAAATGACTTCGTCGACCAGTTCATTCACGGTCGGGCGGAAGGCCCGATTCAAATGGATGTAAGGGCAGGCTAATGACATTATTGTTCTGCCCCCTCCGCGGAAAAGGACGTCCAATTGGCTAAGCGAACAACCAGCTTTACCTGTCAGAATTGCGGTACGTCCTATGGAAAATGGGCCGGGCAATGTGATAGCTGCGGTGAGTGGAACACACTTGTCGAAGAACAAAACGCCGACTCCGTGCCTAAGGGACTCGGCAAATCCAGGGGCAATACGATTGAATTTGTCGGCCTGGATGGCACTTCAAAGGAGACTCCCCGGTTAATTAGCAAGGTGAAAGAATTCGACCGGGTTTGCGGCGGTGGGCTGGTCCCCGGCTCCGCAATCTTGGTGGGCGGCGACCCAGGCATTGGCAAATCGACATTGCTGCTACAAGTCGTTGGAATGCTTTCGGACTCCACAGGTTGCATATACGTCTCCGGAGAAGAATCAATTGATCAAGTCCGAATGCGAGCCCGTAGGCTGGGGCTCGGTGACCGAGAAGTCTCTCTGGCATCAGCGACGAATGTTCGGGACCTCATCACGACACTCGAAAAAAACACTAAAGCCGGTGTCGTCGTCATCGATTCAATCCAGACGATGTTCGTCGATACCTTGGATTCGGCTCCCGGAACCGTTGCCCAGGTGAGAACAAGCGCACAGGAACTCATCCGCGTCGCCAAACGACGGGGCTTCAGTCTTCTGCTGGTTGGGCATGTCACCAAGGAAGGTACGATTGCGGGGCCGCGAGTCCTCGAACATATGGTGGATACGGTTTTGTATTTCGAAGGAGATCGTGGTCATCAATTCCGTATCCTCCGCGGTATCAAGAACCGGTTTGGTCCAACCGACGAAATCGGCGTCTTTGAAATGACCGAAAACGGTTTGATGGAGGTTGAGAATCCCTCTGCCCTGTTTCTCGCACAAAGACGCGGCAACGTCAGCGGCGCCACCGTTTTTGCTGGCATTGAGGGGAGCCGTCCGGTCCTCGTCGAAATTCAGGCGCTCGTCGCGCCCAGTGCCCTTGGAACCCCACGCCGTGCTGTTGTCGGTTGGGACTCAGCACGTCTCTCCATGGTTCTCGCCGTCCTTGAAGCCCGATGCGGCGTCTCCTTTGCTGGTAAGGATGTGTATCTGAACGTTGCTGGTGGCCTGCGGGTGTCGGAACCCGCCGCCGATTTAGCGGTTGCCGCCGCCCTGATATCTGCGCAAAACGACGAACCAATGCCATCAGACTCTGTCGTCTTTGGTGAAATAGGGCTGTCTGGCGAAGTCCGCCCTGTTGGACAGGCTGATTTACGTTTAAAGGAAGCGCAGAAATTGGGATTTAGCCGGGCCTGGACCCCAGGCTGGGACCGCAAGAAAAAACCGCGCGTAGATGTTGGCATGCAATCAAATGAGGTTGAACATTTAGGCGACCTAATTGGTCTATTTTCGCCAAGTGGCACCAGCTCCGGACAACGCGCGGGGGCGGCATGAGCATCGTCGACATCGCCGTTATCGGGATAATTTTGCTGTCGGGATTAATGGCCTTCTCAATGGGATTTGTACGGGTTGTGCTGGCACTCTTGGGGTGGGTCGGTGCCATATTCTCAACCTTGTATCTGTTTCGCTACGCCCAACCAATCGCCCGAGAATGGTTTTCCACTGAGATTCTGGCCGATGGCGTAGCGGGCCTCGCGTTATTTCTGGGCTCATTGATTATTTTCACGATGATAAGCCACGCCATAGGTCGACAGGTTAGAGCAAGCGGACTTAGCGCACTGGACCGTTCCATTGGCCTCGTTTTCGGCTTAGGACTCGGAATTGTTATCGTTTCAATGGGCTATATTGGCGTGGTCTGGGCGATGGATCTCCCCAAAGAAACAGCAAAACAGCCGCAATGGATTCAAGAAGCCAAATCACGGCCACTTCTAAAATGGGGTGCTGGGCAATTACAACAGCTGGCCCCAAAGGGCTGGGTATCAACACCGATCATACCAGGCGATTCTTCCGAATTCATGCAACAACGATTTGAAAAGCTCGTAACGCCGGAAACGAAGAAACCGGCCGATAAACAGCGTGATGGTTATAACCAGCAGGAAAGACGGGAGATGGACCGTCTTATCAAAGGCCAGCAGTAATGAATAATATTTCAACGCACCCGTTCGACGACGATAAACTGCATGAAGAATGCGGTGTTTTTGGCGTCTTTGGGCACAAAGATGCAGCTGCCCTAACCGCGCTCGGGTTACACGCATTACAGCATCGCGGCCAGGAAGCTGCCGGTATCGTCACCTATGACGGCAAACAATATCATGGACATCGTGCCCCTGGGCATGTCGGTGACATTTTCAGCAACGAAGCGGTAATGAAAAGGTTGCCCGGTAACCTTGCTGTTGGTCACAATCGATATTCAACAACCGGTGAAACGGCCCAGCGGAATATCCAGCCACTATTTGCTGAATATGAATCCGGCGGCTTTGCTCTTGCCCACAACGGCAATCTTACCAACGCTCAAATCCTCCATCGCGACCTTGTCAAACGGGGCTGCCTGTTCCAGTCGACAACAGATACCGAAGTCATCATACATTTGATCGCCATAAGCGATCAGGGCTCCGTCGTCGACCGGCTGATTGACACGCTAAAACGCGTTGTCGGCGCCTACTCCCTCGTTGCAATGACAAATGACCAAATGATAGGAGTCAGAGACCCGATGGGCGTCCGCCCTCTTGTCCTTGGGTCGTTGGATGATGCCCATGTTCTTGCCTCGGAGAGCTGCGCACTGGATATCATTGGTGCGGAGTTTGTCCGTGACGTTGAGCCTGGTGAGATGGTCGTAATTGATAAAGAGGGGCTTACAAGTTTGAAGCCGTTCGGCTGGACACCTTCTCGGCTCTGCGTATTTGAGTATGTTTACTTCGCTAGGCCCGACAGTATCGTGGACGGTTCCGGCGTATACGAAGCACGGAAAAAAATTGGCGCGGAACTCGCTCGAGAGAGCCACGTTCCGGCGGATGTCGTGATCCCGGTTCCTGACTCCGGCGTACCAAGCGCTATGGGTTATGCAAGTGAAACCGGTCTGCCCTACGAACTCGGTATCATTCGCAACCATTATGTTGGCCGTACATTTATCGAACCGGCAGACCATATTCGGCATCTTGGTGTGAAGCTTAAGCATAATGCGAGCCGGGCGGTGATTGAAGATAAACGGGTGGTGTTGGTTGATGACAGCATTGTTCGGGGAACAACCTCTGTCAAAATCGTGGAAATGATGCGCAACGCAGGTGCGAAAGAAGTTCATATGCGGATTTCCAGTCCACCGACCACACACTCGTGTTTTTATGGCGTCGACACCCCTGAACGCGATCAACTTTTAGCGGCACAAAATTCAGTCGAGGAAATGCGTGAATTTATGGCGGCTGATAGCCTGGCATTTGTATCAATCGAGGGGCTTTACCGGGCAATGGGCGCAGATGACAGAGATGAACAAACACCTCAATATTGCGACGCCTGTTTCACAGGCGACTATCCAGTGAGCCTGATCGACAGAGATGGTGGCGAAACCATTCCCCAACTCTCCTTTCTCACAAACCTCGGATAAGTTTCGATGACGAATGATAGAGGTAGATTGGCTGGAAGGGTCGCTCTTATCACGGGCGCATCCCGCGGGATCGGTGCAGCCGTCGCCAAACGATACGCCGCCGAAGGCGCACATGTTATTCTCACCGCGCGTACTGTCGCAGGTCTCGAAGAGGTCGATGATGCCATCAGGGCGGCGAGTAATGGACAGGCCCAGGCAACACTGGTTCCCCTCGACCTCCAGCAAGGTGAGGAAATTGACAAACTCAATGCTGCCATTGGCGGACGGTTTGGCAAGTTGGATGTTCTGGTCGGCAATGCGGGGCTTCTTGGTGAAATGACCTTTATGGCGCAAATTGAACCCGAGAGATGGCAAGACCTTATCGACGTCAACTTAACGGCCAACTGGCGCCTTATTCGGGCATTGCAGCCTCTCTTGCTTGAATCTGATGCCGGCAGAGCAATGTTTCTAACGACCGGCGTCGCTGGAGGTCGCGCTTATTGGGGCGGCTACGCCGTCACAAAGACCGCTTTGGAAGCTATGGTAAGGACCTGGGCAGAGGAGATGTCCGAAACAGCGCTCAAAATCAATTTGATTAACCCGGGTGCCGTTAGAACATCCATGCGTGCTGACGCTTATCCGGGAGAGGATCCCGAAACTCTTCCAACACCGGATGAAATCACCGACGTGTTTGTCGAATTGGCGGAAACGAACTGCCTGCGCCATTCTGAGATTGTGAACGCCCGCTAGCTGTTCAGCTATCCTTCACGTAAGGGTTCTTACCACCCCGTAAATTGAGACGTATGGGCACACCGTCAAGTCCAAAGGTTTCCCGCAGGCTATTGACCAAATAGCGGCGGTAGGATTCTGGAAAATCCGACGGTCGGCTGGAAAACACTGCGAATGTCGGTGGGCGCCCTTTAACCTGGGTGATGTATCTCAGTCGCAAGCGCCGCCCTTTCGATAACGGCGGCGGATGATTATCCAGGATATCTTCCAACCAGCGATTCAAGGGACCCGTCGGCAATCTTATGTTCCAAATATCGAAGGCCTGTTTAACGGCCGGCATCAACTTATCGATATCCTTGCCCGTTAGCGCCGACATCGTAACGATCGGAATGCCACGGACCTGTGGCAACGATCTCTCGAGCCGATCCATTAATTTGTTCAATGCCGCTGCGCGATCATCAACCAGGTCCCATTTATTCACCGCGATTATCAACGCCCGGCCCTCTTCGATTACATGCTCTGCAATCGTGAGGTCCTGCCGTTCAGCCATCGTTGTGCCATCCAGCACCAGGACAGCAACCTGGGCAAATTTAACGGCCCTCATGGTGTCAGCCGCTGAGAGTTTCTCCAATTTTTCCTGCACCCGAGACCGTCTGCGTAATCCCGCCGTATCGAAAACTTTGATCTGCTCGCCCCGCCAATCCCAGTCGACAGAAATAGCGTCTCGGGTAACCCCAGGTTCCGGACCTGTAATCACGCGGTTCTCGCCCAATAGACTGTTTAAGAGCGTCGATTTTCCAACATTGGGTCTGCCAACAATCGCCAGCTGCAGATATCCCGTCTCTTTTTCAAGGGAATCCTCCGCGTCGTCGGCGCCATACGCGTCATCGTTTTCTTGAGAGGCATCTATCAATGGCGCAATAACATCATATAAATCGACGAGCCCTTCGCCGTGCTCGGCGGAAATACCGGTCGGTTCGCCCAACCCCAACTCATAGGATTCATAAAGCCCTGGCGCGCCTGCCCGGCCTTCACATTTGTTCGCGATAAGCAAAACCGGTATCGTTATTTTTCTCAGCAGATCAGCAAAATGGCGATCCACTGGCGTTACACCGGCTCGCGCATCAATGACCAATAAAGCAGCATCAGCCTCTGCAATTGCCACTTGGGTCTGATGCTGCATCTCCCCTTCCATAATACCATCGGGGGTTTCTTCAAGGCCGGCGGTATCAATGACCTGAAATTCTAAATCGCCCAAAGAAGCGTCTCCAACGCGGCGATCCCTTGTTACACCAGGCGTAGGATCAACGAGCGCCGCCCGAACGCCGCACAAGCGATTAAAAAGGGTCGATTTCCCGACATTGGGCCGGCCAAGGATAACCAACCTGAAAGACATGGTTTTAACGGAGAGCTAAAAGCTTGGCGTCGTCGGACAGGATGAAAACAGTGTCATTCGCGATGACTGGCGGAATGAAAACCGGACCTGAAACTTTAACGCGGCCAAGAATTTTCCCGGTATAGGGTGAAATCGACCAAACTTCTTCATGACTGCCCCCGATCAACAAACGATCACCAGCGAGAACGGGACCGGTCCAGAAGACCGGATATTCCTGATCCTCTTCATCCTCGTAACGTTGCAACTGTGTAACCCAGCGCACCCCACCTGTCCGCCTCGACAGGCAGATCAATTCACCAAAGGCTGACAGCACATAAATAAATTCGCCTGCAACCCATGGGCCGTTACCAGCACCCACACGTTTTTCCCACACCCGTGCACCAGTCCGAAGATTAATGGCAACCGTTCGACCGCTATTGGCCGTCACAATTACCTGCCCACGATCTATGACCGGGCGCCCGCGAATATGGGCTAATGCGGAAAGTGGGCTTGAACGCCTAATCGCCGTTAACGAATCAGACCAGATAACGCGGCCATTCTCGATCCGAAGGGCAAAAACTTCTCCTGACGAAAATGAACTGACAACAACGGACCCCGCAGCTGCAGGAGCAGCACCACCGAGCAATCCCGCCGTTTCCGTAATACCGATATGGGTCCACAATGTTTTGCCGTCGGATTCATTTAGAGCATGTAGCTCGTTGGCAATGGTTACGGCAAAAACTCTCCCCCTGAACACCGTCGGGGCTGCCCGAATTGGACCATTCAGCGTTCTGCGCCAAAGAACTTTGCCATTTTCCAAATTGAGGGCGATGATTTGCGCAAAGCCTGTGGTAACGAAAACCTTGCCGTTTGCAACAGCAAGACCACCGCCCAATGTGCCATCATCTTCATCCTTGGGAGCTAAGCTAACGCGCCACAGCGTATTTCCCGAAGCAGCATCCAATGCCTGAACTTCCGCCTCGACATCCATCGTATAAACGCGCCCGTTTGAAATTACGGGAGCGGTAATCAGCTGAGTGTCACCATCCGAGCCATCGCCAATATCAACTTCCCAGACCTTTCCAAGACCGCCCGCTGCCGACAGATGATGCATCGCGTGACTGGGAGTCCCCCCCGCTTGGGCCCAATTCTGGTTCTTGTAGGGCCGCGGCAAACGAACAGCAAGATCCGACAGCTTTGGATCTGGTTCCAGGGAATTCTCAAGGGACAGCACAGAAATGCGTTTCCCGGGCAGAGGAGGTGCTTCCTTGGAACCAAACCAGCCGCCGCCACATCCTGCGAGCAGGGTTGTGGTCAGAATGACAAAGAGAACGCGAGACATAATGAGTATCAATGCCTTTTACTATTTAGCGATGACAGCGAGAATTTGCGAAGCCCGTGTTCGCATCTGCTGAGGGGCCTGAAGATCATCAGCTATCGTGGTAAATCGAGTTCGCGCAACTGTGGTGTCACCCGCCTGCAATGCCAAGAGCCCGCTCAATTCATTGGCTGAATGACGCCAGGGATTTGTTTTGTCCATAAGAGGTTTTAGTCTGTTATCCAGCGTCGCACGATCTGCGCTTCCGCTATCAATTTGACGAGAAACACTGAAGACAACCGCCGCTTGACGAAGTGCATTATCAACGTCGTTATCCGCTGCGAGCGCATCATATAACCTGATTGCACCAGGCAGATCTCCGGTATCAGCTTTTATAGCTGCCTGCTGAAAACGGGAGAGAACGGCGTACCCTGCATTTCCGTCTTTGCCCAAACCTGCAAACAATGCCGCAGCTTCAGTCTTTTTGCCTTCCGCCAACAATTTCGCCGCCGCGGCATATTGTGCGCTCTGTGTTTCACGCTGTTTCGTTTGATAATGTTCGAAGGCCTTAAACCCGGCAACGGCGACGACAATCGCAACGGCAGCACCAATGACGAGCTTGCCATACCGCTGCCATAGTTTTTCGAACCGTTCTTGTCGCAGTTCTTCATCTATTTCACGAAAAATATCGCCCACATCAAACTCCTCGGGACCAGGACCTATGCCTCTAAAACGGCGTTACAATAGCCATGCCGCGTCACCAAGGCAAACATCAGAGCTGTCCGCCGCCATGTTGGCCGCCCATGAGTTACAATAGCCATGCCGCGTCACCAAGGCAAACATCCATATTTGGACCGAAAATGCCGACCTGATCGCTAGACGGAAGTCCCGTATCGTGAATATAATCTTCGTAATAAAACTGAAATAAGTCGGGAGTACCAGGTGGGATGATGCCCAAGGTTGTTCGACTGAAGGATTTTAAACGGAATGAATCAGCCTCCGTTTATTTCACCAAGAACGAACTAAACCAGCTTTTATCGCATTACAGCCGACGTGTGATAAGCGGTGAATGGAAAGACTACGCCATCGATCATGGCAAGGGGATGTCCGCCTTCTCAATTTACCGCGACAATGGCACTCACCCGGTTTTCACTGTCTTCAAATATGCTAAAGGATCGCACCGCCACGGAGATTACGTCGTCGGCGCCGGTGGCAATATGTTGAAACGGGGGAAAAAACTCTCAGATGTACTGTCAGTCTTTGACCGCAACCTGAAGCTCGTATCCCGCTAACCCAATCCTTCTAATCGCCTCTATTCGTCATACATGTCGTGAAATTTTCCGTTGTGCTGGAAATAAGTCACCGTACGGCGCTTATTTGGATCAGGCGGGTTTCGGGCCAGGTTTTCGACGAGCTCCATGACCCTGGTCGTAATAAGCGGTAATTCAAATTCTTTTGTTTCCTGAACCGGAATGTAAGTTAGGTCGAGAAGTTCACCATCACCGCCAAGTTCTCCTTCGACATGTCGATAATCTATCATAAAAAAACGCGCATTGAATCTGATTGGACGCCAATGCGGCGTAACCGCCCGTGCAACATAGTTCAGATTCTCGAAGCACGGAGCCATGCCCTGATCAAAAAACGGACGCCAGTTCTTCGGCACTGAACGTTCAGGCGACGGGTCAGGTTTCCCGATCATCAACCCCGCTTCTTCAAATGTTTCTCTAACAGCAGCAGCCGCAAGTGCGCGCGCTCTCGCCGGTGTCGCTTTTCGGGTGAGCAACTCTTCAACATCGGACCGTAGAGTAGTCGCAGTCCGGACTCTACTATCCAGCGTGTCTACCCTGCCCCCCGGAAAGACATATCGCTGCGGCAAAAATTTGTGCTTGCGGTGACGTTGTCCCATGAGGACTTCGACATTCTTTCCTGCAAACCGGTAAATTATCAGGGTTGCGGCATCCTTTGGACGAGGAGCCTTGGTCCCGGGTTCGCGAACCGGTTCTGGCTTAACAGCCATTCATTTTCCTTTCGATTATACGATAAACATAGATTTTCTGTTGAAGGGCTAGTCTGCAGTCAGTCAGCTAAAGATCAACCTCTGACCAATCATCCACCCGCCGCAACGATGCCTGCCTTAAAGCTTTCAGGTCGCCGGACCCAGTACAAAAGGCAGCAATCTTTAATTCTTCGATTAAACACCGCATATGCTGGGTTACTGTTTCCGAATTTTCATCGGACGCCCTCAATGCTGGTGCCGCGACACCGCACAACGTCGCACCCAGTCGAATGGCTTTGGCCATATCAATACTGTTTCTGATCCCCCCACTCGCAAAAACAGGCAAGCCGCTCGCTTCATGCCGAGCCTCGATTAACGACTGGGCCGTCGGAATTCTCCATCCTGCAAATCTATGGGCCACCTTACGAATAAGCGGATCAACTTGTCTTTTAGCCTCAACCTCACTCCAACTTGTGCCGCCCGCACCAGCGACGTCGACGCCGGCAACACCGATTGCAACAAGCTTCCTTACTAAACCTGCAGATAACCCATTGCCGATCTCTTTGACGACAACCGGCACCGCTATTTTTGAAATTAGGTCTTCAAGCTTATTCAAAACACCGTGCCAATTTCGGTCTCCCTCTGCCTGAACAGCTTCCTGCAAAGGGTTAAGATGAACAAACAGGGCATCGGCTTCGATCATATCAACGGCCTGTCGCGCTTGGTCGATGCCGTACCCATAGTTCAGTTGAATGGCGCCCAAATTAGCGAATAACAGGATATCTGGCGCAATCTCCCTGACGCGATAGGTCCTCGCCAGCTCAGGTCTTTCGATCGCTGCGCGTTGTGATCCAATACCAAGCGCCAGACCCAACTCCTGCGCACATTCAGCGAGTCGACGGTTTATCACTCCACCTTCCGCCGCGCCTCCCGTCATGCTGGAGATCAAAATAGGAGCACGAAGGCTCTTATCAAATAGCGTCCTCGACAAATCAATTTCGTCGAGATTGAGTTCGGGCAAGGCACAATGCTCGAAGGCGAACATTTCAAAACCGGTCGTGACACCCTTCGCCGTCACATTTTCGTTTAGTACGGTATCGATATGCTCACGTTTACGGGCTTCCGTTCTCACGTCAACGGCCCCTTCGAGCATTTCCTTCGCCTTCGCCATATTACGTCCCCGTCCAGATACATTGTCAGGATAGCTCGCAAAACCAGAAAGGCAATCTACGCGCTACATTGCTGGACCGGTTGATCAGCGTATAGTGGAAAAAAATCAGTTGTTTCTAGTCAGCCAAATTCATGCGCAACCAAATCTTTCAGTTCATCTCCCGAAACTACCCCACCCGTCAGATAGATCGAAGTCGGCTGCTTTCTGCGGTTTGGCGCACCTTTTTTTATCTCTTTCAACCTCTGGTCTTAAACTCTGCAAACATTCTGCCTAATACGGCTCTGTCCCAATAATCCGCCGGTAGGGATTTGTATATCTCCCTTGCTGTCTTCATGTAGTGCTTGGCATTGAGCGTGGCTGAATTGCCTATTGATGGGCTGCTTCCAACCTTCCTAATTTCTCTTCCACCAAACATCACTTAAACCTTCCTCTTCGTTGGATGGCTGTCTCTTGTGCTTGTCTGATTTTGATTTCAGCTAATGTGGCATCGATAGCTCTTCGAGCTTGCACGCTCTTGCTCATCTTGCCCAAATCGTGGCCCCATTTGATGGTGAGGTCGATGTAGTCGTTTGGCAAAATGCCATTGTTTACGCTGGTCTTAATCCAGTCTAATGCGTTTTCATATTTTTGAATGATATATGGCTCTAACAATTCTTTAGCGCCTCCTTTTTTTGATTTTCTTGTGTAGATAGGCTCCGAATTCTATCGCTGCGGAACTTCGTTCCATGCTTGGATGCAATCACGAACATCTGGCCAAGCAAGAGCCGTTTTTTGGGCCATCCTTTCCAGCCTTTGTTCGTCCATGCCTTTAGTTTTGAGTTGATTGAGCATCTCTGCCTTAATCGTTTTCTTGTTCAAATACTCTTCAAGTCACAAGGGTTGATAGGTTGGCGAGGTCAATCCGTGACCTCCAAAACATCGTCTATGACCTTGATAAGAAGGGCACGGGCAGACCCCTGTTCGGCAGCAAGTCTGTACCACTTCACCGCAGTCTTGTAATCCTGGGGAACACCTTGTCCTTTGCGATACATCACACCCAGATTGTACTGGGCATCGGCATCCCCCTGTTCGGCAGCAAGTCTGTACCACCTGACCGCAGTCTTATAATCCTGGGGAACACCTCGTCCTTTGCGATACATCACACCCAGATTGTACTGGGCATCGGCATACCCCTGTTCGGCAGCAAGTCTGTACCACTTCACCGCAGTCTTATAATCCTGGGGAACACCTTGTCCTTTTTCGTACATCACACCCAGCATGTACTGGGCATCGGCATGCCCCTGTTCGGCAGCAAGTCTGTACCACTTCACCGCAGTCTTATAATCCTGGGGAACACCCCGTCCTTTACGATACATCTGTCCCAGATCGAACTGGGCAAAGGCAACCCCCTGTTCGGCAGCAAGTTTCCACCACTTCACCGCAGACTTATAATCCTGGGGAACACCTCGTCCTTCGTCGTACATCACACCCAGATAGAACTGGGCAAAGGCATCCCCCTGTTCGGCAGCAAGTCTGTACCACTTCACCGCAGTCTTGTAATCCTGGGGAACACCCCGTCCTATGAGATACATATATCCCAGACTGGTCTGGGCACGGGCATCCCCCTGTTCGGCAAGAGGTTCCCATTCACGCAGAGCAGTTGCGTAGTCACCACTCTCATATGCGGCAGCACCCTTTTGGTAATCAGCAGAGAACGCAGATGTTCCCACCAACAGGGTCAGGAGCAGGACAGGAAGGATGAGTAATCTGTTCATACGGAAAGTCTAGCAGGGAATGTCCGGGAGGGGTAGAGAGAATGGGGTGTGATGGTTTTGGGAGGGTAGCGCATCGGTCTATCGGGCACTTGGGTCGTAGGGGGAAAGATAATGGACCGGAGTTTATTGCTTCGTTTCTTCACCAATCCAATAATCTGCGTGTCGTTGGTTATTGCGGTTCCACAAGTGGTCAGGTGGTTGTTCCCTGTCTTTTGGGGTGGCGGGATGTCCTTCAGTATCACCCGGAAGACCAGGGTTTCACAGGTTATGGATATGGTGGAGGTTGTGTCTCGAAAGTGGTGGAAATCTGAAGGCGGCGTAATCTCCGGGTGAAGGAAAGCCACTCAAACCGGCGGCTGCAACCGCCATGGAGATCACGCCATGAACGGGAATACCGAGACTTCCGCGCTTTCGCTACTGGCCAACGAGGCCGGCTATGATCCGATCGAGGCGTGTTCATTTCGGATTGTCGTCTCTGTAACGCTTGAAGCCTTCTTCCTTCGCCACTGCGCGTAGTCGTAGAACGAATTGTGGTCAATTGGCCTAATTTTTTTGGGGGGACAAGATAGCCAATAAGGTGTCTATTGATTTGTGTTTTGACTGTGTTCCATCTGCCCTTCTTAATCTTGCCAGTCTCAACACGCCCAAGTTCATTCTCTAAAAATTCCTTGGCAACCTCTTCGACAGTAATGCCAAAAAACTTCTTTCCTCTTGAGACGTCTGCTTTGATTTCGACAAATAGGTTTTCAGCCTTGTGGATAACATCGTCTAAATCTGTTGTTCCCAAGGATTTGCGAAGATGTCTTTTCTCTTCATCTATCCACGTTCGAAAATACCGGTTTTTGGACATTGGAATTTTGTGGACATGCGCCTTTCCACCAAAGATTTCTACATTGTCTTTGAAGTAGGTATTGCCTGTTTTCCCATGTACTTTTCTTGGCATCGCCTGTCCCCACCTTGGAACGATTGCAATCACGCTTGGAATTATTCTCTGCGATAATTGCGAAATTGCGTACCAAACTACGTATCTGGCATCAAAAAGTCAAGGACTACGTACCTGCTACGTACCGGGCAAAAATCCTTAAGTCATTGATATAATTGCCTTTCAAATTTTCGCAATTACTCCCACTCAATTGTACCCGGTGGTTTCGAGGTGACGTCATAGGTCACCCGGTTAATGCCGCGCACCTCATTTATAATTCGCGTGGCTACCCGTGACAGAAAGGCGTGTTCGAAAGGATATGAATCCGCTGTCATCCCATCCGTCGACGTCACAGCCCGCAGTGCACAGACATAATCGTATGACCGCGCATCGCCCATAACGCCTACGGTCCGCACCGGTAAAAGTACGGCGAATGCCTGCCATATTTCATCGTACAGACCTGCTTTGCGGATTTCTTCAATGTAAACCGCGTCGGCGCGCCGCAAGATTTCAAGCCGATCTTCAGAAATTTCGCCGGGCATTCTGATGGCAAGACCGGGGCCCGGAAACGGATGGCGACCAACGAGTTCTTCCGGCAAGCCGAGTGCGCGGCCCAAATCACGAACCTCATCTTTAAAAAGCTCTCGTAGCGGTTCAACGAGAGACATATTCATTCTTTCGGGGAGCCCGCCAACATTGTGATGCGATTTAATCGTGACACTCGGTCCGCCGATAAATGAAACGGACTCAATTACATCAGGATATAGAGTTCCTTGTGCCAGAAAATCCGCCCCACCGAGTTTTTCAGCTTCTTCTTCAAAGACATCGATAAAAGTAGCGCCAATAATTTTTCGTTTTTGCTCCGGGTCAGAAACACCATTCAATTTACCGATAAACAAATCGGCCGCATCGTGATGGACGAGCGGAATATTGTAATTATCGCGGAACACTGTAACGACCTGTTCCGCCTCGCCTTCGCGTAACAGCCCGGTATCCACAAATACGCAGTGAAGTTGCTCGCCGATAGCTTCATGGATCAAAACAGCGGCAACGGAGGAGTCCACACCTCCCGAAAGCCCACAAATCACATGACCGTCTCCGATCTGTTCCCGAATCTTGGCAATTTCGCGGTCCCGGAATGCCGCCATCGTCCAATCCCCGGTGCAGCCGGAAACCCTATGGGTAAAGTTCTTTAGAAGTGCTGCACCGCCCGGCGTATGTACAACTTCGGGATGAAACTGAACGGCATAAAATTTTCGATCATCATCGGCAATCGCTGCATATGGCGCGTTTTCGCTTACGCCAACCGGACGAAAGCCTTCAGGCAACGCAAAAACGGTATCGCCATGGCTCATCCAAACCTGCTGACGATCACCGACCTCCCATAAACCTTCAAACAAGGCGCAATCGGCCGTTATTTCAAGTTCCGCCCTCCCGAACTCTTTTTCATCGGATGGCTCCACTGTTCCACCGAGCTGAGCGCACATCGTTTGCTGGCCATAACAAATGCCAAGAATGGGAATTCCGAGATCAAATATCTCGTCGGGCGCGGCTGGGCCGTCAGATGCTGTTACCGATGCCGGTCCGCCGGATAAAATAATTGCTTTGGGATCTAGAGAAGCAAGAGCCTGTTTGGCTTTGTTGAACGGGTGTATTTCACAATAAACGCCATTTTCGCGAACACGACGCGCAATGAGTTGGGTAACCTGAGACCCGAAATCGAGGATTAATATTGTGTCCGCCATAATCGAGTCCTTACTCAATTTCCCTGTTTGTGAATGTTGACCGCGTCCGTTCCACGTCGTTCGAGAAGTTGGTCAATATCTGACCAGCAATATCCTACTTCTCGAATCTTCTTGCCGCCCACGCTGCCATTCCGGGTAACGCCTATTAAACCGCCGAGGGCGCTGTAAAAGAATCGCGACGGATTTTCCGCCAGAACCCATACCAAAAGAGATTTGCCGCCGGTATTTTTTAGCTGGGCGACTAACTCGAGAAAAAGCGATTTCCCAATGCCCTGTCCCTGAAAACCATCGAGCAAATAAAGTGCGTATATTTCAGCATCGCAGTCGAAAGAGTTTCCGCGCATAGCACCGCCACTGCAAAACCCTACGACGCCTGCATCAGAACCCTCGGCGACATATACAGAATGTCCACCTGCGGTTCCGGCGAGTACATGTCTCCACCAACGCCCTTCATGACTTTTTGCCGAAAGATTTAAAAGAAACTTGTCCGGAAGCATTCCCGCATAGGCCGTGCGCCAGGTTTCAACATGCACCGCCGCAATTTCCGCTGCATCCTCTATACGGGCGCGGCGAATAATCATTAAGCTGTGCCCTGGCTAGTCTTCCCTACGATAATTTGGTGCCTCGCGGGTGATAGTGACGTCATGGACATGACTTTCACGACGGCCAGATTCTGTAGAGCGTCGGAATGTACAATTGGTCTGCATTTCAGCGACCGTCGCATTGCCGGTATACCCCATCGCCGCCCTAAGCCCACCAACCATCTGGTGAATTATGCTGCCAACAGGTCCTTTGTAGGGAACCTGGCCTTCAATACCTTCCGGAACCAGTTTAAGAGTATCCGAAACTTCCTGCTGAAAGTAACGATCAGCGGAACCGCGGGCCATCGCCCCAAGCGACCCCATACCACGATAGGATTTGTAAGACCGACCTTGATAGAGAAACACCTCCCCGGGCGCTTCATCCGTACCGGCGAATAATGAGCCAATCATCACGCAATCGGCACCACCTGCAATCGCCTTTGCCATATCGCCCGGGTATTTAATGCCGCCATCCGCAACTGCGGGGACACCGTGCTTATGACATTCCTCCGCTGCTTCCATAATTGCGGTGAATTGTGGGACGCCGACGCCGGCGACCACGCGCGTGGTACAAATTGAACCCGGCCCGATACCAATTTTCACAGCATCCGCGCCGGAATCAATCAGTGCCCGCGCCCCTTCTGCCGTCGCTACATTCCCGGCAATTAGCTGTGTCCTGTTGGAAAGCCTCTTAATTCGGCTTACAGATTCCTGAACGCCCATTGAATGCCCATGCGCCGTATCAACCACGATAACATCGGCATCTGCGTCAATTAATGCTTCCGCGCGCTCAATGCCAGCATCGCCAACACCAGTCGCTGCTGCCACGCGCAAACGACCTTTATCGTCTTTATTAGCGTCCGGGTGTCGTTGTGCTTTTTCAATATCTTTAACCGTGACCAAGCCAATGCAGCGATAGTCGTCATCAACGACAAGCAGTTTCTCGATTCGATATTTATGAAGAAGCCGTTTCGCTTCCTCCATATCGATCCCGTCACTAACCGTAACCAGCTTTTCCCTGGTCATCAGAGCCGAAACTTTTTCAGCCAGATTGGTTGCAAAACGAACATCACGGTTGGTCAAAATACCGACCAGCTTCTTACTGCCATCTTCGACAACAGGAATTCCGGAAATTTGGTAATCCGCCATCAAACTATGCGCATCCGCCAAGGTCTGGTCGGGACCGATGGTTACCGGATTGATGACCATCCCGGATTCAAACTTTTTGACCTTGCGAACTTCGTCAGCCTGTTCTTCGACTTCCAGGTTTTTATGGACCACACCGATACCGCCTGCTTGCGCCATGGCAATAGCGAGGGCACTTTCAGTAACTGTATCCATCGCCGCAGAAACAATCGGGATTTTGAGGTCCATATCCCGCGTCAATCTAGATTCTAAATTAGCCTCGGAAGGCAAGATGTGGGATTCAGCGGGAACGAGGAGGACGTCATCGAAAGTTAAAGCTTCGGCGATTTGCATGGTGGCCCCTTACCGGCGGTGGGGCCGGATCATACACAAGGCAGACAAGAATCCCAAGCTAAGGGAAAACGATTTCGCAAAGAAATTTACGGTTTTTGATACCCTTCAGCGACGAGATAGGTTTCCGGGGATTCTTTACGGCTTGCGGGCGGCTTTACGTGGCGAACTTTTTCGAAAGACCGCTTTAGGTCAGCTAAAAGTTGGCCTTCCGCACCCCCCTGAAAAACCTTCACAATCATCATCCCACCAGGGACAAGAATTTCTTTTGCAACATCGGTCGCAATCTCGCAAAGCCCCATCGTTCTAATATGATCGGTTTGGCGATGCCCAGTGGTTGCTGCTGCCATATCACTCAACAAAACATCTACCTCACTAACCGCTTCCACTAGAATTCTGTCGATCGCGTCAGGACTGGTCATGTCTAATTGCAGAATTTTGACACCGGTAATGGGGTCCATTGGCAGGATATCCACGGCGATCACGGCATCGCGTCGACCACATCTTTCCACAGCAACCTGGCTCCATCCGCCAGGTGCTGCCCCCAGATCGAGAATTCGTCGACCTGATTTCAAAAATTTCAACCGATCATCCAGCTCACACAGCTTCCAGGCTGATCGTGAGCGATAGCCCGCCCGTTTGGCATCCGCGACATAAGGATCATTGAGTTGACGTTGCAACCACCTAGTCGACGACGTTTTTCGACCGCGAGCGGATTTCACCCGAACCGACACACCCCTTGAGCCGGACTTTGCGTTACGACGGCGGGGCATGGTCTCGCCCGCTTAATTCGATGTTCTGCGCTGGCAAGCGCCCATGGCGACCTGCAGCATTGTTGTCAGCTTCCGGCTGTCCCAAAACCAAACGAGATAGCCCAAGAAGGATACCCTCTCGAACACCCCGGTCCGCAACCCGTAAACGACCCGCCGGCCAAGTTCTGCAGATCGCTTCCAAAACCCCGCAACCCGCTACAACTAGCTCCGCCCTATTGCGACCGACGCAGGCATAGGAAGCACGTTCATCAAAAGAGGCGTTTACAAGGCTGTTACATACCGAATAAACGGCCTCAAAATCGAGCCACGACCCGTCGACAGCCGATCGGTTGTAGCGATTGAGGCCCATTTGGACGCCGGCAATGGTCGTCACCGTCCCGGCTGTGCCCAGCATTTGGACTTCGCCACGTTCCATAGCTGTACTAATTCCAAACTCGTCATCAAACGGTTTTAGCAAAACATTGATATCATTAACCATTCTGACATAACTCTCCCGCGAAATATCCGGGTCGCCATAACGTTCGGTTATGGTCACGACTCCGCACGGCAGTGAAATCCACCCCAGGACTTCCGGTGGTTTTCCATCATGGAGCTTGACCCATAAAACTTCCGCGCTTCCGCCGCCAACATCAAATGTCAAAGCATAGGGGGCTTTGGAATCCAGCAAGGGCAGGCAACCTGCTAGCGTCAATTCAGCCTCCTCACGGGATGGAATTGTTTCGAGGCGAATTCCGATTTCTTTTTCGATGCGGGTGAGAAACTCTTCGCCGTTTTTAGCCTGCCGACAGGCTTCCGTCGCAATATATCTTCCGTGAGTGACATCCCGGCGTACGATCCGTTCAGCACACATTCTCAGCGCATCAAAAGTGCGATCCATCGCGGCGTCCGAGAGATTTCCCGAGCCTGCGACGCCCTCGCCCAAACGCACGATTCTTGAGAATCCATCGATAACCTTAAACCCGTTGGATTTAGGATGTGCAATCAGTAGGCGACAGTTATTTGTTCCAAGATCCAGTGCGGCGATAATTTTTCTTTGATCGTCACGGGTATGACGGCGACGCCCCACGCCACCTCGCCTCCGTCCGGCTTTCTTGCCGGTTGATCGACCTTCTCCGCTCACGTTCTTACCTTATTGTTGCTGCGACGCTCTAGCGATGCAGTCCATTTCTTAAGAACTTCCATTTATGGTAGCTCTATCCAACTGAATGGCAAGGAGAAAACAAGCAAATCTCTTGTTTACGGCATCCTTGGTATGTTATGCGTTGCTTTCAAGATCGGCCGATATGGCCCCCACTGTTGGGGGATAGTTTAGCGGTAGAACTCGCGGCTCTGACCCGCGCAGCCCTGGTTCAAATCCAGGTCCCCCAGCCATATTTTAGCCGGAAAGGCTAGATTACTGATCAACGCATCCCATTTATATCTGGATACACTTAGTATGGATGTGAGACACTATATGACGTGATCGATTCAGGAAATTTTGATCCGAAAAATGAGAACCTGGCTGCCTAAATACATAACTTTTGTCGCAACCTGTTTAGTCCTTTTCATCTTTGCGATGGCCTCACAGCATGGCCTCGCGAAAACCGGGGGCAGTAAGAGCTTTGAGTTCTATGAGGATGCGCTGCGTCTATTTGGCTCTGAGACAAAAGCGCAGATCTGAGGAGAGTTTTAGGGAAGCGCTCAGGCATGAAACCTATGTAAAAAAATATCCCAAAGATATTGGGATGCTGAATAACCTGGCACTCCTTTACGATAAAATTGGCGATGCGCGGGCTTTTCAAACCGTCAAGAAAGCCTACGAACTCGCTCCTACCCTTCCACCTGTACTTGATACCTATGGTTGGCTGCTGGTTAAACGGGGAGAGGCAGCAAAGGGTCTACCTTTCCTTAGGGACGCAAGCGCCCGCGCAGCAAAAGCACATGGTGTCCGTTATCACATCGCTGTCGCGCTAAGCCGATTGGGACGAGCACAACAGGCAAGGCGTGAGTTAGAGGGCATCCTAAAGACAAATGATACTTTTAAGGAGCGCGATGACGCCCGGCAACTGTTGAATGAGTTAGGCGGAAGCTAACGCTCGTTATTGCCGTTTACCCTGCGATGATATCGGACATAAAAAAGCTGTATACACAGCCAACCAATACCTGTTTGCTTGAGGCCTGAGAACCATCAGGCAGTAGCAGCTTTGCGGCGACGCATCATCATAACCCAACCAAGTCCTGCAAGAAGGAAACCGGCTCCGGCAGGCTCAGGTAGTACTGGCGGTGTATCATTTACGCCTTTGATATCGCCGATGGCACAAGACCCTTTACAACCGATCTCAATCCGACGAATACCGCTAATATCACCGAAATCAACGGCGGCCCATTTATTGTCGCCGCCCGTATCTGGCGTGCAGAAGGCATTGTCCATGATCTGGTTGCCATTGGCGTCAAACAACTTGATTTCGTTATCGTTGGTTGTCTCAGCGCCTTCAATATCGAAGAAATCGATACTCGACAGCGTGATGTCCTTGTTACGTGATGTCCTTGTTAAATGAAAGTTAAATGAAATTTCGAACCGTCCACCCGATGCATTGTCATCGGGATCATCACAAGACACTGCATTCTGGGTCCAGCCATTGGTATTGGTATAACCAACTACCGAAGCGCCTGACGAATTCCGGCACGAGCTATATTGCTCGTGAACAATCAGGATATTGCCGGGATTTTTAACCTGCCCTGTCGTGACATGTGTGAAAGGTGCGCCTAGATCGCCATCACCACCAGTTGGGTTATCGGAATCAAACAGAACAAGCGGACGACACCATCCGTTAATGTCATTAGAGCTACCGTCTTTCCACCGTCCCGTAAAGGTAGCTGTAAGAGACGAGTCGCCGGTGATATTTCCAGGCGTCGCGTATTCATCGTCGATGATCAAACCTTGGGGCTCGCCATATACCGATGGCGTGGACGCAAGATGACTTTCGTCAAAATTGATTTCCCTAGGCGTTGGCGTTCGGACTTAAAACCAACAATGCAGAAACAGCCGCTGCCATCACGCCCCAAGCAGGGCGCTGGCGAGCAGATACTCTTTTCTGCGCTGTTATTCCGAAAGCCATATTAAAAACCTAACTTTAAAACTTTACCTAAGCCTTATTTAAGCAAGAAATATGCCAGTTACCTTAACTCTTTGTTTTAAAGACCAAAATGGGAAAACAGGGAGGTAGTTACCCTCGAACTGTCAAAAATTCCGACAGCCTCAAACTCCGTTGTTTCATTTTGTTCCACAAAAAGCATCCAACAACTTTCTTACTATTTTCTCACTCCGCGCACGCAAGAACGCCCGTAGAAATGCCCCCTACAGAAACTTCGTTACTGACACGTGCCTTCCTACCACATTCCTGTGACATTTTCGAGCCTGAAATGCTTTTACAAACGTTTGCTTCCGTGACTTAGAAATCAGCGAGTGCAACTATTTAACGTCTTACTTCAACGGCAATACGCCCCTCCCCCCCCTCTTAACCCCAAAGCCGAATTCAACGGAAGGATGACCAGTAATTTGGCCTCCTGTAAATCGAATCAGCTGAAGCATTCACGGCCCATCGACGCCTCCCCCTTGACGAGCCGCCCCTAGCTGAAAACAATGCACCCCTAAATTTTTAATCCGAGGCACCTGTGGCGCATCAATTTAACCAGCCTGAGCTGGCCATCCCCTTTTCTTCGATTCGCGGCATCCTGGAGAAGTATCGCCAACAACACCCCGACAAAATAGCGCTTTATGATCTGGAACAGAATCGTTCTATAAATTGGGGAAAGCTCGCGGATAGCGCCGATCAGATCGCCCGTCATCTGGTTTCTCGTGGAATCAAAAAGGGAGACAGAATTGGTCTCCTGGCCGATGAAAGCCTCGATAAAATGATCATCTGGATGGGTATTTGGCGCCTCGGAGCCGTCGTATGTCCTTTGAACGTTGAAATTAACGCCGCACATATCACGGAATTACTTCAATCAATCGAGCCGAAACTAACGCTCTGGCATACAAATTTGGATGGTGATGCGCTAACAAACGGTGTCGGCGGCGACGTTATGCGGTTCGACCGATGGGTAGATGAAGGCAGCATGGAGTCTGATAGGTCGGAATTTTTTGCTGCGGTAGCCGCAACTGATAAGCAGATCGCGGTGGAAACAGAAAACGGGCCAGACGATATATCCTGTATTTTCTGTACCTCAGGAACAACATCACGGCCCAAATGCGTGGTTTACGATCACATGGCGTATTGGCTCAATGGCTTGAATACCATTGATTTTCTCGGTTTAACCGCCGAGGACCGTACCCTGGAATATCGTTCGTTCGGGTGGAATTCCGCTCAAGTTCTCAGCTTGATGCCGTGGATTGAGACCGGCTTGTCGATGTATATGGCCCCACGATTTTCGCGGAGCCGGTTCTTTGAGTGGATCAAGAAACATGAACTGACTTTCTCCGCTGGCGTTCCGACGGTCGTAAACATGCTCCTCAACGAACCAACCGGTGAAACTGCCGACGAGATCCCGTCTCTGAGATTAATGACCTGTTCAACGGCGCCTTTGTCTCCCGAACAATGGAAACAGTTTGAAGAAATGTATGGCGTTACGCTTCTCCAGCTATATGGCATGTCAGAAGCTGGATGGATATGCGGCAACCGCCACTATAAACGTCAGATGGGGACTGTTGGCCCACCAGCTAAACATCAGGAATTCCTGATCGTTGATTCCGCTGAAGACGGCTGCCCGCCCGGTACAGAGGGCGAGGTTACAATTGGTGGCCCACAAACATGCATCGCGACAATTTCTCCGGAAGGCGAATGGGAAGACCAAAAAGACGTTCGCATGAGAACCGGCGATCTTGCCATCCTTGATGATGAAGGTTTCGTCCGCGTAACCGGAAGGACGAAAGATCTCATTATCCGTGGTGGCGTCAATATAGCACCACTTGAGATCGATAATGTCTTGATGAAACACCCCCAGATTCGGGAAGCCGCAGCGGTCGGGATTCCAGACAAAATCTATGGGGAAGAGGTCGTATGTTACATTGTTGCGAAACCGGGCGAAAACATCTCCAGCGAAGATATTTTGGCGCACTGCGGTCAATCGTTGCCGGAATTTAAATCGCCAAAGAATGTATATCTGGTCGATGACCTTCCTAAATCAGACCGCGGAAAGGTTTTACGCGATGATCTGAAAAAACTGTGGGCCGAGACAAACTAAACACAAAAAATCACTAATACTGCGGCACTTAACGGTATCTTAAGCGACGACAATTAGGAAGTTCCTATAGCAGAATATCTGTCTAATTTCCGTGAGCAAGCATCCGACCGATGGCCGACGCAGTCCAGAATATTAATGATGAAGTTGCAGGTGATAGCAACCCGATGCTGTTGTCATCCCATTGTATGCCCATTCCGGCGACGTTCCGGTTTGAGAGTTTCGAGACCATTTTTGACTCGGCGATTCGACGGTCACCAGAGGGCGGCGCCCAGATGGTTGTTTTAGCGCGTCTGGGCGAACTGCCTTATTCAGTGGAATCTAGAGAAATTCGTCGACAGTTCAGCAGAATTGTCGATGCAAGTGCTCAAATTCCATACGCAGACATATCCCTGGACCGGAGCCAGTCTATCGTTGTACGGGGACAAAGAAAACCTGTCCCGGGTAGATAAGATCAGGGTCGCGAATTTGATCCCGGTTAGCTTCATAGATAACGGTATACTGTGTCCCGGCGCCATAGGCCTCCCGCGCAATTCGCCACAGACTATTTCCCGTCTTAACAAGAACAACGCCCTTCGCTGGTACTTCCTTCAACGGAGCTGATCTGGCAAATCGTGTTTCAACTCTTGTAATGACTTTATCCTTTTCGCCCACATGGTCAGCGCGGAGGGAATAGAGACCGGGTGGTAACCTGTCCTTGGGCGACACAAACCACTGCCCCCTGGAATTTGCAGCCGTTGTGCCCACTAACTTATTATCACTATAGAGATGTAATTGGGCGTTTTTGTCCGCTTTATCGCCGACAGTGACCTTCCCGCGAGCATCATAATCTATGGTATCTATAGATAGTGGATCAGTTTGTTCCGCGTTTTGGGTACTGCTGCGTGCCTGACGCACTCCTGACTTTTGAATAACGACACTGGGCCCTTTTCCCTTTTCCGGGACCAGAACAGCAAGGGCGCCATTCGGCTTAGTTGATTTTTGTGCAGCGTTATTTTTCCGTCGCGCAGAAACAACAAGGACAACTTTTTTGTCTGAAGTAGCCTCCGCTCCTTTGCCTGGTTTCGATGACAATGTGAGTTCCCGGTTACCCGACTGCAAAGGCTTTTTCGGAATCAAGCTCCATTCACCGCGAGCATCTGATTTAACCGTTCCAACAATTTTTTCACCTGTTTTCACAGTGACTTCGGAATTGGGCGATGCGCGCCCTGCGATGACCGCATCGCCCTGAGGATTTACGCGCACGACATCAAAGCTCGGTTTGACAGGAGTCCCTGTTTTTGACGGAGGTGCCGGTTTCGACTTGGCTTTGACCGTCGTCGAACCAGTCCGATTAACAGGTTTCGTTTGCTCTTTTGAAACTGCGGGCACGGTCGCCGAATTCGAAGCTTTCTTCGTCGGCTGAGGTGTCGTCTCATTTTCCAAAAATTGCGTCAGGGCCAACGCAACTATAAGAATTGCAGCTCCAACGCCACCGAATAAATATGCGCGATTCACAGGCTTTATCTCCCGATAATTATCGTAACGCAGCCTTCAACATAACGCAGGTTAACGCCCAAGCTGCGTCGGTACAACGCGGGAGATTATGGCAATGGTTTTAGAGATTTCAGATATACCGCAATTGCCTTGCGATCCGATGCGGAAAGCTTTGCCGTCCCATTCTCAATAACTTCCGCCATTAACGAACCGGCATAATCTCCGGTCGGGTCCTCACCTGATTCCAGGTAATTGACAATTTCTTCTTCAGACCATTTACCGATACCGTTTTCAACATGCGGCGTAATGTTCGGTGCACCCTCCCCTTCGGGTCCTTCTCCTTCGGGTGTACCGGCATACCAGAAACCGTCTTTTATTCCGCCGAGTATTGTCCGGGGTGTATGGCATTCACCGCAATGTACGACGGCACGCGAAAGATAGGCCCCGCGATTCCATTCTTTTGATTTGGTCGTATCTGCCTTGTAGGGGCCTTCCGAGAAATACAACAACTTCCAGAAAAATTGGCCAAAGCGGACATTAAACGGAAACGAAACGCCATGCGGCTTATTCGGTTTTGAAACGGCCGGCAGCGTGAAGATATAATCCTTAATGGCCTTGAGATCAGAGTCGGTCATGAAGGTGTAGGCTGGGTAGGGGAAAACGGGAAAGTAATGGCTGCCGTCGGGCGAGACACCTTTTCGAACAGCCTGAAGAAAATCCGTGTCCGACCAATTACCGATACCGTGTTTTTTATCCTTGGTGATGTTAGGCGCGTAAAAAGCGCCAAAAGGTGTCTCTAACTTTCGGCCACCCGCGAGGAACGGGCCTTTATTCTTCACATCGGTATGACAATTGCCACAACCACCCGCCGAAAGAAGAACCTCGCCGCGCGACATTTTCTTTTCCTGCGCAACGGTTATAGACGTTCCAAGACAAAAAAGAGCGCCTATCACTGCAAATGGACCAAATAAGGTCTTCATATCGAACCATCCCCCAAAAAGAGTTCATACCACGAGGCGAGCATGCCAAAGCGCGCTAAACATATAACACGCTATATGGGCACTTTATTCACATCCAAATGAATTGGTGGTTTTTCTAATACATAAAAAAAGGGCGCCACCTAAATGGTGGCGCCCTCTCTCCCGACCCTTTTACGGATCAGGATTTAATCTGTCGCAAACTCCTACTTTTTCTTAGGAGCCTTGCATTTGAATTTGAATTTTTTGCAGGAGCATTTTCCGTAGGTCTTGCGACCACGATCAAGCGCAATGGCGCCTGAGATACCACCTGCTACCGGACCAAATGCCTCTTTAACAGCGCTCTTACTACCGCTTGCACCGGCTTCTTCAAGCTGTCCGGCATAGAATGCTACCGAACCATATTTAAGGCGTTTTGCAAGGCCCTGCATGGCAACGGCACGAAGTTCCATATCAGCCGGCGTACCGAGTCTCGCTTGCCGTTTCGGGTTCTTGTGGCCCTTAAGGTATCTGTCAATTGCACCTGAGTGCGTGCACAGCTCCTTCATCATCGCCACTTTAACTTTGGTCGCTTGCGACATCGTAGGTTTTGGTTTTTTATCTTCTGCAACACAACCGGCCAACACGCCCAAGCTAACCGCCGCCACTAAAAATAGCTTGATAAAAGATCTCATAACCTTCTCCCCAAATAGAACAGCATTTTTTGAATTGCGCGCCTATACCGACGCTACCAATGCCCTATCTCAACATTTGAAAGCAAATCTTGCAACCCTTTCAAATCGTTTTATCATCTGTCAATATTGGATTTGGGATGTAAAATTTTCATGAGTATTCAGGCAATCTGCGTATTTTGCGGGGCATCTTCGGGTCACAATCCAGCGTTTCTTGAGGCTGCAGCTGAATTAGGACGAAGTTTCGGAAACAACCAAATTCAACTTATTTACGGTGGGGGCGGATCCGGCCTTATGGGAATCATAGCCGACAACGTCCTGGAATCAGATGGCGACGTAACGGGCGTTATCCCGGATTATTTAAAGGATCGGGAGCTTGGTCATCAAAAACTGACCAATCTGGAAGTTGTAAGCAGTATGCATGAGCGGAAACGCCGAATGTTCGATCTGGCTGACGGGATTGTTGTCCTCCCAGGAGGTGTCGGAACCTTGGAAGAGGCGCTTGAGGTAATTACCTGGAAACAGCTTGGCATGCACGATAAGCCGATTGTCATCCTGAATATTCAGAAATACTGGCAAAAACTCGATGACCTCATTGCAAATACAATTGAGGAAGGATTTGCAGCGCCGCCAACGCGGGACCTTTACGAGCTGGTCGACAGCCCGGATGAAGTATTACCGACACTCGAACGGATACGGCAAAACCCAGTCAATACTGACCTTGCCCGTCTATGATACAGCGGTTGGGTAATTAGCCGGCAATCGCCGCTTCTATCTCTTCGAGAGCTTTCTGGGCATTGCTGGCATCTGGACCGCCCGCTTGCGCCATATCGGGTCGGCCGCCGCCGCCTTTTCCACCCAATGCGGCAGAGCCCACCCGCACCAGCGATACGGCATCGAATCGATCAGTGATGTCATTTGTCACACCGACGACGAGAGAAGCTTTACAATCATCTGTCCCGCAAATAGCTACGACCCCCGTGCCAATCTGCTTCTTGAGATCGTCCGCAAATGATTTGAGATCGCGCGCTGGAATTCCTTCCAGAACCCGTCCGACAAAGGAAATACCAGCGACCTCCTTTACACCTGAGTCACCGTCACCCGAATTTCCACCACCGGTGGCGAGTTTACGGCGTGCGTCGGAAAGGTCGTTTTCAAGCTTTTTGCGCTCTTCGAGCAATGCAGAAACACGATCCGCGACCTGGCCGGAAGACACGTTTAACAAAGCAGCAATTTCCTGCATTTGGGATTCTGTTTCCGCCATCTGTGCCAAAGCGGCCTGACCGGTCACCGCCTCGATGCGCCGCACACCGGCGGCAACGGCACTCTCGGATACGATACGAAACGGGCCAATATCACCGGTCCGGCTGACATGGGTGCCGCCACAAAGCTCAACCGAATAGGGCGAATTACCGCGAACACCCATAGTTACAACCCGGACTTCTTCGCCGTATTTTTCTCCAAACAGAGCCATGGCACCGGTTTCGATAGCTTCATCAGGTGTCATCAACCGCGTAACGACTTCGCTATTCGTCTGAATTTGTCGATTAACATTTGCGGTGACGTCAGCAATATCCTCAGCGCCTACGGCCTTGGGATGGCTGATATCGAAGCGCAAGCGATCAGGCGCAACCAGTGAACCCTTTTGCGTAACGTGATCCCCCAACCGATCTCGCAATGCGGCATGTAACAAGTGCGTGGCTGAATGATGTCCGCGGAGACCAGCTCGGCGATCCGGCTCAACGCGCAATTCAACGACGTCGCCAACCTTCATTGCCCCATCAGACAATGTTCCGAGATGAACGTGAAGATCACCTACCTTCTTCTGAGTGTCAGATACCGCCACGGTGCTACCACCATCACTTACCAGCGTACCAACGTCCCCCATTTGACCACCAGATTCCGCATAAAAGGGAGTCTGGTTTACGACGATGGCGATGTCGTCACCGGATTCTGCCATTTCAACGCGTGCACCATCCTTCACAATCGCCAGAACCTGACCTTCGCTGTTTTCGGCCGAATATCCCAAAAATTCCGTCGCGCCGGACTCTTCTCGTATGTCAAACCATACGGACTCGTCTGCTGCCTCACCTGATCCGGTCCAGGCCTTCCGGGCGTCGTCTCGCTGTTTTTGCATTGCGACATCGAAGCCGTCGGTATCAACGGCACGTCCCTGCCCACGCAGCACATCCTGGGTTAAATCCAGCGGGAATCCGAAGGTATCATATAGACGAAATGCGATCTCCCCGGGCAAAGCTTCCTGATCACCAAGTTGGTCGGTTTCTTCGGTCAGAAGTTTGAGACCGCGCTCCAAGGTTTGTTTAAACCGTGTCTCTTCAAGTTCCAGGGTCTCTGTGATAAGAGACTCCGCTTTTGTGAGTTCCGGATAGGCGATACCCATCTTTGCAATAAGCGCCGGGACCAGCTTGTACATAAGAGGGTCCTGTGCCCCCATCATATGGGCGTGACGCATACCACGGCGCATAATGCGGCGGAGCACATACCCCCGCCCTTCATTTGAGGGCAGCACACCATCTGCGATTAAGAACGAACTTGCGCGCAAATGATCCGCGATAACCCTGTTTGAAACATTGTGAGGACCATACGGGTCTACTTTAGCCGCCTCCGCCGACGCTTCTATCAAGGCACGGAATGTGTCCGTGTCATAATTGTCATGGGATCCCTGAAGTAACGCAGAAATCCGCTCCAAACCCATGCCCGTATCAATACTGGGTTTCGGCAGGTTTTGACGGTCATCCGCCGCAACCTGCTCGTACTGCATAAAGACCAGATTCCAAATCTCGATAAACCGGTCGCCATCCTCGTCAGGACTGCCCGGCGGGCCGCCGGGAATGTGGTCACCATGATCATAGAAAATTTCCGAACAGGGACCGCAAGGACCGGTTTCGCCCATTGCCCAGAAGTTATCGCTGGTGGCAATCCTGATAATGCGGTCATCGGGTAACCCGGCGATTTTTTTCCACAGATCAAACGCATCATTGTCATCGTGATACACCGTGACCAGCAAACGGTTCTTGTCGATTGCAAAATCGCCGGTGATCAGGTTCCACGCCAACTCAACGGCACGTTCCTTGAAATAATCGCCAAATGAAAAATTTCCCAGCATCTCAAAAAACGTGTGATGGCGGGCGGTATACCCAACGTTCTCAAGATCATTGTGTTTGCCACCAGCGCGTACGCATTTCTGGGAGGTTGTCGCGGTTACGTAGTCTCGGGATTCAAGTCCGGTAAATACGTTCTTGAATTGAACCATCCCGGCGTTAGTAAACAGTAATGTTGGATCGTTATGGGGAACCAATGGCGATGAGGACACAATTTCATGCCCATTCTTCCCGAAATAATCGAGAAATGCCGTTCTGACTTCATTGGTCGTTGTCATCGTACTGCAACCCCTAACTACGCTAAACAGCGCTGAACCGCGAGAGTATTAACGACGCGATCACACCCTGTCCAGAACAAGGCACGACCGCATCCATTAGTGCGGATTGTCCCTATTTGCTGGATAAAGAAAAGGGGCGCGGAAAGGAAATGCATTGCCTCGCCGCGCCCCGGTTTTGATCCGGGGGAGGATCAGGGGGTTCTTTAAAAGGTTTAAAGCTGCTCTTCGGCTTCTTCGACGTCGTCAGCCGTTTCCGATGCAGGCGCTTCCTTCAACGCGGCTTCGGCGATGAGACCGGCGCTTTCGCGAATCTTGCGCTCGATTTCATCCGCCATTTCAGGATTGTCACGCAGGAACTGTTTGGAATTCTCTCGTCCCTGTCCGATCCGCTGGCTGTCATAAGAGAACCAGGCGCCGGATTTTTCGACAATACCCGCTTTGACACCAAGATCGATCAACTCGCCCATCTTGGAAATGCCTTCGCCATACATGATATCGAATTCGATAATCTTGAAGGGAGGGGCCACCTTGTTCTTGACCACTTTAACGCGGGTCTGATTGCCAACAATCTCCTCACGATCCTTGATGGCACCGATACGTCTGATATCGAGACGAACCGAAGAATAGAATTTCAGCGCATTACCACCGGATGTGGTTTCCGGATTGCCGAACATGACACCGATTTTCATACGAATCTGGTTGATGAAGATGATAATGCATTGTGAGCGCGAGATTGAGCCCGTCAGTTTACGTAATGCCTGGCTCATCAGGCGGGCTTGCAGACCGACATGGGCATCACCCATTTCACCCTCAAGCTCGGCCTTCGGCACCAGTGCGGCGACGGAATCGATGACGATGACATCGATCGCGCCGGACCGGACCAGCGTATCGGCAATCTCCAATGCCTGTTCACCAGCATCGGGCTGTGAGATCAGCAGATCATCGAGTTCCACGCCAAGCTTTTGGGCGTAGACAGGATCAAGCGCATGTTCAGCATCAATAAATGCACACTGACCGCCACTCTTTTGCGCCTCCGCAACACAGTGAAGGGCTAGGGTTGTTTTACCCGAAGATTCAGGCCCGTAGATTTCAATCACCCGGCCTTTTGGCAAACCGCCAATACCAAGCCCGATATCCAGCCCGAGAGAGCCTGTCGATACGGCTTCGGTTTCTACCACCTGGCCTTCACCAAGCTTCATGATAGAGCCTTTGCCGTAGGACCGTTCGATCTGCTGAAGCGCAGCATCAAGCGCTTTTGATTTGTCCATGCCGTCCTTTTCTACAAGCTTCAAAGCCGGGTTCGCCATCACTCTCTCCTTATTTCACAGCCATCAGATTCGTTCAACGTAACGTCGTTGTAGAAGAGACTATGTACATGTTTTGTTCTCATTGCAAAGAAAATTTTTTTAAATAATTAAAACAATGTTTTAGGTGTTTTCGTTCTAAATATGTTCACGTCCGAAATGACGAATTTACCATAACTGGTAACCCGATAGAGAATAGGGCTAATGCGGCTAATTCTGGGTGACGTCCACCAACCCTTTGCCGGGGCTGTAGGTATAAATATTGTTGCCACCCCGTTTCGACCCATCGCCGAGTTTCCAGTGAAATTCCAGCGAATGCGGAACACCATCATAGGTAAAGTTGAGCTTGGTGATGGTTACTTCGATGTGACGTTTGCGGCCCTCGCAATCGATGTCTTAAACCCGTTTTTCGCCCTGCGTCCACCAGCCCAGCGGAAACTTCACCTCGTCGGGACAATAGCGGGCATAGCGATTGTCATAAACTCGGCCCAAACCATCTTTTTTCGATTAACCGCAAAGTACTGAACCTTGCTGCGGTTGTGGCGTTCATAGATACGATATTTCGTACCAGAGGCTTCGTGGGTCCACGGCTTTGGCCCGACAATTCTCTTATGGTCGCGGCGACCAAAAGTCAGATCAACTGTTGGAAGCGTAATCACATGATGGCCATCCCACGCTCCGCCATTCCACAAAGCGACCGGAATATAGCGCCGCCATCTTTGTCATAAGCATTTTCCCAGGCCTTAAAATCATCGGCGGCCAGACTGATGGCTGAGATCGAAAAAATAGCGGTGACCAAGAACGCCACCGACCATTTGCTCCTAATCGCCACGGTCAGACTTCCTCCGCCATAATTTCCTTCACCTTGCTGGCGAGCTGCTGGAGGGTAAAGGGTTTGGGCAAAAATGGATATCCTCAGCGACATCAAGCCGTTGGCGGAACGAGTCTTCGATATAGCCGGAAATGAACACGACCTTCATAGCAGCATGCGTTTCCCGTACCTTCCGGATCATGGCCGGATCATCCAGCCCCGGCATCACCACGCCGGTGACCAGCACATCAATATTGTCGCCCTCTTGCTGTAACAATTCGAGGGCTTCTTCGCCATTACCGGCTTCTACAACGCTATACCCCTTATTGCGGAGAGAGCGCGCGCCAAACATGCGCACCGCATCTTCATCTTCATTGCGGAGAGAGCGCGCGCCAAACATGCGCACCGCATCTTCATCTTCGACCAGCATCACCGTGCCCGCGCCGGTGAGATCCTGTTGCGGTGGCGGCGCCTGTTCTTCCTCAACGCCTTCGACCACTGCATCCTCTGCTGTAGCGATGTGCTGCGGCAGATAGATCGTGAAGCAGGTCCCTTCCCCGACTTCGGAATCGACGAATATATGCCCGCCGGTCTGGCGGATAATGCCGTATACCGTCGACAGCCCGAGTCCGGTCCCCAACCCAACCTCCTTGGTCGTAAAGAATGGCTCAAAAATCTTGTCGACAATTTCCTTTGGAATACCGGTGCCGGTATCCGCGACTTCGAGAACAACATAATCGCCATTGGGTAATGACTGATGACGCGCTTCAACACTTGCGGCGCGGGACATATTTCGGGTCTGGATGGAAACCTTGCCACCCGCTGCCACGACATCACGGGCATTCACCACCAGATTGATAATCACCTGTTCCATCTGGCTTTCATCGACCTTTACCGGCCAGAGATCACGACCATGGACCATCTCAAGTTCAATATCAGCACCGATCAACCGCCGCAGTAGATGCGACAGCTCGGCCAGCACATCCGTAATGTTCAACACCCGTGGCTGCAGCGTTTGCTGGCGCGAGAAGGCGAGCAGCTGCCGTACCAGATTGGCCGCGCGATTGCCGTTCTGCTTGATCTGCATGATATCGGCAAAGGATTGGTCCTTCGGAGAATGGCGTTGCAGCAACAAATCACAGAACCCGATCATCGCGGTCAGCAAATTATTAAAATCATGCGCAACACCGCCCGCGAGTTGCCCCACAATATCCATCTTCTGGGACTGAATAAACTGCTCTTCAAGGCTGCGCTGTTCGGTCTGGTCAAAGGCATGCACAACCAGTCCGCCAGGACTACCGTCATCCGCGTTATAGCGTCGGCCGAAGAAGGCGGCGACCATGGCATCCGGCCCATCAAGTGTAATTTGCAAGGGCACGATTTCGTCGGATTTCATCGCATTGGTGACCCATTGCCGCAGCCGGTCACGATCATCGACGGTCGCACAGATCCAGAGATCACTATGTTCAACCTCGGCTTCTGTCTTGCCCGCCATATCCGCAAAAACTGCAGAACAGTCCGTCACAACCCTTTTGGTGTCGAGCAGCGCTATACCAACAGGCGCTGCGTCAAACAGGCGCTGGAACCGGTCCTCTGCAGATCGCAGGGCGGCCGTCAGGTCCTGCTCGCCGGTGAGATCCCTGATCAGAGTCCGCGTTCGTAAATGCGTGCCATCGATAACCACAGTCTGCGCCGCAAATGTCTCAAACCGGCGCCCGTCTTCACCGACCAGAGTCAGATTTCCACACCCCACCGCGTCTGAGGAGGACAGGACGCTCCACGGGGCATTTTGCTTGGGAGGATCCGCGGCAAAATAGGTCTGCAAACGCCTGTCGCCATTGATCATCTCATCAGGTGTCGTTGCGAGCCACTCCGCAGCCGTCTCGTTCACCTGCACAAAGGCTCCGTCCGCATCGACCGAGAAATACCCGATCGGGAATTCATTGAGAAACTCGGTCAGGAGCGCCTGCTCGCTGCTGATGGCGGCATCTACGGCATTTCGAACTTCTGAGTCGGTCAACGACCACAGACTCATCGGTTCCGCCCCCTCGATGGGGCTCACAGAAAGCTGACACCACGCCTTGTGACCCTTGCCGTCAATAATCGCGATGTCGCGTTGCGCGCTTTCCTGGGCCGCCGCCGCTATTTAAAGCTCCTGCAGGGCCTGCCGGTTTTTTTCCTCATCAAACAGCATACTTTTGAGGCCTGACAATCCGCGCGCGCTGGAAATACGCGACTGCCATTTACTATTCGAAAGGACGTTTTCGCCTTGACGATCTGCTAATAAAACCGGGCAACAAGGTGCCACCGGGCAGATCGATGGCATGCGCTGCCCCTGTCACGAGCTGCAACACCGAAACCAATACTGAAATGGCTATCAGCCTGAATTTCTGCCGAATGACTGACGGCAACGCTTCCTCCCCTACCTGCTTGCCGCAGGTTCTCCCCAATGCGTACCAATAGCTGCGCGATCCCAGTCTTCATGAAAACTTTAATTTGGTAAAGAACTGGTTAACGTCCCTGCTGGACGGCGCAAATTCATCTGCCACAATGGTACCAACCAGCCACTATGGAGAATCATCATGCATCTCAAAGGCTCCTGCCATTGCGGCAAAGTAAAGTTCAGCTGCGAGTCCCGCACCCCCCTACCCGTTCAACAAATGCTACTGCTCGGTGTGCCGCAAGCTCGATGGCGGTGGCAGCTATGCCATTAACATCATGGCGGAAACCGACACCAGAAAGATCAAGGGCGAGGAGCACATCAAGGTCTATCGTTCCGGCAAAACGACCGCGACGTCTATGACGAAGACGGTCTCGGCTTTTCCCGTCGCAGCTTCTGTGGCCATTGCGGCACCATGCTGTGGAACTACAACGAAAAGCACGGCCAGTGGTTCTACCCCTTCGCCTCCGCCATCGACACACCGCTGCCCAAACCCTCCGAAATCCGCCACATGATGATGGAACACAAGGTCGACTGGGTAGAGGTCCCGGACGGTGACAAGCAGTTCGATCAATACCCCGATGAAGGCATTGAAGATTGGCACAGGCGGCAGGGCTTGTTGGAGGAGATTTAGAATGTCTCTTTTAATCATCACCATATTTTACGTTATCCCGAGCCTCATCGCTTTGCGGATAATTTATGGCTTGACGATTAATATTATCTTCTGTCGGCGTCCTCCTGAAACCCGTCCATTTCTCAGCCCCTGGCTCGGTGGAATGGTGCTTGGTCTTGGCATATTTTGTATTTTCAAACTTTTCACTTTGTTTGATTTCGGCAAGGGGCTGGTGGGTTGGTATCCGGTTCGCGTGATGGTTGAGGCTGAGGTCGAAGGAAAATCGGTCAATCTGAGTAGAGACGTCTGGTGCACAAAAGATGAAATTTGTACAGGCAGCGGCTGTGATGGATTTATGTCCACGCGATGGCAGCAAGATGCCTCTGCAATCGTTCAGCACAAAATAGGTGAAAAACGCTGGGTCGTTATCGATCCAGTAGGTCGAGTTTGTCACTCAAAGTATTACGAAAAACAATCATACTACCGGCCACCTGCAATAGTATTGACCGATGATATAGACGATCCATCTTTTATCGAAGTTTCAGCTTTCAAAAAGAAAGACAAAAATTTTAATTACAAAGATATTTTAATAAAAAAAATAAACTTAAGAAGAATAAAATGGAATGAATACAGGGATAAAGGATTTATAAACAATATATACAATTACAGTTTTTATCACTGGAGTGCCTTTTGGAAGAACTTATCGGAAGAAAGTGTTCAATTTATTAGACTGGCTACGTTTACCCGTCCTGCGGGTACTACAGGATATGTTGGTGCCGATATTTTCTGGGGAAGTTTTGAATATCAGGGTAATGACACATGGGTATGGCAACCAAAATTCGAAAAGAAAGCAATCGGTTACAAGATAAGAATAAAAGGTGATCGCAAGAATTGGGTTCGAAAACAGAATATCGTTTTTGGAAAAAAGTCGTACAAATATGAAGAGGGCAAAACTCTCTCACTACCCAACGGATGATCATTGGAAATTCAAGAGTTTATTTCTGTCCCGGTTTTTTATTGAAATTGAGAATACCAGGCGTAAAAGAAGAGTCCTAAAATCCAAGTACAAAATTTGATTTTAACTTATTGGTCATTCCTCCATTTTCATTGAACAGGTACTGACCTACTCTTCACCACATGACCTCTTTCTCCACCGCCCTCACCGATGCCCTCGGCATCGACATTCCGATCCTGCTCGCCCCGATGGCGGGCGGGCCGACGACGCCTGAGCTGGTGAGCGCGGTCTCCGATGCGGGGGCGTTTGGGCAGTTTGGCGCGGCTTATCTCAATGGTGCTGCGATCCGCGATATGGTGGGGGAGCTGCAGAGTCGGACCAATAAAGGCTTTGGCATCAACCTGTTTGTCCCGGAAGACCCGCTGGTTACCGAGGCTGAAATCGCCGCCGCGACTGCGGCCATTGCCGAGTATTTTGCGCAGTTTGGTGTCACCCCGCCGGACAGTGTCAGCAATGTCATGCCCGATATTGAGGAGCAGGTCGAAGCGGTTATTGAGGGCGGCATTAAGCTGAGCTCCTTCCATCTCGGGCATGGCTCTCAACCGGTTATCGCCGAGATCAAGGATGCCGGCATTATCACCGCCGCGTCAGCTACCTCGGTCGCCGAGGCGCTGGAGGCCGAAGCTGCCGGGATTGATTTCATTATCGCGCAGGGCTCGGAGGCCGGTGGCCATCGCACGACCTGGATCGGTGACTGGCAGGACTCGATGACCGGCACGATGAGTCAGATCACCCAGCTGACCAATGCCGTCTCGACCCCGATCATTGCGGCGGGTGGCATCATGGATGGTCGCGGGCTTGCTGCCGCCCTGGCACTCGGTGCCTGTGGGGTACAGATGGGCACCGCCTTTCTCACCTGCCCGGAAGCCGACGTGCATCCATCTTTTCAGCAAGCTTTGCTGAATGTCGAGGGCGACAACACGGTCATGACCAGAACATTCTCTGGCCGTCCGGCGCGGGGGTTGCGCAACCGCTTTATCACAGAAATGGAGTCCTCAGGGGCGCCGGTGCTGCCCTTCCCGCTTCAGAACACGTTGACCGGCAGCCTGCGGGCGGCCGCTGGCAAGGTCGATGATACAGATTTCATGTCGATGTGGTGCGGACAGGCAGCAGCACTCAGCCGGGGTCTACCGGCGGCCGAACTGATTGAGCAGATTGTGGCGGAATATCAGGAAGCGGCGAATTCGGCCTTCCACTCATCCATCGGCTGATAGGTCGGATCGGCGAGGCATTTTTCCTCACACGCCTTCCACACTTCCTCATCCGTTTTGTCGAAATCGATCAACTGACGATGCGGCTGCGCGATATACCATGGCGTCGCCATATAAACCTCAAGCCGGTTGTCTTCCGGATCGCGGAAATACACCGACAGGGCAGAGCCATGATCTACCGGTTCGATGCCCTCACACCCGGCGGCGACCGCATGGTCATAGGCCTGACGCACTTCGGAGAAGTCATTCACCTTGAAAGAAATCTGGTTGATCGTAGAGGGCTCGCCTTCCTTGCGGGTGTTGGCCATAACGATCTGATGATGTTCTTCGGGATTACGACTCAGGAACACCAGCTCAGCCTTGCCGCCCTGCCCGCGATCCGTGATCTTGAAGCCCATAACTTTGGTGTAGAAATCCGCCATCTTGTCGATATCGATGACATTTATCCCGAGATGGCCAAAACTCATTTTCGGTAATTCTGACATCTTCCGCTCCCGTGTGATTTGACCGATGCTGCCGAATTTTGCGGTTATATTGACACAAATATCAGGGTGGTAAACGGAAAGATTAACGGCTCTTTTTCCGTCGCGCCTCTTCACGATTGCTTAGCCAATTTCTGTCAGGATGACAGCAACGTTAACTGACGATTAGGCGATGCCATGACAGAGAACCCAGCTCGTGAATATAAGCGCAGACTCAGTGATCATATTGTCGATGCCTTCGATATGGCGTGTTCTCAGGGTAATGTTGATGCCGCCAGCGGGCTGTATCAAACCCTCGAAATTGTTCTGACGAGCCAGGGTGGGTCTGGCAGTGTTGAGAAACGACAGAACATAGATTTCATCCATGCCGCGGCGGCAAAACTGATGACGCTCAAGAGCGAGCAACGCGCCGCCTAAATCTGCGCGTTCATCAGGTTCTTTAATTTATCTGCGGCTTACTGCGGCTTTTAGGCGTTTTCGTATTCGCTGACCAGCCGGTGCTCCTGACCCGGTTTGGGGGTCTTAAAGCAGTTGGGCTTCGCCATGGTTTTATAGCAATAGATTGCATCCGGCGGGATCTCGCGGCTTTTTAGCCAACCATCCTCGGTCATACGGCCTTCGGTCCAGCCAAACTCGGCCCGCAATCTCTCAAGATACGGGTTGGAACAGGCAGAAATCAGAACAGATACGGCGACCAACGCCGGAACGATCACACGGGAACTTCTAAACTCGGCCATAACCGGCCCTCACTACGAATACTGCAACAAGTCGTAAATAGCAGCAGTTCAGCGTAAAGGCTCTGTTAATGTTTGATCGATTTATCCGTTGCCCAGAACAGCAAATACGTCACCTTCGCCGGTAAATCCTTCGACATGCTGGCGATGCCAAATGGCATAAAACAGGAGGACCCATGCGGCAAATCCGGCGCGCCGGCGGGTACTCTTGAAAATGGCTTCGACGCGATCCGGCTGACAGAGCTCGGTGATCCCGGCCTGACGGGCTACCAATGGCCCCAGAACATCCCCTTTGCGAATGATCCATTCCCCGACCGGCACGGTGAAACCACGTTTACGGGAAAACGGTTGGGCCTCAGGCACGATATCGGCAAGCCATTTTCGTAAAATCCATTTACCGGTCCGACCCTTGATCTTCAGGGAATCCGGCAGGCGGAAAACCGCTTCGGCAATAGCGGGATCCAGCATGGGTGTGCGCCCTTCCACCCCATGCGCCATGAGACATCTATCAAGCTTGATCAGCAGATCATGTGGCAGCCAGTCGGCGCAATCTGTTGCCTGAGCGGTTTGCAGGTGGCTGCGGCCGGATGAGGCCGCAACGGTCTCGCTCGCCGCAACCCCGCTACGCCAGTCCCTCGAATCCTCACGGAGAATATGCATGCCATCGAGCGCGCCACGCGACCGCATCGCCCGGCGATGGCACCACCATGGCCGGATAGCTGACCGATAACGGCCATAACCGCCGAACAACTCATCGCCGCCTTCGCCGCACAGAATGACTTTTAGATCCTGGCCTGCCGTCGCCGCCAACTTATAGGTCGGCAGTTCTGCATAGTCCGCGACCGGGTCATCCATGGCGCGGGTTACCATCGGGACTGTCGACCAGAAATCCTGTTCCGTAAAATCAACCTCAATATGTTCAGCACCTAGGGCCTGCGCGATGGCCGCAGCGTCAGAACGTTCATCTGCCGCCGCCGTATCTGAAAATCCGACCGTAAATGCCTTGACGGGTTGATCATTCAATCGGGCCATCATAGCCAACACTGCCGATGAGTCGATTCCGCCTGACAGGAACATGCCATAGGGAACATCGCTGCGCTGATGCACATCCACACTATTCAACAAGGCCCCTTCAACGCGCTGAAGCGCCTCCGTTTCATCGACATCTTCCGGTGGCCCATCCGGCAGAGCTGAACGCCGAAACCGCTGCACAAGGCGGCCCGCTTCAACAATGATGGTTTCCCCCGGCAGGACACGAAAGATATTTGAAAGAACGGTTTCCTGGCCGGTTGTGAATTGAAGCTGAAGCAGTTCTTCGGCCGCATTGCGACGAATATCTGCTGACACCAACCCGGATGCCAGGAGCGTCTGCGGTTCGGAAGCGAAAGCAAATCCAAAGGGTCCTTCGGTATAGTATAGCTGCTTGATACCAAACGGATCCCGCGACAGAACCAGACGGCGGCGCTCGGGATCATGTATCGCTATCGCATACATTCCCCGCAAATGTTCGGCATAGTTTTCACCATGCTTAGCGTACAAATGAAGCGGCACCTCGCAGTCTGAGGCGGTCGAAAAACGCGTCTCTTTCAGCTCGTCCTTTAGCTCAAGGTAATTGTAGATTTCGGCATTGGCGATCAGCGTGGTGCCGTTTTCGAGACTGAGGGGTTGATCGCCTGTTTCAAGATCGATGATGGCGAGACGGCGATGAGCCATCCCGACATTACCTTCAAAATGCAGCCCTTCTCCATCGGGCCCGCGATGTGTCAGGGCGTTTTGCATTGCGGTGATGGTGCTGCGATCCGGTAGTGCGCCAGACGCCGTCATGATGCCGTTGATACCGCACATCAGCCAGAAAGCCTTTCAAACAGATCAAGATACTGGCCGACGACCTGTTCCTCCGTAAAGGCGTCTTCGTATCTCCTCCGTCCATTGTCTGCAAGCCGCGCCATCAATGCTGGATCGCCACGCAGTTTTCTAACACCAGCAGAAAGCGCTGCGGCATCCTCGTTGGGAACGATAAAACCGGTTTCGCCATCTTCTATCAAAGACACCGGGCCCTCGCTTGCCGCTGCGATAACCGGTGTGGCATTCAGCCATGCCTCAATAATTATATTGCCAAACGGTTCGTGTCGCGAAGAACACATAAAAATGTCGGCGGCGGCATACAGCGGCGCAGGATCATCTACCCACCCCAAGAAGCGTACCCGTTCAGCAACACCAAGGGTAAAGGCCAGCCCTTTTAATTCCTGTTCCAGTGGCCCTGCCCCACCAAGCCATAAATAATGATCCGGCAAATCGAGCATCGCCTTCAGGAGTACATCGAACCCTTTGTTCTTGTGGAGACGACCAAGGGCAAGCAGTAGAGGTGCCTTTGCCGGCGTATCATATTGTGCCCGTGCAACCGGTTCCCCACGGCTATCAGGTGCAAAATTGGGTATGACGGATATCTGCTCAGCAGCTCTGCCATGATTATAATAAAATTTTGCCAGATCTTTCGTCGTTACAATCAGGTGCCGACAATTTTTATAATATTTGGGCGTGTAATACCCGCGTGGGGTCCCGACATGGATAAACTGTTTTCTATCTTTCTCCGTTTGTTGCGGAACAAAGCGCGTTGGTCTGTTCATCCAGCTGACAACAATATCCGGACTGAACAACCCGATTTCCTGCTTTAGTATTCGCGGGGTTGCGAAATCGAGCCAGCCACCGAATGGCGCCGTCGAAAACTCGACCGCCGCTTCTTTTAACAGCGTTTCTCTATCAGGCGATGGTCGAATAACAAGCCTTTGGTCAATCGCCGTTTTTTGCAATGCGACAATAAGGCGTTCGAAGAAGGTTTCAGCGCCGCCTACATCTGCGCCGGCCATGAGATGCAAGACACGCATCAAGGTATCAACCTCTCAAATGACGCGGCTGCATCATCCCAACTCCATTGCCTTTGTGTTTCCAATGCTGTGGTGTTTTGCCTTCTCCACAACGCATCATCTTCTAGCAGTTTGAGTGATGCCTGAGCAAAACCAGTATCGCTATTTTCGACGAACCCTGTTCGACCATGCTCCACCCTTTCCGCGACGCAGCCTATATCCTGCACAACAGCAGGTATCCCGGCGGCCTGCGCTTCACCAACCGCAAGACAAAACGTCTCCCCCGGATCCCCCCGATATAACAGCACTCTCGATTGAGCGAGTACATCAACCAGAGCCTTTTTGGGCACCGGATCATGAAGAATCACGTTGGAAGACCGAAGAGAAATTGCCTTGTCCAAAATAGGTTGCATCTGCGCCGCGCGCGAAGCGCCATGCGAACCATAAGTCGCGGCACCTGAATACACGTGAAGTTCCGCTGCGGGCATTGCAGGATGAATATGATCACGCCAAACATCAAGCAGCCAGGACAGGCCACGTTGCGGGTTCGATGTGAATACAGCCCGCGGCGGCGGAATTCGATCTTGTTGTGAGGTCGTCCGAAATTCTTCGGAAATACCGTAGGGAATGATTTCGCGTCCGCCATCCGGTGCCCATTTCGGATAGCTGTTGGCATGATAAGCGCCAGAAAAAACAATTGGCGGGCGGCGGAGCCACAATTTTGAAAGATAACGAAATTTCAGCAAATAATTTGCCGGATTGTGTATCCAAAAGACGGCCTGCTTCGCCTGTCGGGCCAGTAGCAGGAGTTTGTCGCTCCGATTGGCAATATAGAGATCACAATCCTCGGGAATATTGCCCTCCAGCGGTGCCCAGGAAACGCGATCTCTTTCCATCGCCGAGACGCACTTATTTCTGACCATGACGTTATGGCCGCGCCCCGCAAACGCAACGGCCAACGACATAAAAGCTGTTTCAGCACCGCCAAGTGGACCCCGTTCGAGCGAGTTGCCATCGAAAGCAATACCATCATCAGCCATAACGATGTCAGCCATTGCTGGTCTCCGCAATTCTCGCGCACAGACCAAGAGCGGCTTGTTCGACAGCGTCAACTGACAGTCCCGCCATCAGGTTTTCGGTCGCCCGGTGATCAAAATTGGGCGCATTAACCAGATACGTATAACTCTCAGAAGATTCCACTGCGACACAATGTGCGCCCCACGGAGCATATCGGAGTGCGGGGCTAGGCCCGAACAGGCCTACCGTTGGTGTCTTAACCGCCGCGGCCATATGCATAAGGCCTGAATCATTACCGATAAAAATTGCGCATCTTGCCAAGCAGGCGGCAATAGTTGGAAGTTCACTTTGCCCCACTAAATCGATGCAATGGTTTGTGGGAAGCCCATCAAGAACCGGTTGTGCAAGCGCGCGCTCTTCTTTCGCCCCAAATACCGCAATCTGAGCAGAAGCGAATTTGCCAGCCGAGCTGGTTAACCGCTCCGCCAAATCAACAAAGTTCTGCGCCGGCCAGATTTTCGGTAACCAGTTGGCCGTGACACCCAATCCAATAACAGGTGTATTTTCCGGAAAAATAGACGCTGCTCTACGCTCTGCAGTTTCCGACAACCACAGCTTTGGATCAGCAGGCGACGGTAGATCAAAAAATCTACTGAGCTCTTCGACGCGATGGACACTGTCCCCTTTATCACTAGTTTTTAATGTTTTTCTTTGTCGCGCCCGCAATGTCCATGCCAGCGCTGATGCGCGCAAGTCGACGACGATATCCCAAGACGTCCCCATCACTTTTGACCACAATAACATCCAATGACCGGCAAATGGCTGTTTCCGTAACGGTATTACCCGCGCGACCCCAGGCACAGCTTCAAACAACGAGGCAGGCAAAGGACCACAGGCAACGGTAATGGAAGCCTGAGGATATGAATCGACGAGATGCTTCAATAAACAGGTGGAAAGGACTGCGTCACCAATCCGCGTTGAAGTTACGAATAGGATTTTCATAATCTAGCCGGGTTTCTTATCAACGACGACAAATCTCTGTTCCTGCTGTAAGATGTCCTGTTTCTTGCCATCGACACTTGCTAATCAATCGTGCTGACACCACCATTGGAAATGAGAAAACCCTTTAAAAGGCTTCTAATCAGCCCAAGGTACATACGAAGATGAATGACGCTCATTACACACCTCTAACCGACAGAGCAATTCTTTCGGTATCTGGCGCCGACAGTTTGGCTTTCCTGCAGGGAATCGTCACGAACGATATGGAGAAAGTCTCAAGCACTAAAGCCATATATGCCGCCATTCTGACACCGCAGGGAAAATACCTGCACGACTTCTTTGTCACAAAAGCCAAAGACAGATATTTAATAGACTGCCCGATCTCCCAAACAGCGGAGCTCACTAAACGATTGAAAATGTATCGCCTGCGGGCTGACGTCGAAATTGATGATCAAAGCGAGCAGCACAGGGTTTTGTCGATTGTTAATCATGACGATCTGAATGAATTTGGATTGGACGCCATACCCGGCAAAGCAAACCTGTTCGGTGGCGGCATCGTTTTCATTGATCCAAGGCTAGCTGAATTGGGGATAAGAGCAATTATACCGGCTGCATCCTCAGCTGAGTTCGAAGAGAAAACAGAATTGGCGGAGCAACCTTTGGAAAATTACAAATTTTTACAACATTCGGTTGGTGTTCCAGATGGCAACGATGGCGAAGTTTTAAAACAGGCATTTCCATTGGAAATGGGTTTTGACGAACTCAACGCGATCTCATTCGATAAGGGTTGTTATGTCGGACAGGAAGTAACAACACGGATGAAAATTCGAAATCTCGTAAAAAAACGTCTTGTCCCAATTCATTTTGAAGATGGTTCTCCCGAAGCCGGCGCAGATGTGCTTGATCAGAACAAAACCACGGGACAGGTTTTTTCCGTTGGTCCTAATTCAGGACTAGCGATGATCCGCCTTGAAGCAATTGAACAAGTTGCGGCTGGCGAGAGCAACCTCATCGCCGACGAGATACCACTTCAGGCCACCCAGCCCGACTGGTTTCAATTACCGGGCTAATTAACCCTTTATCGCTTTCCGAATTGCCATCACATCCGCTTCTGCTGATTGCTGCATATATGCCGCATCCATGCCGGCGATAATAAACCGGGCGCCCATTGCGGCATAATCTGCCGCCAACTGTGGATTATTTCTAACCCCGCCCAGAGCAAATGTCTTTCCGTGCTCGTGACAAGCTGCCGCCACCTTTTCACACGCTTTGATAATCTCAGCGCTATCCAAAGCGCCTGCCTTACCCATTGTCGCAGAGAGATCTGCCGTACCGACCATGACCATATCAACGCCATCGACTGCGGCAATTGCACTGGCGTTCTTAACGCCCAGCTCAGTTTCGATCATGACGGTCGTAGTTGTAAGCTCATCCAGGCGCAAACCGGCTTCACTTTGGGACAGTCCTTCAAACCCAAGATGAATAGTGGACCCAACAGCCGAACGGTATCCGCGCGGCGGAAACAGACAGGCTCCGGCGACCTTCCGCGCTTGCTCTTCGGTTTCTACATGCGGAAAGATAATGCCGTAAGCGCCGCCATCGAGAAGCCTGGAGGCAAGACCGAGATCATCCTGAGGGACACGAACAAACGGGATCACCCCAAACCCGGGGGCTGACATACAAATCGCTGATGTCTCGTCTGCAGATATCGGACTATGTTCCATATCCACATATAAGGCGTTAAAGCCTGCAGCAGCAGCTATAGCACCAACATCAACCGTACGAGCCATGCGAATACACAAACACAATGCGGTTTGATCGGTCGCCAGCAACGCTTTAACAGGGTTGCTCATCACACTCTCCTACAGCCTCACCGTCCCGACGTCTAAATCGTCGAAGATACACAGTTACCAAAATCCGCGCAAAACCGCGAATGCCTATATTTTGCGATCGTAGTCTTTATTGGAATTGGCTGCATACGGAAGGCGAAATTGTTGTCGAAGCGATGATAGAATCAATCCGCTTCACCGGAGAGTTTTACAGCCGCCTTAACCTCTGGAAGGTAGAAACTTATCCGGAAATGTTTAGCGCAAAGGTGGTACTGTTGCCGCTGTGACCGAGAGCTTCTTGACGAGATTTTTTGCGGCTTCGCTTTCGCCCTTTAATTTTTGATCAAGAACCAGTCGAAGGGCGCCTAAATGGAGTTTGATGACTTGAGCCTGCTTGGGCGACATCGAGACTTTCCCTTCCCGCATAAAGTCACACAGGATTGACGCTATTTCGGTAACGCTTGGATATCCGAATGTAGACCCTTGCCCCTTAATGTCATGAACAACCCGAAATACCTCTCGAATCTTCTTCTTTATTTCCATTTTCTCATTGTCGATCTTTTGAGTGGCCGAAACGATATCGGCCAAAGCCCACTCTTCGAAACCATCCGCCGCGGCTGCGATGTTTGCATCTGCCTCTTCGAGTCTTCGGACGAGGTCTGCTTACGAAACCTTATTCGCTGCGACCTTTGCTTTTAACATATTCTGCATAGCTATCTCCGTAACACGTGAGGCTTAATTCAATAATTTGTCGAGGGAGTCGTTTAGATCATCAAACGCTTAGATCATCAAACGCTTAGATCATCAAACGCTTTCAATTGGTCCTCTGTGAGTTCCTGGGGTTCCGAATCCTCGTTACTCACGACACTGTCCAACTGAGCATCGATGTCACATTGCCGTGCCATTGCAGCAGCGAGCCTGGCTGGCTCAATAGGTTTCGCAACATAGTCCGACATGCCAGCATCCAGCATACGTTCGCGATCACCATTCAGCGCATTTGCTGTTAAGGCGACAATGGGAATCTCGCGGGCTGGACCTTTCAAAGCGCGAATATGTTTCGTAGCCGTAATGCCATCCATCTCCGGCATATTCACATCCATAAGCACCAGGTCATAGGAGGTTGCTTGAACGGCTTCCAAGGCAAGGGCACCATTTTCAACAACCTCTAATTCATGGCCTGCCTTTTCCAACATGGTCCGAATAACCAACTGATTTACAGCGTTGTCTTCTGCGACCAAAATTTTGAGTTTATGATCCGTTTCCAACGGTAACGTGGAACTATTGGGTATCTCACTATCCAAGCCTGTCACGTTTTGGGCGTCACCTACTTCACATCTTACGGTAAAATAGAATCTCGTTCCGGCACCAACCGTGCTTTCGACTCCTATTTCGCCATTCATCAATGTGACTAGCTGTTACGAAATGGCCAAGCCAAGTCCAGTCCCACCATATTTTCTGGTCGTTGATCCATCAGCTTGCGTGAACTTCTCAAACAATAAACCTAGCTTATCGTGTGGAATTCCGATTCCAGTATCCACTACCTCAAATTGAAGCTCCAACAACCGATCAGGCAATGTTGCCTGAGCGATATTGACCTTGATCGAACCGGCTTCTGTAAATTTCAAAGCATTCCCGACAAGATTGAAAACAATTTGTCGCAAGCGAGTGGGGTCACCCCTGACGACCGGCGCGACATCGGGCGCAACGTTGATTGAAAGTTCCAGGCCCTTTCCGGAAACCTGAGGGTCCCAAACCGTTTTTACCGTACCAACCAGACCCAGGACTTCGAAATCCACAATTTCGAGATCAAGACGCCCCACTTCAATCTTTGAATAATCCAGAACATCATTGATAACATCAAGCAAAGCCTCACCAACGACTTTGATGGTCCTGGCTTGCATTCGCTGCTCTTCATCGAGTTCCGACTCCATCAGAATACCGGCTATACCGAGGACAGCATTGAGAGGCGTTCGTATCTCGTGGCTCATGGTCGCGAGGAATTCGCTTTTTGCAGCGCTCGCTTCCTCGGCCTTTATAGAAGCGGCTTCTGCATGCAGAGCTGCGGTTTCCGCTTCCGCTGTGGCCTGTTTTAGAGCTTCATTGGCTTCCTGTCGTTCGAGCACGCGCCCAACCTGTGACAATGCTTTTAAGAGGTTTTCGTCTTGCTCCTTGTCCTCCCGCGTCATCGCACTGACGATGGCGACAACTTCATCCTGCACAAGAATTGGAACCGCGAAGGCAGTCAGGATACCCTTCCCTGCCGCCTGTGGCATATGGATTGGTGACGTCGGCAAATGCACGTTCTTGGCCCATATCGGCGTACGTCTTTGTTTCGAAAGTCCAATCAACCCGGAACTGCTATTGAGGCTGACCGTCTCCATCCAATTTCGGAAATCAGCCAATTCTTCAGGATCGTCAAAATGCCAGATACGCGATGATTCATAGGTTCCATCACCACTCGCTGACGACACTAAAACATGTCCCAACGGCCAATTGATCGCTTCGCAAATATCCCTGACCGTTTTTTGTAATGCCTCTCTGAACGTCAACGATTGATTGGCATTCACAGCGACGCTGTTAAGCAGTTCGGTTATCGCCGTGTCTTTCTCCAGCTCAGCCTCTCGCAGTTTCAGGTCCGTGATATCAGTACGAGTGCTAACCACCCCGCCATCGCTCGTGCGATGAGCCGCCATTCTTATCCAACGCCCATCACTCAAATAACGTTCAAGGATATGACCCGGATTACAATGAATTTCCAACACCGACGCAATTTTCTTGTCGCGCATTGCTGGATCCGCCTGCACAGCAAGGTTTTCACCATTGTCGGTTCCAAACCGAAGAACTTCTTCAAACCTGGTGCCAGGTGCCATCAAATGCGCGGATCTCGGATACATCTCCCGATAGGTTGAATTTGCGAGGACGAAACGGTCTTCAGAGTCATAAAGAGCGAATCCGTCATTAATTGCTTCAATAGCATCAAGCAGCTGTTGACGCGCCAATGATACCCTGGCCTCGCTTTGACGGAGGTTTTCTTCATCCTTTTTTCGTTTTGAGATGTCCCGAAACGTCACAACTGCACCTTCAATGCTACCGTCTTCGTGACGAATTGGCCTTACATTGTAGGCCGCAGGAAAGGACGTGCCGTTGGAATGCCACATCGTTTCACTGGGAATCTGAAGCTCTTCGCCGGTGCGTAGCACCCGTAAAATTGGAGAGTCTGTCTCATCAGAACTGTGAGCTAGAATCGGATCAACATCTTTGAATTTTTTGCTAATAATATTTGCCAGGTCCTACCCCAACAATCTTCCTGCCGCCGGGTTGGCAAAGGTAATACAGCCATTCAGGTCGAGCCCGAAAATTCCCTCTGCAACAGAGGCCAGCAGCAATTCATTATGTTTCGAGATATCCGCGAGGGCCCTTTCAGCGCGTTTGCGCTCGCCGATATCCCGCGCCATAGCCAACCGCGCGGGTTTGCCGTCCCAACTAAAACGAAGGGCGCACGCCTCGACATCGATAACTGAACCGTCGAGTCTCTCTCGCTGCGTTTCGGTCCAAGGCATCGCCTTATCTGTCGCGGTCTGTCGCCTTACCAGGTTTCGGGGAGCGTTCTGGTCGTCTTCCAAACTTTTGGGAACAAACGACTTTCCTTCCATACCGATCAGGTCGCTTTCATCACTGGCACCGAACAGCTCAACGGCCGCAGGATTCACAAAAGCAATCTTCTCATCGACGATGACACGAATAGCGTCGGGAGAGTACTCGATAAGTTTCCGATAGCGCTCCTCACCTTCACGTAAAGCCGCAACAAAATTTCTATGTGCTTGAGAGTGACGACGAAAAACAGTTCCAATCGCCAGGGCTATCAGGATCAGGAAAGAGCCAACCCCAACAAAGGCAACGGTCATGACCATTTGCAGTTCTTTATGGCGGCGCGTCATATTCAAAAAGATTTCCGCCCCGCCGGCCACAGAACCATTGTCATAAACCGGCACCAGCGCTGTGCCGATGACCGCGTTCTGGATCAAGCCGTGGGAAATATTTACGAGAACTTCTCTTCGATTAATTTCCTGGGCATACACCTTGCTGTCTTTTTGCCCGGAAATGGGAAGATCAATCGGCTCAAAGACGACTGACCCCTGCGGGTCGATTAACCTGAGCCCTTCCACCCCGGTGATACCGATAATTTCCTCAATCTTTTTGATTTCCGCTTCGCGGGGATCGCGATCTTTGAGTATACTGTCAAGCTTGGGAAGTCCGGTCAGGAGGTTCACAACAACGGTCGACCCAACTTCACTGGCTTCTGAACGAAACAAATACTTTTCTGCTTGATTAAGGCTGAAATACAGCGTTGTGAGACAAAACAGAAGAATGGCGAACAGCGCGGAGCCGATGCGACCATCCGAGGGCTGCCACCACGACTTCTCCTTAATCTGTTTGGTACCTTCTGAAAGCATGATACAACTCACGAGAAAATCCGTTTTACTAATGTAACGTTGTACTCGCGCAACAATTAAAACCCGCTTAACGTGCGACCCATACATCTGTGACACGCATTACAGGAATGCCTTACCCTTTGCACTACGAATTCTTGGCTCTAAGGTCTAACACCATGGATATTCGCGACAAAAACCTGGGCTACTTCAATCGCGCGGCGGCAATCGCGTACCCCGATAAAACAGCAATAATCGATTTATCACGGATGCCAGATCATCTCATCACGCACGGTGAATTGAATCACCGAATGGAGACCGTGGCGACGATCCTAACGACCCTTGGGATGAAGCCGGGGGACCGACTACTCCTCGCGATGGGTAATCGTTCTGAATTTATTGAAGTTTTCTTTGGCGCTATGCGCGCCGGGATTATTCCCATACCGCTTAATATTAAGCTCGGTGCAGATACAATTGAATTTATTATAAAAGATGCCGGATGTTCTGGCGCCATTGTTGAACCCGACTGCCACCCGCAGATCGTCGACATCGTCGAACAACAAGCGCTCAACACTTTAATTGCCGTCCACCCTACGCCACCTGGCTGGTGTGACTACGATAAGGCGATCGCCAATGCGGATGAAAAAGCGTTCACGCCAATTGCCGTAGAAACGGATCAAATCGCGTTCCTTCCCTATACATCCGGCTCAACCGGTCGCTCCAAAGGCGTGCTCCTGACGCACGAAGGTATGTTGTGGGGGATCAGGACTGCCCAACAATACTGGCCCTGCAAACCGACAGACCGTACTTTGGTTGCCGGACCTCTCTTTCATAAAAACGCAATGCGGGTTTCCATCAAGCCCAAGCTCTACGCCGGAGCGTCTGCAGTGATATTACCCCGCTTTGAACCGCGTATGATGCTGCAGGCACTCGCTGATTATAGCTGTACGGATACCGGCGGAGTCCCGGCCATGTATCGCATGATGCTGGCAGAAGAAGAACTTCTCGGCACCTTAAAGTTTCCAAAACTGGAATGTCTTGAAATGGGGTCAGCGGTGGTTGGAGCCGAATTGTTGAATGCTGTCGAAAAAGCCTTTGGCGCAGATGTCGAGGAAGCCTACGGACTCACTGAAGGTGGCGGCCCGTTGCGCAGCCCTCTCGATGGTCGAGAGGTTCCCCGCGGTAGTTGTGGCGTCCCTGCTCCTGAAGTCGATGTCAAAATGGTCGATGAGAACGGCCAGGAGAATGATCGCCATGGCGAGTTCTGGGTAAAGTCACCCGCCGTGCTGTCCGGCTATAACAACCGTCCGGACCTAAACGAAGAACGCCTGACGGACGGCTGGCTCCATACCGGAGACATCTTTCGCAAAGATGATGACGGGTTCTACTTCTTTATGGGGCGCATTGATGATCAATTTTCCTGTGGCGGTGAAAACATCTACCCCAAGGAAGTCGAGCTTCTTCTGGTCCAGCATCCCGACATCATAGATGCCGTCGTTATGCCAATTGAACATGACGTCAAAGGTCTCGCGCCTGCCGCGCTTGTCACCATCCGTCCGGATTCAACCAGCGATGAAGACTCTATTAAAGCTTTTACGTTGGAACATGGCGCGGCTTATGCACATCCGCGACGAGTCATAATCGTCGATGCGCTCCCGGTTGGCGGCACGGGCAAGGTCGACCGCCCCGCTGCCCGTAAAATTATTGAAGACACGATTGCTGCAGAAATGTCCTAGGGGCAGACAATAATTTTGCCAAAGAAGTTTCGGTCTTCCATCAGGATTTCCGCCTCACCAGTTTTCTCCAGCGGCAAAACATGGCTTATAACCGGCGCTATTTTTCCTTCGGCGGCGTAGGCAACGGAACTCGCGACATCTTCCTGGCTATAGCTATTCGACCCAAGCACATCCAGTTCACGGACCCAGATATAGCGTAGATCAGTTTCGGGCGAATGCCCCGCTGTCGCCCCGCAGGTTAAGATTCGTCCGCCAGGCTTCGCCGTCCTTAGACACGGCACCCAGGTATCGCCACCTGTAAAGTTGACGACAACATCGACACCTTTCTTCCCGGATAGTTTCCAGGTCGCAGCGCTGAAATCTTCGTCGGCATAGTTGATCGTGTGATCCGCCCCGAGTTCATCCAGCTTCTCACATTTTTCCGCTGACCCGGCTGCGGCAATGACAGTTGCCCCGACCATTTTGCCATACTGCAAACAGGCAACCCCAACGCCGCCACTGGCGCCCAGCACCAGCATTGTTTCCCCTGCTGCCAGTCGTCCGCGATGAAACAGCATCCGGTGAGCTGTCCCGTAATTGATGGGCAAGGCTGCCCCCTGCTCATAGGAAAGGTTGTCCGGCAGGGCGACCAGATTCTGCGCCGGCACACGTACCATCTCCGCCAACCCGCCGATTAATTGCTCGCCAATCATCCCTTCATGCGTATCAGGATTAAGGGTCACCCGATCTCCCACTGACCAGTCAGAGACATTACCGCCCAACGCACAGATGTCGCCGGCAATATCGCCACCGGAGATAAACGGCATGGGCACAGGAAATCCAGGCATCCCGCGCCGGACAAAAATATCTAGATGGTTTAGCCCGCAGGCTTTTACGCGAACGACGACATCGTCCGGGCCCGGCTCCGGGTCTTCCCAATCGCGATAGACGATATTTTCTACACCGCCCTGCTGTTCAATAACTGCCGCTTTCATGACGCCAATGTTAGCGGCATTCCATCGAATGTCACACCGTCCTATGCTGAGCCAACAAACAAACTGATGGAGAATTGATTATGGCCGACTGGATGGAAACCCATCGGGCCGTTGTTCATACCTGGTATTGCGATCACATCGGCCACATGAACGTTCGTTACTATGGGCATTTCTTTGACGATGCTGGTTTCCATATATGGAACATGATTGACGGCGCCCATGCCGCGATGAAGAAACACGGTGTTGGCGTGGTTGTCGCGCGCACGACAAACGATTTTGTCCACGAGGCAAACGCCGGTGAACTGCTTATCGTCAAAAGCGGGTTCACGCGGCTCGGCAATAAGAGCCTGACTTACACGCAACGCATGACAAATGCCGAAACCGGAACGCTTATCGCAACCCAGGATGCGGTTGAAGTTTTCTTCGACCTCGAAGCTCGAAAATCAACAGATATGCCGGATGAAATACGCGCGATATTGAAGGAGGCGCTTGTGTCTGTAGATGACGTCTAGGGGTTTGTAAAAAAGACAGTGCGGAAGCCGCAAGCCATAACAATTTCTAGTCAACCCAGTCTTCATCCAAATCAATTCCACGAATATTGTCGCCATAAAAAGCTTGTCGATGAAGGTGTATGTTTACTCGCGCAGCTACATTTTTTTGCGCAGTATCAATGGCAAATGATGGATTGATAGCCGTCTCCTGAATCATTTCCTCCCCCCAAATTCCAAGGGTACCATCCCAAGCATCGCTATCAACCACCTCCTTAGCAGCTTCCTTGTATCCCCAAGTCTTTTTTTTAGTGAATTATATACTTGACTAACCAGGCGTATTGTCCTAATGTATGGGACATAGGAGAATGATATGGCAAACAACGCACCTGGTAAACATCACCGCGAAGGTATCAGCTTGATTGAGTTGGCAGAGATGTTCCCCTGTGAAACATCAGCGGAAGATTGGTTTGAGGATGTGCGATGGCCTACGCCGGAAGACCGGCTTTGCCCAAAATGCGGAAGCCGCAACACGGCACCGAAGGCAAATCGCAAGCCTCTCCCTTATAGATGCCGTGATTGCCGTAAGTTCTTTTCAGTACGTCACGGTTCGGTCATGGAACAATCCAAGATACCTCTCCGTAAGTGGGCATTCGCGATTTATTTGAATGCGACGAGCCTGCAAGGTGTTTCGAGCATGAAACTTCATCGCGATTTAAAAATCACCCAGAAATCGGCTTGGTTTATGGCGCATCGGCTCCGCGAAGCGTTTGCTAGCGAACAAGGATTATTCGTCGGTCCCGTCGAGATCGACGAAACCTACATGGGCGGTAAGCGCAAGAATATGCCAAAGGCGAAACGCAAACATCTGAGCGGGCGCGGACCGGTTGGCAAGACCGCCGTTATCGGCGCAAAGGACCGCACAACCAACCGCGTGACGGCGCGATCAGTAAAGAACACCGATGGCGCGACGTTACGAAGGTTCACTGAAAGTGTGAGCGATTTGACCGCAAAGGTCTACACGGACGATGCTGCGGGCTATAAAAGTGTGCGACGTGATCATGAAGCTGTCAATCACTCAGTTGGCGAATATGTGCGCGGTCAAGCCCATACGAATGGAATCGAAAGTTTCTGGGCGATGCTTAAGCGAGCGCACAAAGGGACGTTCCATAATATCAGCCCAAAGCACCTTGATCGATATGTTAATGAGTTCGCAGGCCGTCACAATATCCGCGACCGGCATACCATCGATCAAATGCGCGATATCGTTGGGGGGATGATCGGCAAACGGCTCATGTATCGCGATCTGATTGTGGGGGAAGCACGATGAATAACGCCGTAATTCCCCCTGTCATCAATGATCCCGCTGCCCTTGCTCGTTCACTGTTCCCAAGGCCGGTCGTTCGCTCCTACGATAATCGCGTTCCTGTGCTGGCCTGTCTTGATAATTTGAAATTTTTGCGCTCGATCCCGGATGGGCAGTGCAAACTGATTGTTACGTCACCTCCTTACAATTTGGGGAAAGACTACGAAGCCAAATCGTCCTTGGACAGCTATTTGGAGGCGCAAAAGCACGTTATCGAGGAATGTGTGCGCGTTCTGCATCCAAAGGGGTCCATTTGCTGGCAGGTCGGAAACTTCGTGCAGAACGGCGAGATAATGCCGTTGGATATCCTCACATACCCAATCTTCCAAAGATGCGGCCTGAAAATGCGGAATCGGATTATCTGGCATTTCGGGCACGGCTTGCACTGTACACGGCGGCTGTCAGGCCGATATGAGACAATCAATTGGTGGACACGTGCGGACGATTACACGTGGCACTTGGACCCGATCCGCGTTCCATCAAAATATCCAGGCAAAAAACATTTCAAAGGGCCGAATACCGGCAAACTGTCCGGCAACCCGAAGGGTAAGAACCCGTCCGATGTCTGGGAGTTCCCGAACGTCAAGAATAACCATCCAGAAAAGACAATCCACCCCTGCCAATTTCCGGTTGAATTGGTTGAGAGACTGGTTCTCTCGATGACCGATGAAAACGACGTGGTTCTTGACCCATATATGGGAGTGGGTTCTGCGGTTATCGCTGCATTGATGCATGGGCGCGACGCTTACGGTTGCGATATTGTTCCTGAATATGTCGAACTGGCGCAGCAGCGCGTTGCCGCGTGGCGTAGCGGGGCACTGCGCACCCGCCCCATGGGAAAACCGGTTTATAACCCGGTTCTGCCGAACGGTGGTCATTAATGCGGGTGAAAGCCAGATATTCCCATTTAAATGGTGAGGAATATCTGCTTGTTCACCACTCCGAGCTCTGGGCGGAACTATTGGGCGTCATTGCTCAAGTCGATGCTCAAGTCGATGCTGAAGCCTGCCGGACAAAAGTGTCGACAGAAAAGACGCGAAAGGGCAGAACGCTCTATAGCCCTGTCGATATGAATGCAGCATTTAAGTCTGGCCTGGAAGCAAAGGGTTGGGAAGAACGCCGGAACACGTTTTGGGTAACGGAGGATGAGAGTTTGCTACGCTCGATTCAGGGGCAAAGCGAGGCTGAGCAGAAGTCAGCCATAGCGGCGACGGGCCGCAAGCCGATTATGTCCTACAATCAGACCGATTTCGTGAAGGATCGTGTCGCGGTCGAAGTTCAGTTCGGAAAGTATGCGTTCGTCGCGCATGACCTGTTCGTTAAACACTTGAGCTTTTACGTCTCGGATATCCTCGATGTAGGGATAGAAGTCCTGCCGATGAAAACCCTTGAATCGCAAATGTCGAGCGGTGTCCCGTATTATGAGCGTGACTTGCTCAATGTCATCCGGCAGGGCCGTGGCGTGCCCGCTGTGCCCCTCGTGTTGCTAGGTGTCGAACCATAACCCTTGATCTATGGTTAAAAATAACCTACCTTCTCCCCAAGTGCTACGAACACCTTGGGGAGAAGACGATTTCCATCCTTACAACCATTTTGTCATGGCTGGTTTTGGTATGTTAGGCATCTGGCATCACCTCCTTTCCGCCCCAAGATTTGCAGATAAACCGCAAGGTTAATTAACTATATAATTCCCTTTTTTTACTACGCGCGAAGTGCCAGGCGTCATCTTTTGGATAATCAATTCTTGGAAGCGGTGCTTGGCGAAATCCGTCTGGCCTTTCTCGAGGTCTCGTACTACCCCAATCACCATATAAAATTGTTTCTTTATTTGAGTTTCTTTTAATTTGGTCTAGGAGTTCGTGATTAGAAAACTTGTTCTCCACCAGACCTTCTACATTTTGGAACCCTTTTGGCATCGATGTACAAGAGACAACGATAGGAATTCGTCCATCAAGTACCGCTAGCGTTTCTGTAATGTAACCATACGCTCCAGCGTACAAATTAAGAGGATTTAGAGTCCACCCCCTTCTATCACAACTGTAAAATCTACTGTCCCTAAGTCAACAAGTTGGTTTATTGCCGCTTGTATATTTCCTGGCTGTTTGTCGAGTTCGATTCGGAGACAGAACTCGCGTCCTTGTTGCTGAACCTCCTCGATCTCGTCTCGAATTTCTTTATCATTAAGCTTTTCTAGCTGGAGACAAGGTAAAACTGACGGATATTTAATCCAAAAATTTCGCCAAGACTGAAATTGATTTACTGGATTTCTTATTTCTAGCCATTCCGCTTGGGCAGGACTTTCCAAATTCGTAGGATCGTAATCTTTATCAATATCGAGAAAGAATTTTCGATGTAGAAATGCCTTTTCAACTCTTTCCATCGCCTTTTCAAGTGAGAGCGCGTTTGTCCAGGGTGCTAGCAATATAACAGGAGTCATCCTGATAACAGGAGTCATCCTGATAACAGGAGTCATCCTGTCTTTTGAAACCCCAGGTAGATACTCCAAGCCATTCATCTCGCTTGGCCTAATTACAAGAGTTGGGATGTAGTCCCCGATCTTGGGTGGCATATTAGTCCCTTTTATTTTATGCTGCCATATAGGAGGATAGCCTTATTTCCATAGCCGCCTTAGACACACACCACTCTCGAGCCAGGCGCTCGATTACCTCATCACTGACAGGAACTCCTGCCTCTTCCACATCGGAATGAACAGGGTCAATGGGCATAATTAAATCCGCAGCAAGCCGGTTGACTTCATGTTCAATTTCTTCCGGTTGGCCTGATCGATAAAGAACATTGTCATAAATCTCACCATAATCATCGGTGACAAATTTATCCCGGTGAAGAAGAAAATGAGCTATTTCATGTGCAAGCGTAAACCTCTGGCGTTCGCGGGTTTCGTACCGATTTATTTTGATCGTGTAAGCACCATCCTTACATTCGATCTTACCTGACTTCCCCCGGTCCAACGCTGATATTTTGACGCTTATCCCAAGCTCTGCCGCGAGTTTGCCCAGCAATACCAGCTTGTCCTTCAAGTACCTGTCGATAACACGCCTGTCACGCCCGCAGATACGTTCCATTTCCTGACTAGCCATCATTATCCTCCTCGTCTTGCAATTCCGTATTCATACCTGCACCACCGCGAGATAACTGCATCACCGCTTTCTCAAGAGCTTCATCCAGAATTCCTTCCATACTCGCCTTTTCTACAGCGTCGTCGATTGCGGTTGGCAAACGGTTTTCAACTTCTTTCGCAACAGTTTCCTCGGCAATTTGCCGAGCTTCTTTGCCTTATATCGCTAATTGTCCGGAATGCGATAATTCCAATTCCAATTGCAAGGGCGGCCAAAATCAAGCCAAGCGCAGTAAGGGTAGTAGAAAGAAAATCCGAATAGGAAAAATCCAACTTAAGCTCGTTCAAATTCCTTGAAGGCCCAATAATTTCGCCACCCAAAATCAACCAAACAGTAAGCGCCGCACTAATACCCGCGACCAAAATAACTTTAATAAAACTGGTGATTTTCTTCACTCAAGGCACCTCCATCCCAACGCACAACCAGCTCAAAGCCACCTTAATAATCCTTTCTATAATAATCCTTTCTATATGTTCTTTTTTTGTTCTTTTTACAATATTAAAATAAATATTAGTAGAAGAATTAGAATCGAAAAGTAAAAACAACCATACGAATCCGACCCAGGGTTTTAGTGAAACCCGGTCGAGTGGTAACCAAATTAGGGATGCACCGTTTCGGTAAACATGTCTGTCGGTAATTCTGTACCAAGGCCCAGCTCTTTGGCCTTGTTGTAGACGACATAGCCGGTCGCGGCGAACTGATATCCCATCCCGAGATTGTTCAGGAAACAGGAGCACTGCTCGTCATTGGTGCGGCCTTCCCGATCACCATTGATGACCTGCGGAAGCGACGGCAGATTATTGTGCCATTCATCTTGTTCTACACCGTAGGAACCTACCTTGTCCTCTCCCACCAGAACGCCGTGGGTATAGATCATTTCCGCATTGTCATCGTGATCCAGAAGAACAAAGAGTTCGATATCAGGCCAGGCCGCTTTCTCGACTTCTGTCGCGCCGGGGCGAACCGTGCCGATATGCATGCCGGGCTCTAACCAGTCATGGAAAAACACCGGCATGACGGCGTTGGTCGCACAGGCGACCATCTGCGCGCCCTTACAGGCTTCTTCACCTGTTTCGCAAATCCTCACTTCCTTCTCAAGTGCCTCTTCCATCTCGGCGGCGAATGCTTTTCTGTTCTCCGGGTTCGGGCTGTAAACGCAAATGTCCTTGAGGTCACGAACAGCATCATGCGCCAAAACAGCGGCACCCGCCTGCCAGCCGGACCCTAACACTGCCAGCGTATCGGCATCTTCGCGTGCCATATATTTGGCGGCAATGCCGTTGGTTGCCCCGACCCGCATCCGCTGCATCACCCCGTCAGGGCAAATCATCAGCGGTTCGCCAGTATGCGTACTGAACAGCAACACGAGTCCGACATAGCGATTGTTGGGTGCGGCTGGTACTTTTACACGCCGCATTTCATTTCCCGTCGTCGGAAATGTCAGAATGTCGGAGTTGAGCCGAATTGCCCCAACGCCGAGTTTTGGGATAACACCATCCATCGACTTCAAGGCATAGAGACCATCATCGCGGAGGGTCGTTGGTGTCACGATATCGGAGCGACGACGATTACCGCCACGCCCTTCGACGAGTTCGATATAGGCCTCTTCGAGCACCGGCACGAGGTCCTCCATTGTCAGGACCTGTTCAATGTCTTCGTTCGACAGAATGAGTGTCATGGAATTTTGCCTTCCTGCAGATTTTTGTTCTTAGATTGATGTCACCGGGACGCCTTCGCGCGTCCTCAGGATATCTTTGCTCAGCTCTTCGTATGAAACTTCCTTGGGTTCAACCAGTGACGCTGCCCGGATGCGCTGATCCTTCGCCGTCAGGCCCGGCGGATCTTCACCACGCTCATTCGCGGCAACCGCATCCAATAACCGACGCCGCATCATGATGATCGATTTATCGCTATTCATGAGATATTCGTGCTGGCGCTGGTGTATCTCGCCCTGACTTTCCTGCATCGCCTTGTCCTGCAGGCCCACCGTATAGACGCCATTGAATGTTTTTTCGGCCCGCTGACCTTCACGATCAATAAAATAATCATTGTCCCGGTTTGCTTCCGCGCGGAGGTCTGGGCCGAGCTTTACATGCGTGCCTTTCCCTTCCGCCATCGCGGAGCGTTCCGTGTTGGACAGCGGCCGGGTCGGATGACAGCTAATGATCCAGCGCCAGAAACTCTCATCATCCCGTGGCACCCAGGCATTTGAACCCATCGCAAAATCGCCATAGGGCGGTGCGATTGTAAAACACGGCAATATCCACTGACCGATGCGCCAGTAATAGCTGTCATCACCTGCGTCCCGCCGGGCAATCACGTTGGTGCCGTATGGCTGATCAACGCTGTCATAAAAGATGTCGGTCGCCGAGGTCAGGTCTGCCCCTGTGGTGCCTTTATGGAGCGGGTCGGTACTGAGTTCATATTTGTGCAAAAAGGGAACATGCACCGGGTCGATACCGCCCTCCAGACCTTGCAGCCAGTTGCATTCCTCCCAGCGCCGTGTGGCGAACCGATGCGCATCCGGCGCCAGACAATATTCATATTCCGGTGGCGCAGGCTTTTTGTCGGGTGGGCCCATATAGGTCCAGACAATGCCGCCGGCTTCAACTGCCGGATAGGCTTTTATGCGGGGTTTATCTTGCCATTGTTCGAAATCAGGTTCGGACGGAATATCGACCACGTTCCCCTCAAGGTCGAACTTCCAGCCGTGATAGGCGCAGCGCAGGCCGCAATCTTCATTTCTGGCGAAAAACAGATTGGACCGCCGATGAGGACAAAATTGATCGAGAACACCGACACGATCATCGCTGGCCCGAAACACGATCAAATCCTCACCCATCAATTTCAGGCGAAGTTGATCCCCGCCCGCGTCGGGAATCTCGTCAGATTGTACGGCCGGTAGCCAGAAACGCCGCAACAGCTTGCCCATCGGCGTCCCTGCCCCGGTGCGGGTCAAAATTTCGTTTTCTTCTGCGGTGAAGAGTTCGTAGTTGGCTGGCACGCTATAAAACCTCTTTTTAACGAGATTTAGAGTTTTCCGATGAAAAAAGGTATCAGTGCCCCCATATTCTAACAAGGTAGGCGGAATGCCTCTTTTTTGCCGCTTGCAGCAATGTTGTGAAACCCGCTAGCTTGCAGAAAATGGAATGCCGAACAGCGCCCGATGGTTATGTTAAATAAAACATGTCTGATGACAGCTATAATTGCCGTTAGCTTGGGCGCTGGCGGCTTTAATGCTGCCAAGGGTAAAACGCAGCACATCAAGCTTGTAAACACCGGTAATATCGGCAGCGCGAGCGAAAAATATTCGCGTATGATCGCGCGTCATCTCTATCGTTTTATCCCCGGCAAGCCAAAAATTACCGTGCAGTCTATCGTCGGCGCTGGGGGCATTAAGGCGACAAACTTTGCTTATAACGCGATGCCGAGAAACGGGCTGAATATCCTGGTACCACCAGATACCCTGGTTTTGTCTCAGGCTTTGTGGCCCAAGGCGGTCAAATATAACCCCGGCGATTTCCTTTGGATTGGGTCCGTCAGTGCCGCAAACAGAGTGTTTGCCCTTCGAGCGGACACCAAGTTTAAAACGGCCAAGGATATCCGCGGGCAAAGGCTGGCCATTGGCTACACCAACCGGGGATCAATGTCTTACATCATTCCCAAGCTCATGCGGGATATCGTCAAAACCGACATTAGGCTTGTCGCCGAATTCAAAACCGCCCGCAAAACGATCAGTGAAATGGAAAAGAACTCCCATGTCGGGGCGGCGTTTGACTGGCTGACCTGGAATACCATCGTGCCACACTGGTTCAAAAAGACCGGAAAATTTGCGATCCCGCTGGTCCAGGTGGGATATAATCGCGACCCCTTGCTCAAAAAACTGCCGATGCTGCATGAAATCACCCACAAGCAGGATCATACGCTGGTAAAACTGGTCTCAACGCCAGGAGCAATTGGGTACAGCCTCTTGCTGCCACCCCGATCGCCAAAGGGCGCGCTCAAAGTTTTGCGATCCGCTTTCGGCAAAATGGTCAAAGATAAACAGTTTATAGGCGACATCCGAAAACAGCGGCTGCGCCTCCTGCCCTCGTCCGGTATCCAGGTTCAGAAGATTGTTACGGACGCTGTCAAAACAATCAGCACTGGCAACAAGGCCCGCCTTCGTTCCATCATCTTTGCTAAATAGAAACCGCACCGCGGTTGCTTGAAGCAGCCGGGCAGGCTATGTCGTCGAGTTCACGACGCCCCGCATCAACAACAATTAATTCTCATTATGGGTTTCGAAGAACTGGCCATCGTCCTGACCGCCATCGCGGTCGGGTCTTATTTCAAGGGTGCCGTTGGTATTGGATTGCCAACGATTGCCGTACCGACCCTTGCTGCCTTTATTGGTGCCGAGCATGCGATTGTCGTTCTGACGATCCCGGTGGCAGCCAGTAATATCTGGATTTGCTGGCGATACCGTAAAATGACCAGCGATGTACCACATCTCAATATTTCGCTCATCTGTGCCGCTGTCGGGACGGCTTCCGGTGCCTTTGTCCTGGCTGCGCTGACCGACAACGCTCTGCTGTGGCTGATCATCATCTGGCTGGGCCTGTATTTGGTCGTTCTCGCCCTCAAGCCTGATTCTCAGCTCAAAGGGGAAGCCGCCCGTCGCGGTGCACCAATTCTTGCCTTTGTCGGTGGTGCCTGTCAGGGCGCAACTGGAATTGCCGGCCCCGTCATCGCGACCTGGATTCACTCCTATCGGCTCCATAGCAAAACCTATGTCTTTGCCGCATCGCTGATGTTTCTGGCGATTTCCGGCACCCACGTTTTTGCCGTCGGTGGGCTGGGACTCTATACCGAGAAACGTATCATTCAAGGGCTCTGGGCCATCATTCCAACGGTTCTGTTTACCCAGTTTGGGATGTGGACGACGCCCTATATCAGCGCCAAATGGTTCAACCGTCTGGTCATCGCCATCATTGTTGTCATGTGGATCAAGCTGATCCTGCAGGCCGTGGCCAGCTGAAAAACCCTATTCCGCCGCCGCTGGCATCGGACAAGTCACACCGGTGCCACCCAACCCGCAATAGCCAGCAGGGTTTTTGGCGAGATATTGCTGGTGATAATCCTCGGCATAATAAAACTCCGGTGCCTCGATGACCTGAGACGTGATACCGGTATGGCCAGCCGCCGCCAACGCTTCACCAAATTTCTCGTAAGAAGCAAGCACCGTTTCTCTTTGCGCCTCTGAATAGGTGTAAATGCCGGAGCGATATTGCGTCCCGACATCGTTGCCCTGACGCATTCCCTGCGTTGGGTCATGGCCTTCCCAAAATACCTTGAGCAAAGCATCAAGACTGACTTCCTTGGGATCATAAACCACCAGAACAGCTTCCGTATGGCCGGTTCGACCCGAGCAGACCTCTTCATAAGTCGGGTTTTTGGTATGTCCCGCGATATATCCCACCGCTGTCGTATAGACCCCCGGCGTTTGCCAGAAAATCCGCTCAGCACCCCAGAAACAGCCGAGGGCGAACACAATCTGTTCCATGCCATCCGGAAAGGGCGGTTTTAAAGGGTTTCCATTGGCAAAATGCTTGTCGGACACTTTCAGAGCCGTATCACGCCCGGGCAAGGCATCCTCTGCGGATGGAATTTCCAATTTTCGCGGCGAAAACCACATAGCGTACCTCTCTGGTAATTCGGTCCTGCTAAGATAGGGATTTTCGGGCTCCCCCGCTAGACTCCAATGAGACCTCTACGATAGTTTGATCGCTGCATTCAGCGGAGAAAATTGATGGCCGATATTGGGTTTCGGAGTTTTCTGGACGATCTCGACAAGGCAGGCGAGCTAAAGCGCATCACCAAACCGGTCGATTGCCGCCAATTGTCGGCCCTCGGTGAGCAATCCGACCAAGCCACGATGTTTGAGAATATTGAGGGCTATCCCGACTGGCGGGTGGCAACGGCGCTGGTGTCGACGCGCAAACGGCTCGGTATCGCGATGGGCTGCACGGAAAACCGCATTGCGTTTGAATTCGAAGAGAAATCCAGCAAACCGATTGATCCCGTATTGGTCGATAGCGCGCCATGTCAGGAAGTCGTGATGGAGGGCGATGATGTCGACCTGACGACCATTCCCCTGCCCCTGATGCATTTGTTTGACGGTGGCGCCTATATCTCCGGGACGTTTGCCGTCTCGAAAGACCCCGAGCATGGCAGCAATGTTGGCTGTTACCGCTTAATGTATCGGACACCCAAGGAAACCGGGATTGATCTGGTTTCGCCCTCCGACATGCGATTTTACTACCAGCGGGCCCTCGACAAAGGTGAGCCTTTGCCGATCGCCATTGCGGTCGGGGTTCATCCGTTGGATATGCTGGCCGCGTCCTATAAAGCACCAATTGATACGAATGAGCTGGCGCTGGCTGGCGGGCTGCGCGGTGAAGCGCTGGAAATGGTCAAATGCAAGACGTTGGACCTTGAAGTCCCCGCGGATGCCGAGCTGGTGCTGGAGGGTGAGCTGTTGCCGATTGGCTGGACGGCCGATGAAGGCCCGTTCGGTGAATTCAGTCAGATTTCCGGCGATGTGAAATGGAACCCGATCTTCCGCATCAAATGCATCACCCATCGCAAAAATCCGATTTTTTATATGCTGCAAATGCCGTGGGAGAATGACTGGCTCGCCGCACCGGTTACCGAGGCCGCTGGATTGCAGGCATTGCGCGTTGCCAGCGTACAACCGGTCGATATCCGGGCACCTGTTGGCGGTTGCGGCTATTGGGCGCTAATCGCCTCAATCAAAAAGCGCCCCGGTGAGGGCAAAAACGCTGTGGCAGCCCTGCTCTCGGTGGCCGAAGTTAAATATGTCGTCGTCACCGACGAAGATATCGATATCCATGATCCCGATGAGCTGGATTGGGCAATTGCCTTCCGGGTGCAGGCCGATGAAGACGCGGTGATCCTGAAAGGCGCCCGTGCCAAACATATCGACCCCAGTGTTAAATCCTGGGAACTCGGCAAAGGCGGTCTGCCGACGACTGCGAAACTCGGGATTGATGCGACGATCCCTGAAGGGGTACCGCCCATTCTCTACCGCCGGATCAAGAATTACGGCCGAGACCGTATCAAGCTGGAGGATTTCGAATGAGCCCGCTGGCAACAAAGATTAAGACTGCATTGGAAGCGGAAGCGCAGCAGTTTCACGACGTGGTCGATGACCATATGGATGTGCCCTGGCCGGAGTTCCTGCGTGCCTGGGGAGAGTTACGCGAGATAGATATTTTAAAGCGCGACGACGAAGGCGCCTATTTTGTCGAAGCGAGTTGATTTTACCACGCATTTTGCACATGTTGCGAACACCTAAATTCACGATGGAGAGATAGAGTGGCAACGCCAGACAAGTCTGACAATCATCAAGCGATGAACTTCATTAACGGCGAATATCGGACGGGGAGTTCAGGAAAAACATTCAATAATATCAGCCCTGTAAACGGTTCTCTTCTATCAATAGTTCATGAAGCAAGCGAAGCCGATGTCGATGATGCAGTTCGGGTTGCCAAAGCCGCGCTTAAGGGGCCTTGGGGCACAATGCCATTGCCGGAGCGGTTGAAGCTCGTCACAGCGATTGTTGGCGGTATTCAGGCGCGTTTTGATGATTTCCTCGACGCTGAAGTCGCTGATACCGGCAAGCCGGTCAGCCTCACCTCTCATCTCGATATTCCGCGTGGTGCAGCAAACTTCGAAGTCTTCGCGGATATGATGAAAAACCATCATGATGAATGCTTCCGGATGCCGACACCGGATGGCACTGGTGCCCTGAACTATACGGTTACCAAACCCAAGGGTGTCATCGGGATCATTTGCCCGTGGAACCTGCCTTTGCTTTTGATGACATGGAAAGCGGGCCCTGCCCTCGCCTGTGGCAATACAGTTGTTGTTAAGCCATCAGAGGAAACACCCTCCACGGCCGCCCTGCTTGGCGAAGTTATGAATGATGTCGGCGTACCGCCGGGCGTCTACAACGTCGTCCAAGGTATGGGACCAGGCTCCACCGGAGAATTTTTGACCAAACATCCTGACGTTGATGCCATCACCTTTACCGGTGAAACGCGCACAGGCGAGGCCATCTTGCAAAACGCCGCTATCGGCGTACGCGATGTATCTTTCGAACTCGGTGGCAAGAACCCGGCCATTGTCTTCGCCGATTGCGATATGGATAAAGCCATCGAAGGTACGATGCGCTCAGCCTTTGCCAATTGCGGACAGGTTTGCCTCGGCACTGAGCGTGTCTATGTTGAGCGTCCTATCTTTGAAGAGTTCGTTAGCCGTCTCAAAGAAGGCGCAGAAGGGCTGGTTTGCGGTGCGCCTGAAGATGACTCAACGTCGCTCGGCCCCCTGATCAGCAAAGAGCATCAGGAAAAAGTCCTGAGCTACTACAATAAAGCGGCTGAAGAAGGCGCGACCGTTGTTACAGGTGGTGGCGTGCCAGAAATGAACGGCATGAGCGACGGCGCCTGGATCGAGCCAACCATCTGGACCGGTCTGCCGGAAGACTCCGCGGTGGTTCAGGAAGAAATCTTTGGTCCCTGCTGCCATATCACGCCTTTCGATACGGAAGAAGAAGCCGTCGCGATGGCGAACGACACATCATACGGTCTCGCCTGCTCTATCTGGACAGAAGATCTCCCCCGCGCTCATCGCGTGGGACCCCAGATGGAAGTTGGTATTTGCTGGATCAATAGCTGGTTCCTGCGCGATCTCAGGACACCCTTTGGTGGATCAAAGCAGTCAGGGATCGGGCGCGAAGGCGGTACGTACTCGATGGAATTTTATACCGAGATGAGCAACGTCTGCGTCAAGCTGTAATCTCGATCAGCCTAAATCCGCCAGCCCCGAGCACGTTTGAACAGGTCTGTGATCCAATAGGCTTGAGCGCCAATTGCTGCCGCCGGAAGCAATAGCCAAAGGATATCAAACACAGCCAGCACGAACACGACCATGCAGAAATCGGCACCACTGAACTTGTGGAATATCAAGATCAACCAATCAATGATGTTCTCTGGCTTTTTCTGTACGACCGCCTGCTCTTCTCGCGTTTGAGCGTCTTCTTCCGCCTCTTTTCGGGCGTAGTAAAACAGATCGACGACATAATCGATTGTCGCGCCCGCGGTCGCTGCAACGCCGCACCACAACCAGATAATGTTATCGGTTGCGACCCAGGTGCCGTAGCCGAGTGCTGTAAAAAATACGCTATCTACCAGCCAATCCACGACATCATCGAATTTTGCCCCGAATTCAGATGACAAGTTCTTGAGACGCGCGATCTCACCGTCACAATTGTCGAAGGTATATCCAAGAACGAACAGCGCGCCGCCGATTACGCCAGTCTGATAGATCCCCTGGGCAAAAAACCATGCCGCCGCCAGACCAGACAACAGGGACATCGCCGTCACATGGTTTGGCGTCAAAGGCCGCAAGATCAGAAGTTTCGTCAGACGATAGGAAAATTGCCGAACCAACGGAAATAACTGTTCCGGTTTAGTCAGGGCTGGCCTGTTTTCAGGAGTCGTTTCTGAATTTGTCATCTGGGCAATGCTCGCCGAACCACACTCGGATTCCCGCTCTGTCTAATTGAGCATAATATACGACGCAAGGTTATTGGCATCCCTTACTCACAAGATTCTGGCCAACGCCGCTTATGCCGCTTAAAACCACAAGGTCGGAGAAATCAAATCAGTACTCTATGAAAATCGCGTCATACATTGGCCTGGTAATTGGCCTTGCCATCCTGACAGGTTTAATTGCCTGGCAAGGATTGGGAGAGATTTGGGGGCTTCTTGCCGCTTCGGGCGGGATGCTTCTTCTCGTGCCGGCAATCTGGTTTCCGACCGTTCTTATGAATGCCCGATGCTGGCATTTGCTGTTTCTGGAAGACCAACGCCCAAGCTTTTGGCAGGCTTTTTATGCGCAATGGATGGGACGCGCGGTTAATACGCTGCTTCCTGTCGCCTCAATCTGTGGTGAAGTCGTGAAAGCTCGGGTCGTTACGCTTTGGGGAACCGATGCCCGCCACGCCAGCGCTTCAACCATTGTCGACAAAACCGTCCAGGTGATTACGCTCATCTTTTGGGGCGTGCTGGGGGTCATCTTGCTGTCCACGATGGCACTCGATAACGAGTTGGTAGCTGCCGGAATAGTAGGCCTTGCCTTGCTTGGTGCGGGTGTCGCAGGATTTTTGGTCGTTCAGAAGGCCGGAATTTTCGGGATTGCCGTAAAATCGGCGCATAAAGTCACGAAGGCTGAATTCCTAAATAACCAGATCGATACCGCAGAAGAAATCGACGACATTGTTCTACAGGTTTACCGGCAAAGGGGCCCCTGTTCGCGGCGACAGCATGGCGGTTTGGTGCCCTCATTTTGCAAACAGGAGAAGTCTGGTTGGCCGCATGGCTTCTGGGGTTTCCCATTGGCGTCCTGGAAGCCCTTATGCTTAAAAGCCTGAGCTCGACGCTAAGCGATGCCGCCTTTGTTGTGCCAAACAGCTATGGCGTTCAGGAAGGTGCCTTTGTGGTGTTTGTTGGGCGGCCTTATCGGCATGACGCCCGATGTCGCCATTGCTGTATCTTTAGCCATCCGAATTCGCGAGTTTCTTATTGACGTTCCCGGGTTAGTATTTTGGCAACATGCCGAAGGAAAAGCGCTGCTGCGTCGGCGGCGTTCCAGCGAATCGCGGAATATGCAGACTGGATCAAATGAGAACAGTTAGTCACAGAAACGCCGCAGAAAGATTGTCTAAGCGGTGGTTACACGCTAGACATAGCGCCCGCGTTAATACGGAAGGTTGAGGTTACAGGTTTGGTGTTCACCATACCTACAATTCTGTCTGGTATCGCGCTGTCGCTATTCGTGTTCTCCATGGGATACATGATCATGGCGATTGGCCGCGTTCTGGTATTCCGTCATCAGACACGACGCACTGTACCAGCGTCAAACAACCTTCCTGTGACCGTTTTGAAACCTATATGTGGCATGGAGCACGAACTCGCTGAAAGTTTATGTTCGTTCTGCCGCCAGGATTACCCTGAACATCAAGTGATTTTTGGGGTTCGGGATAAAAATGATCCAGCGATTCCTGTCGTAGAATCTGTTATCCATGAATTTCCAGACAGAGACATTTCGCTTGTTGTTGACGATCAGATAATCGGTTCGAACTAAAAGATTAGTAACCTGGCCAATATGGCTAAAATTGCGAAACACGAGATATTTGTGATTTCCGATAGCGATATGCGGGTCAGTCCAGATTATTTAAAGCGGGTGACCGCTCCATTTGCCAATAGCAAGGTCGGTGCGAGCACTTGCCTGTACTCCGGAACGGCAGCCAAAGGTTTGGCCTCCCGTCCAGGAGCGATGTTCGTCAATGACTGGTTTCTGCCCTCATCCCGACTATGTTTGGCAAGCTGACCTTCTGCTTCGGCGCAACGATGGCAGTCCGCCGCACAGTACTGAACAAATTTGGTGGCTTTCCGGCCCTGGCTGACTTTCTCGCAGATGATTACATGCTCGGTAAATTCGTTGTCGAACAAGGCTACGACGTCGCGTTAGTGCCGTATATTGTCGAGAATGTCATTCTGGAAGAAAACCTCAAAGGAGTCTTTTTCCACGAAATCCGTTGGGCCCGAACAATTCGCTCTGTCCAGCCCGGCGGTTACGCGGCTTCACTTTAGGGGCGACCGTCGCTATATCGCTATTGCCAATCGCCATAGCGCTTGGGATGCGGACGTTCTTACATTATGCAGTGTGCCGTGGGCTTACGAATGGTAAGTCCTGTGGCGCGTGGCTGATTCCTGTTAGGGACATGCTATCATTCGCGGTACGAATTTATAGTTTTTGCGGAACGAAAGTTCTGTGGCGGGAGCGGGAATTTGTTGTCTTGGCCGACAATCGATTGAAGGTTGCCAAATAGGCTGAGAATATAGTTTCAGGGGATACGGAATATAGAATGAAGAAGACTCTCTTTTTGAGCCCACCAACCTATGACGGATATGATGGTGGTGCGGGTTCAAGGTATCAATGCAAGCGGGAAGTAAAGTCTTTCTGGTACCCCACATGGCTGGCGCAGCTTGCGGCCCTGGTGCCCGATAGTAAATTGGTCGATGCCCCGGCGCGTGGTCTGTCCGTCGACGACGTTTTAAAGGATGCGAAGGACTACAAGTTTCTGGTCCTTTATACCTCTACACCGTCCTTCGCCAATGACACCAAGGTTGCCGAACTCTTCAAAGAACAAAACCCCGGTCTTCTAATCGGGTTTTGTGGTGCCCATGTTGCCATCAACAATGAAGCCTCAATCGTAGCATCACCTGCCATTGATTTTGTTTGCGACAACGAATTTGACTTTACGATCCAGGAGATCGCTGAAGGTAAGCCTCTGGAAGAAGTTCTCGGTATTACCATCCTCAAAGACGGCAAACCGCATTTTACGGGAAAGCGCCCACTCATCGAAGATATGGACTCCCTGCCCTGGGTGACTCCGATTTACAAAGAACACCTCGTCACCAGCGATTATTATAACGGCTATATGCTGCACCCCTATATGTCTCTTTATACAGGGCGTGGCTGCATACAGGGCGTGGCTCCAAATCCCGTTGTACGTTTTGTCTGTGGCCTCAGACAATTGCCGGCCACAACTATCGGACCAGATCAATCGAGAATGTCGCCGCCGAAATTAAATACGCGCGTGACAATTTCCCGGAAATCAAAGAGTTCTTTTTTGATGATGACACGCTAACCGACAACCGCGAGAACGTTGAAGCACTCGCTAAAGAACTTAGGAAGCTTGGCGTTACCTGGTCCTGCAACGCTAAGGCAAACGTGCCTTATGAGACCCTTAAAATTATGAAGGAGAACGGATTACGGCTCCTTCTTGTAGGTTACGAATCCGGCAACCAGAAAGTCCTCAACAATATCAAAAAAGGAATTTTGGTTACCAAGGCCAAGCAATTTACGCGCGACTGTCATGAATTAGGCATTCTGATTCACGGCACCTTTATCGTAGGACTACCCGGCGAAACGCGTGACATCATTGAAGAAACCATCCAGTACGCGCAGGAGATTGATCCTAAAACTATTTAGGTCTCGCTGCCCGCAGCTTACCCGGGCACTTTCCTGTATAAACAGGCGACCGAGAATGGCTGGCTCGTTGCTGAAGAGGGAAATGAACTTGTTGCCGAGAACGGTGTTCAGAACAGTGTGTTGCACTATGAACATCTCAGTAAGGAAGAGATTTTTGAAGCGGTGGATGTCTTCTACAAACGTTTTTATTTTCGACCGCGAAAGATGGCGTCATTGTTTTTTGACATGTGTAAAGACTGGAATGTTATGAAACGCCAGGCCCGAGAAGGCGTCGAGTTCTTCGGCTTCCTCTGGGGCCGGGAGAACGCAGTCTGAAACGCTTAATCGTCACTGGCGATGATTTCGGCATATCGATTCCGGTAAACGAAGCGATCGAAGCAGCTCACACTAACGGTATTCTGACAACGACCTGCCTGATGGTAGGCGAGCCTGAAGTACAAGATGCTGTTTCCAGAGCAAAACAGCTACCCAAACTTGGTGTCGGGCTTCACATCGTCGTCGTGCGCGGCAATACCATACTCCCCGCTGACCAACTTTCAGTGATCGCACCACAAGGTTTGTTTGACAGTAACTTGGTTCGAGCGGGTTTCCGGTATTTCTTTTCGCCGAAAGCCCGCAAACAACTCCGAGCGGAAATTCACGCTCAATTTATGGCTTTTCGGGAGACGGGTCTGCCATTAGATCACGTAAATGCCCACAACCATATGCATCTTCACCCAACCGTGTTGAGCATTATTCTCGAATGCGCAAAGGAATTTGCTGTCACAGCGATCAGGCTACCGGCAGAGAAAGACAGAACGCTAGGAGCGATTTTATTATCGCCGTGGATCGCCCTCATGCGTTGGCGCTTACGACGTGCGGGCATTCGCTATAACGACCAGATTGTCGGAATCACCGAGACGGGCACGCTAGATCAAACTCGACTTCTTTCAGCGCTATCGGCATTGCCAGAAGGCGTTACGGAAATCTTTTCTCACCCGGCGACCGGACAATGGCAGAATATAGATCCCGCCGCCGCCGACTTTAAATTCAAACAGGAATTCAAAGCGCTGATCTCGCCGGACGTCAGAGCAGCTGTTGAAAATTCGGACATCACCCTATCGACATTTAAGGACATCTAATGGTTGGCGATTCCTGGACTCACAAAATCGCAAAAGTCTGTATTGCGCCACTTGCCAATACGCCGGTCACGCCCAACCACCTGACAACGGTGAGGCTAATAACCGGCGTTGCCGCATGCGCTGCTTTCGCCGTTGGCGATCGGCAGTGGGAGATATGGGGTGGCTGGTTGTGGCTGTTCTCTGCGTTCATGGATCGTGCGGATGGTGAACTGGCACGGCTGACGGGCAAGATCACGCCGGGAGGCCATCGCTATGACATGTTTTGCGATATCACTGTGACGTCTTTGTTTTTCATTGGGGCCGGTATCGGACTGCGCGACGGCTATTTCGGAAACAGGATCATATTGATGGGCGCAATGGGAACAGCAGGCGTATTCGCTGCTGAAATCTATGCCGAAAAGATCGATCAGATGAATAGCGATACCGGAGACAAAGCCTATCCCGGCATTTGGGGCTTTGATTTTGACGATGTGCTCTACTTGTTTGCTCCCATCGTCTGGCTAGGCTGGCAAATGCCTTTCGTCGTCGGTGCTGCCGTAGGCGCGCCCGCCTTCGCATTGCTTACATGGTGGAAGTGGCGAAAACAGCTACGGGATTCTTAATCCCGTTCCGCTAGCTCGCCCCCGAGCCAGTCTTGCATCCACTGGCGATGATCATCTTCGCGGGTCAGGCGTTTCATCATATCCTTTGGCGCGATTGTGTCGATTTCCGAGGGGGGCGTTCCATCCCGCAGGGCTTTGAGCGTGTCATAGGTTGCTTTGACTGCAGCCTGGAAAGGCTGGTGCCCCTGTAAACAAATACGCACACCTGCCGCACTAAGAGAGTCCAGATCATCGAGGGCTGATGCTGCCCCACCGAGAAAAATGGGAATATTCACTGCATCGGAGACCGCCGCAAGTTGCTCAGTATTGGTGACGCCGGACAGGAATACGGCATCTACGCCAACCGCTTCGTATGCTTTTATGCGGGCCACAGTGTCCTCTGGTCCTGTAATTCCCATAGCGCTGGTGCGTCCGGCTACAACAAGGCTTGGGTCCTGACGCCCGTCGAGCGCAGCCTTCATCTTGCCAACGCCTTCCTCAATCGGGATCAGCCTGGTCCCACCAACCGTCCCGTAACTCTGCGGCAGTTCGGTATCTTCAATCGTGAGCGCCGCCACGCCTGCTGTCTCAAGCTCTTCAACCGTCCGTCTGACGTTCAGCGCATTGCCGTACCCATGATCCGCATCGACCAGAAGAGAAAGATTGCCGGCCCGGCAAATCCGATAGGCCTGCTCCGCAAATTCTGACAAGCTAAGAACAATGAGATCAGGGGAACCAAGAACAGCCTGCGACGCAACCGACCCTGCGAACATGCCGACTTCAAAGCCCAACTCTTCAGCGATACGCGCGGAAATTGGATCAAAAACCGACCCCGGGTGGACACACCGCTCACCTTCAATAAGGGCCCTAAACCGTTCGCGTCTGTCTGCCCAATGCATAATCGATCCTTTCACAAATGAATTTTGCGCAAGCTAACGTAAATCCGGCTTGTTGCAAAATTGTGCCCTTGCGATTGCCGGAAAAGCTGGGCAATTTAGCGCTCCACCTAATTGAACGAATAGAGATCATGGCCAAATTCTACGAACCAGATATGGGACAGGACCCCAACAACCCGTTTGCGCGCGATGCTGATGGCAAGTTGGCACGACGCAGCTATTGGCTTGATATGGCGGATCGTTCGATCGTTCTCATGATGACTCAAGGATTGGGACAGGCCTTGTCTAACGAACAAAAACGTCTTCATCTTGAGGATATCGGGCGTGGACACCTGACCGCTGATATCTGCACTGTCGAAATCCTGCCGCCGGAAGAATAAGCGACCAGTCTCCACGGAAGACGACACCCCATGTTGCGCATTGAAGGGCTGACATACCGGATCGGCCCCCGGACCCTGTTTAATAACGCTGATGCGGCTATCAATGAAGGCCACCGCGTGGGGTTCGTTGGGCGCAATGGTGCTGGAAAGACCACCCTTCTCAACATGATCACGGGGTCAATCATTCCTGATACCGGGGTCATCGACTATCCAAAACGCTGGCGGATCGGCATTACCCGTCAGGAAGCGCCAAGCGGCACCCAAAATCTCGTCGACACTGTAATGTCTGCCGACCGGGAGCTGGTCAAACTCAATCAGGAAGCGGAAACCGCGACAGATCCAGATCGCATCGCCGAGATTCACACACGGCTGCATGAGAAAGAGGCTCACCGTGCTCAATCTCGTGCGGCCCGTATTCTCGCGGGGTTAGGATTCTCCGAAGCTGAAATGCAGCGCCCCTGCGATGAGTTTTCAGGCGGCTGGCGAATGCGCGTTGCCCTTGCGGGGTTACTTTTCACCCAGCCGGACCTATTGCTGCTAGATGAGCCGACGAACCATCTCGATCTCGAAGCCTGTCTTTGGCTGGAAGAATATCTTAAGCGCTATCAAGGGACGATTCTCATCGTCAGCCATGATCGCGGCTTATTGAACCGGGTGGTGAACCAGATCCTTCATCTGGATGATACGCGGCTCAAACTCTATACCGGCGGCTATGATCGGTTTGAGGTGGGGTTTCGTGCCCAGCTTGAACGCATCGCTTCAGAGTGCGCCCGCCAAGAAGCACAACGGGCGCATATCCAGAAGTTTGTCGACCGCTTCCGTTACAAAGCAACCAAGGCCCGTCAGGCGCAATCCCGCCTCAAGATGCTGGAACGCATGGAACCTCTGCCAGAACGGACTGAAGATGGCTCGGTCGCCTTTACATTTCCCGACCCGAAACCCCTCGCACCGCCGCTGTACAGTATCGACAACGCTTCGATTGGATATGACGGCACAGCCGTCCTTAATAAAGTCTCTTTCCGACTCGATCTTGATGATCGGGTTGCCTTGCTTGGCGCCAATGGCAATGGCAAATCGACCCTGATAAAATTGCTCGCTGGTCGCCTTGAAGCGATGTCAGGTCATGTTGTTCGGTCAAAAAAGCTACGCGTCGGATATTTTGCACAGCACCAAACTGATGAACTTGATTTTAGTGCCACGCCATTAATTGAACTGTCTCGGAAACGCCCCAAGGATCTGGAGGTAAAACTCCGCAGCCACCTCGGCCGTTTTGGCTTTTCGCAGGAACGCGCCGACACCAGAACAGGTGATCTGTCGGGTGGTGAAAAAGCCCGACTTCTCTTCGCCATGATGAGCTGCGATGACCCGCACATCCTGCTACTGGATGAACCAACTAACCATCTCGACGTTGTTGCCCGTGAAGCACTTGTTCAGGCCATCAATGCGTTTGAAGGTGCTGTGGTGATTGTCAGTCATGACCCGCATGTCATTGAATTGACCGCTGATCGGTTGTGGCTTGTCGATCAGGGTACCGTCGCGCCTTACGAAGGCGATCTCGATGATTATCGGAAACTTCTGACAAAACCGCCGAAGAACAGCGAGAAGCCAGGAAAAACGAATGAGCCGACGGCGCCCGTGGCACCTGAGATATCCAAGAAAGAACAACGCCGGTTGGCAGCCGAAAAACGCAACGAGCTTGCCCCCCTGCGCAAACGTGTCAAACGCGCCGAAGACAAAGTAACCAAACTAACGACTGAGACTGAGAGACTGCAAACCGCCCTTGCCGACCCTGAACTATACGAAAAGGGCGACAACGAGACGCTCAAGTCACTTCAAGTTGAAGCAGGATATGCTGCAAAAGCCCTGGCCGATGCCGAAGAAGCCTGGCTTGAACTCCAGGAAGAACTCGAAACCGCTGAAACCGCCGCGGCGAGTTAATCAGTTGTCTTTTGGGTGACCTCGGCTTGGAGGTTGGGGGGTTCCCTGCGCTGGAACAACATCTTTGGTCGCGCCACCCCACCCTAAATGGGTTACATCAAAAATCACGCCATTAGGATCACGATATTTTATTTCATAGAATGTCGTCGGCGCTTTTTGGTCGGGTCGACCCATAAAATACTTACCGCCAGCTTTTTCGATCTTTTTCTCTGCTTCTTCCGCGTCATCGACCCAAAAGCCGATATGGTGAAGCCCGACATAATCTTTACCGCGCTCGTCTTCCCCATCGACATAGCCTGCCCAGTGATCCGACTTGTATTTCAAAAGCGCGACGGTGATTACACCATCAGAAACGTAACACCCCTTGGCAAGCGGCGAGTCAGTCGTCCCGACCCGTTCCATATCAAAGGCTTCGCAATAAAAATCTGCCGTTTTCTCCGGGTCATCCACCGACATCGCGATGTGTCTTAGCTTAGCCATTACGTTCTCCTAAAATTCGTTAGCCGGATTATAGCCGATCAATCCTTTTTGGCGTCTGGAAAATAGCATGGGTCAGAAATTACCGCGCCAAACCGATGCTGGGCATACATAATTGCAGCGACATCCCAGGCCATGCTGTTCTGTGAAGTAGCGGCATGAACGTCCCTGACGGCGCGCTGATACGGGCTGTCAAAACCAAGGCCCCGTCCTCCGGCCAACGGAAACAGTCGTTCAACCGCTTGCACACAAAGCTTCCCCGCAAATGCGTTGTTGCGGCGCCAACGGGCCCGCTGTTCCTGAGTAGGTGGTTCACCACTGGCAGCTACCAGATTACTCTCCCGAAAATCTTCCAGCATTAGCGCTCGCGCCGCTTCTATTTCTGCACTTGCTTCAGCAACTCGCGCCTGCACAGTCCCTTGCTCGCTTAACTTAATCCCGCCAACCGATTTCCGGGTCGAGAGATCGGTCCACATTGCATCCAGGGCACCAAGCGCGATGCCAAGCGCGGTCGATGCAAATTGTTTGGTACCCATCGCAAAAAGCGGAATTTTATAGAGCGGGTTGGGATTTACATCGCTGCCTGGCGTCGCACCACCCTGCACCTCTCCGGCAGCAATCGCACGATGCTCGGGAATAAATACATCCTTCAGAACAAAGGAACGGCTGCCAGTGGCTGCCAGGCCACTCGGATTCCAGTCATCCACCATTTCTGCGAAGTCGGTTTTTGGGACCAGTGCGAACTGATGCTGCGGAGGGCCATTTTCCTGTGGAACAAATAACTGCACATTGCTCCAATCGGCAAAATCGATACCGCTGGAAAATCCCCACATACCATCGGCAACCCAGCCACCCTCAACTACCTTTACCGTGGCGCCTTTCCCCGGAAAGGACGAAGCGATAACGGCATCTGGATCGTTTTTCCAAACGTCATCCTGTGCTTGCTCGCACTTCATGCCATTGATCCAGCTCTGGCCGGTAAGATTGGTAAATACCCAGCAGCTCGACCCGCAGCCTCGCCCAAGTTCCGACGCAACATCAAGAATGCAGTCCCAGCTCATTTCGTAGCCGCCGTAACGCCGCGGCTGAAACATTTTGTAAAATCCAGCTTCTACAAATTCCTTGTGTGTCACATCAGGCACACGCCGGTCTTGCTCGGCCGACGGCGCCCGCTCCCGTAAAACAGGCACAAGGGCACGTGCCCTTTCCGCTAATTCTTCGCGGGAAACATCTGTGCGTTCAGCCGCATCAGGCATGATCAATCCACTCTTTAACGTCTAGACGAAGCCACTCGTTATTCTTTGCGAATATAGGAAAGGAAAACGAGAAGATTCACAACCTCATCCTGCCCATTGACCAGCGGCAAGATCAAATCCTCGCTAAAGATAAATTCCGAATTCGGTCCAACATAGGGTACTTTTCCCAAAATTGGATAGCGGTTCGTAGCGACACGATGACATGTATCCCATACCCTGCTCGGTGGCTTCTGGTGATCAATCTCGGACATCCAATGCCCAGTCCAGTTCTTCGTAAAATGTTCTGACACACACGTGCCTATAACCCGGTACCGAAAATCACGGGGTTCTGCCTGAACATCCAATAGCACAATATGCGGCATCAACGCCCGGGCATCAAAGGGATCAAAATCTCGACGCCTTGGAATGACGTGGTCACCGCGAAGTCCATTCCATAATTCAAATCCATCCCGAATTATTGAAGAACACTCCGCCAGAGCTTCCATGAACTCCGCTTTTCGTGACGGTACCAGTTCTGCAGCAATTAATTCGAAATCTTCATCAACCACCTGGCGTCCTCCTCACTAAACAAACGGTCCCGTAGGATCCAGGTCGAGTTGGATCCGGCCAGCATTCACCGCTGCAAATTCCGGTAAAATCACAAAATGACTCCGCAAAACGTGAATATCCCGAAAGGCCCGTTGTAATTCGTTACCTTCCATCATAACGCCCGTACCGGCATCGCAAAACAAATCGTAAACAAGCTCACTGCAGAGACGGACGATTTCGACCATCTTCATACGATAGCGAACCCGATATTCAACCGAAATGCGTTGCCCCTGTTCAAGCTGTTCCATTAACGCGTGGGCGCAATCGAGGACTGTGGCTTTTGCGATAGCGCACTGTGTTTGAGCCCGGCCAAGCCGCTCCTGCGATGACGCCCATTCTGATTGTGCGGATGGCATTCTTGCATTCGTCCGACTTTTCAGGCGTCCTCGATAGTCTTCAATTGCGGCGGCAGCCAAACCGACCGCCGGGGACGCAACGACAAAAGAAAATACGGTCGAATTTGGACTTGTCTTGTAGAGGAGACCGTCATTTACCGCTGATCCAGGGATACCGTTCTGTTCCGCCTCGCGGAAACACAGAACGCGATGATCAGGCACAAATTCATCGTCGAGAGACACTGTTTTACTGCCGGTCCCCTTCATGCCAAGGCAGTACCAATCATCTGTTACCGACACCGCCGATTTAGGCACCAGACAGGTGAGATTCCGTTTCGGTTCATCAGGGTCATGCGCACTTAACATCAACCAGTTCGCCTGATCTACGCCAGACACATATGGCCAGCTCCCGGTCAGTCGAACACCGCCATTTGCTCGATCAGCTGTGATCGTTGCCCCCATAACCAAACAGGTGAACAAACTGCCTCCAGCGGCACGAACTTCTTCCTGCGCAGCCGGTGGGTACCAGCCGACAAGATAATTTTGATTCCCGATCAGGCTATGGAGCCACGCGGTCGAGCCACAACCGCGGGCGGTTTCCATCACGGCTTCAAGATGGGTCGGCAACCCCATCCCCAGCCCCCCGAGGCCGGGTGCTAATGTAATTCCAAACAGACCTTGATTGTTTAACCGGTCAAAAACCTCCGGCAACATTGATCGGTTTTGTTCGGTTTCGGCGGCCTTCTCTCGCAAAAAAGGAACCAAGTCGGTGGCGCGACCAACAACCTCCTCATGCGATAATTCCTTGGCAGACATTGTACTACCTTCCATGGCAAACCTTTATCCGTCTACCGATGGCAAATGTGATTTTGGCAATCGGCGTTTGCGGCCCTGATAAGGCTCCGCCGAAGTATCGCCAACACCTTCAAAATCAATGATCTCGATACCGTTACCGTCCGGATCATGAAAATAGGCGTGTCTGCCCGAGAAACTACGATGTCCGGTATCCTCATAAAGCAGAACCTCTACCCCCTGATCTTCAAGATGAGACATCGCTGCCAAAATCCGCACTCTCAACCATAAAGGCGTGATGGATCAGGGAATCTCCGGGTTTATTGGGCGGCTGATGATATCCTGTACGCGAGAGGACAAAATAGTCGTCCCCCGCATTCATAAAGACCGTCGTGTCGTTCTGTCGCCAATAGGTGCAGCCCACCACGTCTTCGTAAAATCTTCGAGATACTTCGAGATCGGTTACCCCAATTGTAAAATGAAGGATTCCTGTCGTGGCGACGCGCCGAGGAGGCTCATAATTAATGGTATCGACGCCTTTGAAGGCGTCGCTTTTAAAACCGGACATACAGTCACCTGTGTAAACGCTTTATCGATGGCCAATAATGATCGATTAGGTGATCCGACGCCAGTCCTCAAGCGGCTGCGTCATCTTCTGATTTGGCGCCAGGCGTCCGATGTTCGGGGAAAATTTCATCAAGCGCTTTCGATTTTCCGTCTGCCATCACGACACGACAGTGATATCGGCGCAAATGCCTCGCTTCTTTGACGCCGCAAGAATGAGCGATAATGCCAACCTCTTTCCGCATGGTCTTGATGTAATTCTTCACACGCTCGGCTTTGTCGGTGGGGTCAAGACCCTGTTGTAAACGCCTGTTATGTGTCGTGATCCCCGTCGGGCAGGTATTCTTGTCACATTGCAGTGCCTGAATGCAGCCGAGCGCAAACATGAAACCGCGGGCGGATACGACAAAATCTGCGCCGCATGACAATGCCCAGGCGACTTCTTCCGGTGTAACCAACTTTCCAGACGAGATTACTTTCACCCGTTCTTTGAGACCGTGCCGCGTCAGCGTATCTACAACCATCGGCAGGCTTTCCCTAACCGGCAGGCCAACATAATCGAGCAGAGCCATGGGTGCCGCACCTGTTCCACCATCTCCAGAATCAACGGTGATAAAGTCGGGAGCACTTTCAATGCCGCGGGCGGTGACAGCATCGAACAATCCGTCGAGCCAGCCATAGGCGCCGATAACACATTTTATGCCGACCGGTTTGCCCGTCACTTTTCGGATGCGTTCAATCATATCGAGCATATCATCGACATTGTTGATGTCTGGGTGACGGTTGGGACTAATCGAATCCTGTCCCTGCGGTATGCCACGGATGGCAGCAATTTCTGCTGTCACTTTACCGCCGGGAAGAATCCCGCCCTTGCCCGGTTTAGCGCCCTGGCTCAGCTTGATCTCGAACATCCGCACCTGCTCGTGTGCGGCTACTTGCTGAAGTTTCTCATCAGAGAGACTACCATCCATATCACGCACGCCGTATTTCGCGGTACCCAACTGAAAAACAATGTCGCATCCACCTTCGAGGTGAAACGGTGATAGTCCACCTTCACCGGTATTCATCCAACTGCCTGCCGCTTTAGCACCGTTGGAAAGAGCTCTTACAGCTGGTTCGGAAATGGCGCCGTAACTCATGCCGGAAACATTAAAGAATGAACTCGTCGTGTAAGGCTTTTCGCAATAAGGCCCTACCGTCACTTCACCCGGGTCTGCGGCATCAACCTCCAATGTCGGAAATGGACAATTCACAAAAAAAATTGTTCCTGCTGGGGTAATATCGCGGGTCGACCCGAAAGCGAGCTGCGTGCTGACATTCTTTGCCGCACGATAAACCCATGACCGCTGCGCACGATTGAACGGCATTTCCTCACGATCCATCGCAAAGAAATACTGACGGAAGAACTCGCCCATATGTTCGAACAAATAGCGGAACCGTCCAACGACAGGAAAGTTGCGGCGCACGGCCTGTTTGGTTTGCGTGACATCGATGACATATAGAACCGCAACCACAACGATTCCGACGCCAATCACGAATACGACGAGTGAAATCAGGACGTCATTTGCGGTTTGGATAAAGTCGAATGTCTTTTCCATGCTCATGTTATCCATGATCCTGTCTCCTTTGCCCCGCCTGCTTTCTTATTTCCAATATGCAGCTCGTCTACCGAACTGCCAATAACGGTTTCGTTACCAACCACCCGGACTAAGGCGCCATATTCTTTTTTTTAAGCTCCTCGACGGCGTCAGGCGTTTTCTCAAGCCCCTCTAACCCCATACCCCGCAATATGTTTGGTGCCTTGGTAAACTGAATATCATCATAAGGGACAATCTCGACGCGATTACCCCAGGGGTCACGAAAGTTCATACCCCGCTCGAGCATTTCGACGCCCATTTCCTCCAAAGCCTGTTTTACGGGTTCCCGGTCGTCGACAACAAAGCCGAAATGCCGTGCGCCATCCGCCTCTTGCGTGCGGCCTAGGCGCAACTGAATAAACTGATCGCCAAGATCAATGAAGGCATTATGTTCATTTCTGCCGCGCAGGCTGAAATCGAACAACGTACCATAAAACTCGAGTGCTTCGTCGAGATCACCGACTTCAAGGACGATATGGTTGATACCGAGGGCACGCGCCTTTTTATCTGTCATTTCAATCTCCTTTGTTGAAACCATTATAGCCTGTTTTGTTAGCTGACGATCGACCTATTGGTATTCGCCCTAATTCAAGTCAAAATAAGAAAAAGAACACAGAGACAAGGAGGCGTAGATGCCAAAAGTGCTTACAGAGCAGCAGGTTCAGGAGTTTGATCGAAACGGATTTCTATTTCCCGTTGACGCCTACAGCCGTGAAGAGGCCGCCGTGTTGCACGACAAATTTGCTGCCATGGAGGAGAAACTTGGTCACGAGCCCCAGGTCAAATTTCGTATTAAAGCACACCTCCCGTTTCCCTGGCTGTGCGACGTCGTGAAAAACGAGAAACTTTTGGACGCCGTCGAGGATATCCTCGGCCCCAATATCCTTTGCTGGGGAGCATCATTCTTTACCAAGAAAGCCAATGACCCGCGATTTGTTTCCTGGCACACGGACAGCTTTTATTACGGTCTAGAACCAGCAGAAACTGTCACCGCTTGGCTCGCCTTCAATGATTCAACAGTCGAATCAGGCTGTGTTCAGTACATTCCAGGCACGCACAAAGGCCCACCTGCTGTCCACGAAATTAAAATGCATGAACACAATCTGGTCCAACAAGGTCAAACAGTCGTCGACGTTCCGGAAGACGAGGCAGTCTTCGCCGAAGTTAATGCCGGTCAAGTCATCCTGCATCACGAAAGCGTTGTTCATGGTTCCGGCCCCAACAACGCAAATCATCCACGCGTCGGTTTTTCGATCCACTACGTTGCTCCTCACGTAAAGGAAACGCGCTTCGAGGGCGCCACGGCGATGCTGCTCAGGGGCGAAAACATTGGTAATAACTGGGGGATCGACCCGGAGCCCAAGCACGACTACGATCCGGATTGCATAAAGTTCATGGAAGATACCCGCGCAAAATTCACAAATTCCACGGCAGACAAAATTGCTGTCGGGGGACGGAGCTAATTTATGACTGAGACTGCCTATGCCGCTGTACTTGTTGAGAAACGCAAATTTGAAACCCGTGAGGTTCCAATCCCCAACATTGGCCCTGACGAAGGAATTCTCCGAATAGAGGCCGCCGGTCTCTGCGGTACCGATTACGAACAGTATGACGGACACTTCATAGGCACTCCTCACGGCACGTTACCCATTACACCGGGGCACGAAATTTTTGGCTGGATCGATAAAGTTGGATCGAATGCCGCAAAAAAATGGAATGTAAAAGAAGGTGATCGTGTTGTCGTCGAAACCTCTATCCCCTGTGGCGAATGTCTCGCCTGTCATGATGGGCGGCCAATCTTCTGCGACGCCAATATGGGTTATGGGCTGCGAATGGGATTCGACAATGAGCCGCATCTCTGGGGCGGATATGCATCACATCTCTACCTCCACCCGAAGTCACGGATGCATAAAATTCCCGACCATATTCCGACCGACATCATGAGCCTGAATAACCCGCTCTCAAATGCAGTACGATGGGCCTGGGCCCGCCCCAATTTGCGCGAAGGCCAGACCATCGTCATTGAGGGACCAGGCCAACGTGGCCTGCTGGCAACATTGGTCGCCAAGGAAATGGGCGCCGGACAAATAATTGTCACCGGTACCGGTGCCGATGAATACAGACTCGAAATTGCGAAAGAACTCGGGGCGGATGCAACAATCAATGTTCAGGAAGAATATCCGGTTGAAAGAGTGCATGAGCTAACCGCCGGGCGCAAAGCCGATATCGTTCTGGATGTTTCCATGGGATCGACCGAGCCCCTGATCCAGGGCGTTGAAATGCTCAAGAAAGGCGGAACCCTCGTGGTCGCCGGTGTTAAAACCCACAATGCGCTCAATAATTTCTACAGCGACAAATTGCTGTTCAACGAAATCTCAATGCTCGGTGTCCTTTCATCCGACTGGGAGGACACAGCGCGTGCTGTCGAAATCTTAACTGACAAATGGCAGGACCTCGGAAAACTCTGCACACATAACTACACACTCGGCGAAGCGGAAAAAGCGGTGCTGCTGCTCGGTCGGGAAATTCAGGATGGAGACGAACCAATCCATATCCATCTCGACACAACCGTAGCTCCGTAAGGAAAACAAAATGAGTGATAGATTATCTATTCGGCTCGCTGCCGGATCCGGACCGACTTTTGGTGTCGATGACCTTTCTTGTGCTGCTGCCACCCTGCTCGGGTGCTGGGAAGACGAAGGCCTCGATGTTACCTGGACGCCCGTACACGGTGGTGTCGCGGCAATGCAAGCCGTTCTCGACGACGTAGTAGATGTTTCCTATGGCGGGCTTGGCCCAGTCCTCAAATTTCGGTCCGAAGGCCAGCCGGTGCGGGTGATCGTTTCGATGGCGCGTGGATTGGCCCAGAACCTCGTCACCCAAAAACGCATAACAGACCCGGAGCAACTTCGCGGATGCTCATGGGCGCTCGATGGATTTGGAGCCCTTAGCCATCACATGGCGCGGCTGCTGGTTGCCGAACTGAATATCGACGAAAGTGACATTGACTGGCAGGCAGTTGGCCCGCCCCCCGAACGCATCGACCGGTTGCTGGCGGATACGATAGACGTTTCATTGATCCGCGTTGAAGAGGCGATTTCGCTGGATCAAGATGACAGCAATAATCTGCACAACCTGCTGGGCTTTGCCGACCTCAAGAAATTGGTCCCGGTTCAGCCCCACGGCGTTTTGGGTACATTGGAAACCTATGAGCAGAACCACCAGGAAGAACTCAACCGGTTAACCCGTGGCATGATCAATGCATCCCGGGCGCTGCATAATGACTTCGATACCTTCAAGAAGGTTTATGACCATTACGTCACAGTCCCGGTTCCTGAGGACGATGTTCATACAATTTGGCAACAGGAACATGACACAGCCGGTTTTGCGATCAATGGCGAGTTAACCCTAGGCCATTGGCGTGACGAGATGGACCTTTTCTATAAGCTCAACCCTAATCTGCCGCGGGTAACGCGCGAAGACGTTATTGCGGAAAATTTCGTCGCGGATTCTTTGGCTGCCATTGGTGTGGTGCCAGGCGAAGACGCGCCCGACTAAGAGCAGTCTTACCCGGTCTTAAACAACCGCCCGAGCGCCGGAATATTATCGTTGAGGCCGGCGAGCCTCAGTGCTGACCAAAGGGCTGCCTGATTGCTCGTGATGACCGGCCGGTCAAGCTCGTCTTCCAACGCTTCAATGACATCAATACCGCGGATATTCGCGCAGCTGACAAAATACGCATCGGCATCATCGTTCCGCATGGCGACCACGTTCTCAAACCAGAACTCCGGTGGCGTACTGCAATAAACGTCACTGCCGCCGAGCCCCATCGCTTTATCGGCGATGATGTCCAAACCGGCTTCTCGGAGAAAAGCCAGTTTTTTGTCGTGACCTTCCTGAGGTGTCTCGGAGACAAAAACCAGCCGCTGGGCAGCTAAAGCTTCAAAAGCATCCATCAATGAAGAAGCCGCCGAAGCGGCCGGTTTACCGGTCAGGTCTTCAATTGCTGATATAACCTCCCGCTCCTTCTCCACGCCGCCTGACATTGATGTACCCGTGCATTGCAACACCGTCACGTCGCATTCGGAGTCCCCAAGCAGCTCTGCCGCCAGGAGAATACGCGGCATCAACTCATCCAACGGTGCTCTATGGCGGTTGGTCATACCGATCCGGTTAAAATGCGGCACGACATCAACGGGACAGTAATGCTGCAGCTGAGGTTCCACCATCCTGTTTGACGACGGGATGATAAAACCCAGCCTGGCCCGCGGGATGATCGGGACGTATTCGGTCATTTACCCGCCAAGCAACAGCTTACGTGTATTGTCCTCATAAATGATCTGACGATCCTCATTGCTGCAATTGAGACTTTCGATAACATTGATCGTGTCGCGGATGTTATCCTCTCCGCCGGACAGGTCATATGGCGCATCAGTTGCGAAAAATGAACTCCCCGCCCCGAAGAAATCAAGACCAGCCTGACTTTGTGCCTGGGCACCAAACATCGCGGTATCGCCGTAGAACATCTTGAAATAATCGAGCATCGGCTTCTCAAGATTGTCGGCAAATGACGTGCCATCCGCGGAAGATGTCGCGTTACGCGCTTCCCATAAAGGCATCCGTCCTTCGGCATGCGGAATGTAAGCACCCCAATGATGTGCCATAACGTGAAAATTAGGAATTTCGTCAAACATGCCTGAGCAAACAAAGCGGCACATTGCAGCCGTGGTCTCGTATGCCCAGCCAATACCCCAAAAAATTTCATAATGGGACTGGTCTTCGGTCAAATAGTCCGCGTGATTTGCTGAACGCGTCGGGTGTAGCCAAACGCATTTACCGCGCTCCGCAATCTTGGCGAAAATGTCTCTATATTCCGGTGCATCAAGCGGTTTTCCGCTGACATTCGAGTGAATTTGAAAACCAACGGCGCCATGCTCGTCGAGCACTCGATCTACCTCATGCAAAGCCGCCTCAGTGTTGTTCATAGGAAGTGCAGCAATAAACCATGGCATACGATCCGGATATTCTTTGCATATACGCGCCATGCCATCATTGGCGACCCGCGCGAGTTCCGGTGAATCGTTTGGCCCGGCAATGACATCGAGAGGAGGCTGCGAAATGGAGATAATCTGCTGATAATCGTCAAATTTATCGATTACCTTCATTCGGGCATCCATATCGTAAAGTTCTTCCATCGCTTTCCAGCGTTTTACGGATCGCGCCGGCATCAATTTTTCGGCGGCTTCAAAGAACTCATTTGGAAATACATGGTTAAAAACGTCGATCTTCATTACGCATCCTTTTTGGGTCTAACAAACCAGTTCAAACTCTTCCTAACGCTACCGCAGACTCACCTGTCGCAGTAGGGTCAATTTCAGCAGGTTGGCAGAATTCAATTGCTGCCATACACTGATTGCAACCATAACGATTAAAAAAGAGGGGTCATTGACGGAAGAGCAGTCATTAAGTTGTGATATCTTGGTCGTTGGTGGTGGTGGCGCAGGATTGGCGGCAGCCATCGAAGCCCGCACACACGGCGCCAAGGTTATGCTGATCGAGAAGAGCCCCGAGCTTGGTGGAACAACCGCCTGGTCAATTGGGTCGTTCTCTGCCACCCAGACGCCCCACCAACTCTCGGAAGGTATTGTCGATACGCCGGATGAACATTTCGAAGACATGCCAAAGTTCGCGGGACCGCAGGCGGATCGCGACAACCCCAAATTGCGCCGGATTTTTGTTGATAACGCCAACGACACCCTGCGATGGCTGATGTCGATGGGTGTCGAGTTTTTTGGCCCGATGCCCGAGCCTCCGCATCGCAAGCCCCGCATGCACAACGTGCTGCCAAATTCGCGTGCCTATATTCATCACCTCGGGAAACACGCCCAAAAAATCGGTGTTGAAATCAGGTGCAATAGCCGGGCCAATAAATTCCTGATGGAGAACGGCAGAGTCGTCGGCGCCAGATGTGAAATGCCGCGAGGCATTACACCCGTTCACGCAAAGGCTGTTGTACTGGCCAGCGGTGACTACGCCGCCAATCGTGCTCTTAAAGCGAAATATATTTCGCCGGAGGTTTCACTGGTTGACGCCATGAATCCGAATGCGACCGGAGACGGCCACGAAATGGCTTTCCCGCTCGGCGCTAAAGTCCTCAATGGTGATGTCCTCTCTGGACCAACATTGCGGTTTATTCCGCCACCACGGAAATCCATAGACAGAATGCTCCCGCCCTGGCCCATCGTCACGAAGTTCATGCGCTTTGCTCTCAAATACTTACCGGACCGTCTGTTGCGACCGTTTGTTCTGGGTTTCACGACGACGTCGATGGCACCAGAACTCGATCTCTTTACGCATGGCGCTCTTCTCGTAAACAAAAATGGAGAGCGGATAATCGCAGAACCCGCCAAACTCGGACTCGTGATCGCTTCCGAACCTGACAAAATTGGCTATGTCATCCTGGACCGGGATTCAGCGGCCAGATATTCGAAATGGCCCAACTTTATCGCCACCGCCCCGGGGGTCTCCTATGCCTATTTGGACGACTTCCAGAAAACCCGGCCTGACATATTCAGCAAAGCCGATACCGTCGCCATGCTTGCGGGAGCTCTTGATATGCCACCAGATGTTCTGAAAACAGCTGTCGAAGAGCATAACGAGGATTGTGAATATAAAATTTTTGCGCCGCCATTTTATGCACTAGGGCCTGCTAAGAGCTATGTCGTGCTAACGGATGGCGGTCTGGCCGTCGATGAAGACCACCGACTATTAGGAGAAAACGACACCCCTGTTCCTGGGGTCTATGCCGCGGGTTCTGCCGGACAAGGCGGTCTAATGCTAAAAGGCCATGGCCATCATATTGGCTGGGCCTTCACCTCGGGACGTCGCGCCGGCAGAAATGCTGCCAGAGAAGCGGGAATCAATATGATCTGAACCTGTTGAAACATCCTGCAAGCTCCGTTAGCGTCCTAACAGAATAAAAATACAATTACTTACATGGAGGAGTTTGATGAAAAAGATTTCAGGATTTCTAGCTCTAAGTGGCTTATTCGCTGCAACAGCGGTTTCAGGCGTCGCGGATATAAAAAGCGCCAGTGCCCAAGGGTTTTACAAGGGCAAAACGATTAAAATGATCGTCCGCTCGGCACCAGGTGGCGGTTACGACTTTTATGGCCGTCTGCTGGCGCGCCATATGCCTAAATTTATTCCCGACAACCCTAAAATGGTTGTCATTAATATGCCGGGTGCCGGTGGTATTGTCGCTGCCAACTATATGGCCAACCGTGCCAAGAAAAATGGCACCGAGATCGCGATTCTCACACGGGAACTGGCTCTCGCTCAGCGTACTAAAGCAGTTGGGGTTAAATATGACCTGGCGAAATTGAACGCGATTGGCAGTGCAGCCTCTTCGACCTTTTTGGTCGTTATGGGCAAGAACCAGCCGATCAAAACCTTTAAGCAACTGAAAGCATCCAAGAAGACAATTCGGTTTGCGGCGACGGGTCCCGGTTCCGGGTCATATCAGTATCCTGCCCTTTTGAAACAGGACGGATTCAACGTCAAAATCATTTCCGGGTTCAGCGGTGGTCAAAACCGTTTCCTTGCCATTGAGCGCGGCGATGTCCATGGCACCGCGAACAGCTATGAGAGCACAAGTAAGGCGATCAAGGAGCTCGGTTTAATTCCGATCCTGTATAATGGAGCACCGCTTGCTGCTCTCAAGGGCGTACCGCATGTCGGGACGCTGCTTTCCCCTCAGGGCAAAGCGCTCGCCGCCCTTCTCGGCGCACCGCTTGCCGCGGGGCGGCCTTTCTTCACGACTGGCGGCGTTCCCGCCGACCGTCTGAAGACTTTGCGGGCAGCCTTTAAATCGGCTTTGCACGACAAGGACCTTTTAAAAGAAGCTAAAAGGGCCAAGCGGAACGTTGCCTGGACTGCACCGGACCTGATGCAGAAGATCAATGCCGAAATTCTGGGTGCTTCAGACAAAGTCGTTGCGCTTTACAAATCCGGCGCCAAGAAGCCCAAAAAGGATCTGAGCAAGTTCCTGAAACACACGGGCGCTGTTACCAAGATCAAAAGAAAAGGCCGTCGGATCTGGATCGATTACAAGGGCAAAGAGGTAATGGCCAAGGTTTCTGGCTCCCGGACCAAGGTCACGCTCAACGGTAAAAAGGTGAAACGGAAAGCAATCAAAGTAGGTATGACCTGCAAGTTCACCTATCCGAAACCCGGCAAGGAAGCCGCAATGGTCGATTGCAAATAGCAAATTTGAAGGACCGTCTCGCAAGAGGCGGTCCTTTTAGTTTTTGCTTGGGGGACGCCCAATGATTGACGCTGCCATTGAAGGCCTGCTCGGCATTTTACAGTGGAAAGCATTTCTACTGATGATGGTCGGCATTGTCATTAGCTCGACGCTGGTTGCCATGCCTGGTATCGGCAGCAAAACGGCAATCGCCCTTCTGCTCCCCATCGCCTTCGTCCTCAACAAATTCGAAGCTATTTGCCTCATCATGAGTGTCTGGGCGGTTAGCAATACGGCAAACTCGATCACCTCCATTCTGTTTAGTGTGCCCGGCGGAGGTGGCTCGCAAGCGACCATTATGGATGGCTATCCAATGGCCAAGAAAGGCGAAGCCGCTCGGGCACTTGCAGCCGCATTCACGTCTTCAGCAATTGGCGGGATCATTGGCGCGTTGGTTCTTTTCATCGCTATTCCCGTTCTTCGTCCCCTCGTTCTTCTGCTCGGTCCTCCCGAATTTTTTATGCTGGTAATGGTTGGTATTGCCATGGTCGGCGCCTTGAGTGGCAAAGCACCGGTAAAGGGCATTATTGCCGGTGGCATCGGTCTTATTATTTCGATGGTCGGTGTTCATATGATTACCGGACTACATCGTTTTACATTCGATCAGATATTCCTGATCGATGGCTTTAGGCTTATTCCGGTGACAATCGGTCTCTTTGCCATTCCCGAACTGATTTATATGGGCGTCAAAGGAACCGGTATTTCAGACCTCCCCCTCGGCGATCTCGGCAAAGGTCGCAAGCAGGGGATAAAGGACGCCTTTACCCATCGCTGGCTAGTCTTTCGCAGCAGCCTGATTGGTGTGTGGGTCGGCATAATTCCGGGGCTTGGTTCCGCCGTTGCAGACTGGTTCGCCTATGGCAGCGCCAAGCAGACATGCCCTGGCGCCCGTGAGACATTCGGCAAAGGCGATGTTCGTGGTGTTATTGCAGTCGACTCGGCGACCAATGCAAAAGAAGGCGGGTCGTTAATTCCGACCCTAGCCTTTGGCATTCCTGGATCAAGTACGCTGGCCCTTATTTTTGGCGGGCTGATCATCGTCGGCATCACACCGGGCCGCGATATGCTGACCAAAGACCTGCACCTGACGTTCTCAATGATTTGGCTGCTGATCATTGGCACCATTATTACCTCAATCCTGTGTCTCGCTTTTACACGTCAGCTCGCCATGGCGACCAAGCTGCGACCTTCATTAATGATCCCGATTATTCTGGCAATGGCCGTTATCGGTAGCTTCGCTGCGTCGAGCCGCTTTGAAGATGTGATTATCATGTTAGCCTTCGGCACCATCGGCTATTTCATGCGGGCTGCCGGTTGGCCGCGTCCGCCGCTTCTGCTGGGGCTTGTCCTTGGCCCGATTGCCGAGCGTCATATGTGGACTTCTGTGCAACTCTTCGGCGCGGACTTCCTATTGCGGCCCGGCGTTCTGATAATATTCGCGATTCTTGTAGTTTGCGTGACCTACCCGATGTGGCAGGACAGAAACTCAAAGCTCCGTGCTCAGGAAACGGAGGCATAAAATGAGTTTACGCTTTCAACCACGCTCCTTCCTCACACTCTGCTTTATCGCGCTGTTTGCCTATGTCGTCATCGACTCATCAGATATGCCACTTCAGGCCAAACTTTACCCCTGGACTATTGGCATCATTGCGCTCGTTCTGCTTGCCTACCAGCTGGTACGAGAGATATTGCCACCAGCCAAGTCGGAGACCGACCAAACTGGCGTCGACATCGACTTTTCCGAGGAAGAATCCTCCAGCGTCGGCAAACGACGCGCCCTGGAACTGTTCGGCTGGATGTACGGATTTGCACTGCTCCTCTGGCTCATCGGATTTTATACCGCTGTGCCGGTAATGGTGCTGGCCTATATGCTGCGTCACAAAGAAACGCTGGTGATGACCTTGTCGCTCCCACTGGGTGCTGGAATTGCCACCTGGTATATCTTTGGTCACCTCCTGCACCTTCCCTTCCCGCCGGGGCTCCTGCTAGAATGGGCGGGCCTGGTCTAAGGCTTTTGACAGCCCGTAAGATCACATATATTTAGTCTGATTCTCATTGAGGGCATCCATGTCTGACGAAAACCAAACCACCGAAAATCCTGCTGACGAAATTGATATGAGCAAGAAGTTTCTTGTCGACCCCTATATGAATTGGGCCAAGGGCGAGAATATTCCGATGCATCTCGATTTCGGCCACAACCTACTGGCATTGGAAACAGACGTTTGGGATCGGTGGGATGCACGCGGCTGTTTTGCGCACACCCATGGCAATGGCGATTTCATGGCCAACTATGTCCTCGAGGTCGCTCCCAGTAAGAAAACTGCGCCGATCAAACATATTTTCGAAGCATTCTTCTATGTCCTCTCAGGCTATGGATCGACGACGGTCACCAATCCAGACGGCGAGACGCATACCTTCGAATGGGGACCCAAAGCACTCTTCACAATCCCGCTCAATTGCAGCTATCAGATTTATAACGGTTCCGGGCAGGAGCATGCCCGCCTCTCCTGTACTAACGACGCCCCGCTGGTACTGAACCTGTTCCATAACGAGAAATTCGTCTTTGAGAATGACTTCGAATTCCCGGAAAGGCTGGGCGATACCAGACATTTTGATGGTGAAGGCGATCACGTTGTGGTCAATCGCGGCGATAATGTTGCCGAAGCAAATTTGTGGGAAACCAACTTCGTCAATGACCTGACAAATTTTAAACTCTACGCCATGGACTCACGTGGCAAGGGTTCGATGAACGTGGCCTTTATCCTCGCTGACAGCACCATGCATGCGCATTCATCGGAGATCCCCATGGGACGCTACAAGAAAGCCCATCGCCACGCAGCGGGAACTCATGTTCACGCTGTCAGCGGCACGGGCTACACGCTGCTCTGGTATGAAGGTGATCAGGAGTTCAAAGAGTTCCCCTGGGAGCACGGCTTTATGTACACCCCGCCCTTCTGGATGTTCCATCAGCATTTCAATACCTGCGACCAACCTGCTCGCTATTTAGCCTGCAGCATGGGCAGCCGACGCTATCCATTTATCGCGCTGCGCAAGAAAAGTGCGGAAGGCAAAGGGGCCACTTCCATTCAGGAAGGCGGTCGCCAAGTCGAATATGTCGATCAGGACCCTCGCATTCATCGCAAGTGGCTTGAGGCAATTGCCGAAACCGGCGTGTCTTCCAATATGGGCGATGTTTTTGACGAAGCCGAAATTATGGCCTTACCCCAGGAAGAACTCGAAGGCCCGATCAAGACCCCGCCTTCTATCGGCCCGGCGGTCTAAAAAGACCCGAAAGCGGAATTGCCGGTGCCGCAACGTATCACAGTCGTTGGTGGCGGCATTGTTGGAATTACCACAGCCCTGGAACTGCAGCGTCGCGGTAACCAAGTAACGCTTATCGATCCCAACCAACCGGGTCGAGAAACCTCGTACGGGAATACAGGCGTTTTATCGGATGGCTCCGTCGTCATTTCGAACAATCCCGGCTTGCGGAAACGTCTACCGAAGCTCATTCTTAAAAAAAGCAATGCGCTCAACTACAGTCTTGGTTTTGTGCTAAAACGTCTGCCATGGGTCGCCCGGTTCCTGAGCTATTGCACAGACCGGCATCTCGATCACAGCAGCCAGGCCTTACGAACATTGCAGGCCCATTCCCTGCAATTACATCTCGCCCTGATCACAGAGGCGCAGGCGGAGCATCTTCTCCGCAAAACCGGCTGGCTGAAAGTTTTCCGAAGTGACGCAAGCTTCGAGGCCTACGAGATGGAGCTTAAAGTCTTCGAACGTACCGGCGTCGGACATACAATTTTTTCAGAAGAAGAGCTCAAGCAACTAGAACCTGCGCTGAACCCAATTTTTCGCCACGGCGTCCTGCTGCACGATGCTTGCAGCGTCTCCAGCCCCGCCGCCTTATGCGATGCCTATCTTAAACTTTTCACTGAAGCAGGTGGCGAGGTTATCCGCGATGCCGCAAAAAGCATACGCAACCCCGGTGATTGGGAAATTGAATTGCGGGACACGGCCTCGCTGGAGGCTGACGCCGTAATCCTGGCCGCCGGGCCCTGGTCAGCAGAAATTGCCAAGGGCCTCGGCTATAGCGTCCCAATGGCTTGGGAACGCGGGTATCACTGGCATCTGGAGCCAGGGCCGGGATCAGCCCTCCAAAGAGCCATCCATGACGTAGATGCCGGGTATGTGATGACTCCACAGCAGCAAGGGGTTCGGGTTACTTCTGGTGTAGAATTGAATGATCGTGATGCGCCACTGGATGATCGTCAGATCGAACAGTCAATCCGTTCCGCTCGGCAAGCAACGACGCTCGGCGATAAGATTGAAGAAACCCCGTGGATGGGCCGCCGACCGACACTTGTCGATAGTTTACCGATGATCGGCGCAGCCCCTCGCCATCAAGGACTGTGGTTCAACTTCGGACATCAGCACAATGGTCTGTCGACGTCGACAGCGAGCGCCGAGATTTTGGCTGACTTGATATCCGAAGCACCCGTAATTATCGATCCAAGCCCGTTTCGCCCCGCCCGATTTAGTTTGTAATTCGTGTTTTGACCCGCTCTTGTATCTGCAACTTGGGGGAGCATAACATATCACTCTCTAAACAGCGGAACTGCGAAGAAGGAATCTTCATGGTTGTGTCTCGAAAGTGGTGGAAATTCTCCGACGTCCTCCTCCGAGCGGTTTGATTTGCACCTGATCAGGCGGCGAGGTCAAGGGTGATACTGAAGGACATCTCGCCACCCCAAAAGACAGGGAACAACCACCTGACCACTTGTGGAACCGCAATAACCAACGACACGCAGATTATCGGATTGGTGAAGAAACGAAGCAATAAACTCCGGTCCATTATCTTTCCCCCTGCGACCCAAGTGCCCGATAGACCGATGCGCTACGCTTCCAAAACCATCACACCCCATTCTCTCTACCCCTCCCGGACATTCCCTGCTAGACTTTCCGTATGAACAGATTACTCATCCTTCCTGTCCTGCTCCTGACCCTGTTGGTGGGAACATCTGCGTTCTCTGCTGATTACCAAAAGGGTGCTGCCGCATATGAGAGTGGTGGCTACGCAACTGCTCTGCGTGAATGGGAACCTCTTGCCGAACAGGGGTCTGCCTTTGCCCAGCTCCTTGTAGGTACTATGTACGGCGAAGGACAGGGTGTTCCCCGGGATTACAAGACTGCGGTGAAGTGGTACAGACTTGCTGCCGAACAGGGGTATGCCCGTGCCCAGTACCGTCTGGGAGATATGTATAGCATAGGACAAGGTGTTCCCCAGGATGCTATGACTGCGGTTAGGTGGTACAGACTTGCTGCCGAACAGGGGGATGTCCGTGCCCGGATCAATCTGGGTGTGATGTACGACCAAGGATGGGGTGTTCCCCGGGATTATAAGACTGCGGTGAAGTGGTACAGACTTGCTGCCGAACAGGGGGATGCCGATGCCCAGACCAGTCTGGGAGATATGTATAGCACAGGACGAGGTGTTCCCCAGGATTATAAGTCTGCGGTGAAGTGGTACAGACTTGCTGCCGAACAGGGGTATGCCCGTGCCCAGTACCGTCTGGGACAGATGTATCGCATAGGACAAGGTGTTCCCCAGGATTATAAGACTGCGATGAAGTGGTGGAAACTTGCTGCCGAACAGGGGTATGCCGATGCCCGGTACAATCTGGGTGTGATGTATAGCAAAGGACAAGGTGTTCCCCAGAATTACAAGACTGCGGTGAAACAGACTTGCTGCCGAACAAGGGTATGTCCGTGCCCAGTACAATCTGGGTTTGATGTATCACCAAGGACGGGGTGTTCCACAGGATTATGTCCGTGCCCATATGTGGGGAAATATTGCTGCGACGGATGGAAATAAGTCAGGTACGGAGTTGAGAGATTCCGTTGAGAAGAAAATGACCCCCGCCGACATCTCTGCTGCACAGAAACTTACCCTTGAATGTGTCCGTAAGAAATACAAAGGGTGTTGAGTAGAATCCAACCGAGTGCCCGATAAACACTCGCCCGACCTATTCCCATCTCTTTTGCTATTGCTGACGCCCCTAAACCACTATCACGCAGTTCCTTGACCTTCTCTACATCCACAGAGGGTTTGCGACCCTGAAACTACCGGCGTCATCGCGCGACAGGCCAAACACTGTCTGCGTTAAATCGTTTGTACCGAAAGAGAAGAACTCCGCCGCACCGGCAATGTCAGCGGCACGCAGACATGCCCGCGGCAATTCAATCATGGTTCCCGTCATATAGGGAAAATCAATGCCTGTTTCCTCTTTTACGGCGGCCGCGGCCTGATCGACGATTTCTTTCAGAATGTCGAATTCGCGGCGTGTCGTTATAAGCGGGATCATCACTTCCGGACTCACCTCGATCTTGTCTTTCTCCATGACATGCGCCGCCGCTTCAAAAATAGCACGCGCCTGCATTTCAGAAATTTCCGGATAGGTAATCGCCAATCGGCACCCCCGATGTCCCAGCATCGGATTGGCTTCCGTCAAAGCATTGGCCCGCATCCGCACAGTTTCCCGATCAGTCCCCAGTGCCTCTGCGACCTCATCGATATCGCGTTCAGTATGCGGCAAAAATTCGTGCAGCAGCGTATCAAGATGCCGGATGGTAATCGGACGCCCCTCCATAATCCTGAACGACTCGATAAAGTCATCGCGTTGCATCGGTAGTAGTTTGGCAAGGGCAGTGCGGCGGCCTTCTTCATTATTGGAAACGATCATTTCGCGCACGGCAATGATCCGCTCTGCATCAAAGAACATGTGTTCAGTTCGTGACAAGCCAATCCCTTCAGCACCGAACCGGCTTGCGGTTTCAGCGTCCATCGGTGTCTCCGCATTTGTGCGCACGCCGAGATCACGAATGTCGTCAACCCAACCCATAATCCGCGTAAAATCTTCTGATAAGGCGGCCGGAAGTGTCGGCAATTTCCCTCGCATCACCTCACCAGAGGTTCCATCTATGGTAATAAGTTCACCGGCCTCAATGGTGACCCCACGCGTCGTGAAACTCTGTGTTTCATAATCGATGCGCAGTTCACCCGCACCAGCGACACAGGGTGTACCCATCCCGCCACGACTGGTCAAAATACCATTGGCAGCGTGCATGCCGTGAATATCTTCCGGGCTGGTTTCGATTCTAACCAGCAAGACACCCTGACCAGATGCCGCAATCTTTTCCGCTTCGTCGGCACTAAAAGCAACCACCCCGGACGCCGCCCCGGGAGAAGCGGGTAACCCCCGGGCAATGACGTCACGTTCAGCTTCCGGATCGAGCGTCGGGTGCAAGAGTTGATCAAGCGACTCAGGGTCAATCCGGGCCACTGCTTCTGCCTCCGAAATCACGCCTTCATCGACCATATCGCAGGCGATTTTTAGAGCGGCTTTAGCAGTGCGCTTTCCGGAACGTGTCTGGAGCATCCAGAGCTTGCTCTGTTGCACCGTAAATTCAATATCCTGAACATCACGAAAATGGCTTTCGAGCCGTGCGCGAACATCATCATGCTGCGCAAATACTTTCGGCATGACTTCTTCCATGGAGGGAAGATCAGAGTCCTGTTCGTCTCGGTCGACAATCGTCAGCTATTGTGGCGTCCGGATGCCGGCAACCACATCTTCGCCCTGAGCGTTTACCAAAAACTCGCCATAAAACCGGTTTTCGCCGGTCGACGGATTGCGGGTGAAGGCCACGCCGGTTGCACAATCGTCTCCCATATTGCCGAAGACCATCGCCTGAACATTTACTGCCGACCCCCAATCAGCCGGAATGTCGTGCAAATTGCGGTAAGTAACCGCCCGGGCATTCATCCAGCTGCCAAATACCGCGCCGATCGCGCCCCATAGCTGTTCAACCGGGTCTTGCGGAAAAGATTGACCAAGGACTTCCTCGATCTTGTTTTTGTACTGCCCCACCAGAATTTTTCACTCATCAGCAGAAAGATCGGTATCGAGCGTATGTTTATAATCCGCCTTGATGTTTTCCAGTAGATACTCGAACTCGTAATGATCAACCCCGAGAACCACATCACCATACATCTGGATAAATCGGCGATAGCTGTCCCAGGCAAACCGCTCATCGCCACTTTGCCTGGCGAGCCCTTCAACCGTGACATCATTGAGACCCAGATTGAGAACTGTATCCATCATGCCTGGCATTGAAACCCGGGCGCCTGACCTCACGGAAACCAGCAATGGTCTGCCAGGATCGCCAAACTTTGCTCCAACAATTTTTTCAATTGTAGTCAGGGCGCCAGTAACCTGTGCATTCAGATCGTCTGGGTATTGCTCATCGTTCTCATAGAACGCCGTACATAGTTCTGTCGTGATCGTGAAACCGGGAGGAACAGGCAGGCCAAGCGACGCCATCTCCGCGAGATTGGCGCCTTTTCCGCCGAGAAGGTTGCGCATATCTGTTCTACCTTCGGCAGACCCATCCCCGAAGCTATAGACCCATTTAGCAGTGTCGGTGGCCATTCTAGCCCTCTATTTGACTAAACTCAGCAATTCCGCCCATTGCCGCACCAATTTGCGAGAGCAATCGCAAGCGATTCTGGCGGGTCGCTGGATCATCTGCATTGACCGTGACGTCATCAAAGAACTTATCGACAGGTTCACGCAGGCCGGCCAGCACCGCCATTGCGTCATCATAGCGCTCTTCTGCCAATAAGGGTTGAATCTTTGCAACCGTTTCGGTCAGACATTCAAACAATACGGACTCATTCGCATCTTTCAGAAGTGCCGGATCGACCGTATCGTCAAAACGGGTTTCATCCTTTTTCTCTTCGATAGCAACAATGTTGCTGGCACGCTTCTGGGCGGCCAGCAGATTGGCACCATCGTCTGTTTCAAGGAACCGCGTTAGTGCCTCTACCCGCGAGACCAGCCGTACCAGGTCGTCCTCCCCGCCGAGTGCAAATACGGCGGAAATCAAATCATGGCGCACCCCGCTACTGCGCAAATGTACTTTTAGTCGGTCCGCAAAAAACTCGATAAGTGAGTCAGACACATCGTTTTTATCCAGCGCCAAGCGATCACCATAAAGTTCAGCAGCCGTGCCAAATGCCGCAAGCAATGGCGATCGAATCCCGTTCTCCAGGATCATGCGGATAATTCCCAATGCCGCGCGCCGAAGTCCATATGGATCCCTTGATCCGGTAGGCTTCTCATCAATTCCAAAGAAGCCGACTAAAGTGTCTATCTTGTCCGCAAGAGAAACCGCCAGGCTAACGGCGGCACTCGGACACATATCATCAGGCCCGGCTGGGGCGTAATGTTCAGCGATTGCCTGCGCGACTTCAGGCGGCTCACCCTCATCCAGCGCATAATAGCGCCCCATGATGCCCTGCAGACTGGCAAACTCACCCACCATACCGGTCATCAGATCAGCTTTACAAAGGTGCGCGGCCCGCTTCGCCAGTTGCGGATCAGCGCCAACGATTGGCGCAAGTTCCACAGCGAGCGTTTCAATTCGCTCGACTTTCTCCTCGAGAGTTCCAAGTTTTTCATGGAACATCATCTGTTTTAGAGATGGCACACGGGACGCTAGTTTTTCTTTGCGATCCTGATCCCAAAAGAATTTGGCATCCGCCAACCGTGCCCGCAGGACCCGCTCATTACCCGCAACAATCGCCGCACCGCCATCTGCCGCTTCCATATTGGAAACGACGATAAACCGTGGCGCCAATTTGCCATCTTCGGCGACCACCGAGAAATATTTCTGATGACTGCGCATGGACGTCGTAAGAACTTCATCCGGCAAAGCCATAAATTCTGAATCAATCGTTCCCAGCAACGGCACCGGCCATTCGACCAGACCGCTCACCTCAGCGAGCAGCCCCACATCGCGTTTGAGCGCGAACCCATTTGCTTCAGCGAGTTCTGTGGCCCTCTCTTCTATGATCTTCCGGCGTGTTACGACCTTCAGAACCACCTTCTTATGCTGCAGCATCTTTTCGTAATCATCGAAGAATCCGACTTCGAATTCTTCAGGTCCCATAAAACGGTGGCCGCTCGTGATGTTGCCGCAGGGAATTCCATCGCCGACTTCAAGGGGCAACAACTCACCATCCAGCACACACATCACGCGCTGCAAAGGACGTACCCAACGGAAACTGCCTTCGCCCCAGCGCATCGATTTCTGCCAGGAAAGTTTATGAATAACCTCCGGCAGGAGCGTCTGAAGAACATCAGCTGAAGGGCGGCCCTTTCGATCTATGACGGCAAACCAGAACTCTCCTTTGCCCGTGTCACGCTTTTCGCATTCCTCGAGAGTGACGCCATTTCCCTTCAGAAAGCCCTGAACGGCTTTTTCAGGAGCATCTACCCTCGGACCGCGACGTTCTTCGCTTACGTCAGGCTGGGCGTCCGGAATACCATCTACGACAATCGCCAGACGCCGTGGCGTCACATAACCATGCACCTCATCGAAGGACATGCTCGATTCTTTCAACCCGTCAGCAATAAGGGCCTTAAGATCATCTGCTGCGCACTTTTGCATGCGCGCCGGAATTTCTTCACAGAACAGTTCAAGAAGAAGCTGCATTGTCAGGCTCCCCCTTCGATCACTGTTGAACGGCTTTCTATCCAGGCTTCGCAGCAACCTTTTGCCAACGCCCGCACGCGCGCAATATAGCTTGCCCGGTCCGTAACACTGACCGCCCCTCTTGCATCAAGCAGGTTGAAGAGATGGCTCGATTTGATGCACTGATCATAAGCGGGCAAAGCCAGTTTCTGCTCGAGAAGTTTGGCGCATTCCTGCTCCGTATACTCAAATTGCGTTCTGAGAATATCTGTCGAGGCATGCTCAAAATTATAGGCTGAGAACTCCCGTTCCGCCTGATGAAAAACTTCGCGGTAGCTCACGCCGTGACCGTTGAAATCAAGGTCATAAACATTCTCGACACCTTGAATATACATAGCCAATCTTTCGAGGCCGTAGGTCAGTTCCACGGCAACGGGATTACATTCGATACCACCGACCTGCTGGAAATAGGTGAACTGGGTCACCTCCATGCCATCGCACCAGACTTCCCATCCTAAACCGGCCGCACCGAGCGTCGGGCTTTCCCAGTCATCCTCGACAAAGCGGATATCATGCGTCATCGGATCGATGCCGAGAGTCTTTAGGCTGTCGAGGTAAAGTTCCTGGCTATTGGCTGGCGATGGTTTGAGAATCACCTGATATTGATAGTAATGCTGCAACCGGTTGGGGTTATCGCCATAGCGGCCATCCGCAGGTCTGCGCGATGGCTGAACATAGGCCGCACGCCACGATTCCGGCCCCAACGCCCGCAGCGTTGTTGCCGGATGAAATGTCCCCGCACCCACTTCCATATCGTATGGCTGCAAAATTACGCAGCCCTGCTTACTCCAAAAATCATGGAGCCGCAGGATAAGGTTTTGGAACGCGGTCTCCGGGTTTCCGGACTGTCCCATCTAAGCACTCAATCCCGATTTAAAAGGTGGGGCAACATACGCGCGCAACGGTAAACCGGTCAAGAAATCCTCGCGTTCTGCGTAACAAAAAACCGGCAGCTTACTCTGTACCTGCCGCAGAATAGGGACAGCCGTCTCGACCGCAATTTTGCGCCGCCGATACCGGCACAAAGGTCCCACATTCTTCGCATTTCTCCATATTCTGGGCGTCAGGGGCCGAATTCTCGACTTTTGGTTCAGCTGGTTTGTTTCCAACGCCCTGACTGCGACGCCCGATCAGCTTAAATCCATACCAGACAGCGGCAATAATCAGACCTAGAACGATCAGCTTTCCCAAACTAAACCCCAGCATATTTTTTCCTTACATCCCAAACCGGTTCCAGGCCGCCCATTCTTCGATGACACTTATTGCAGAAAGGACCTTTTGACGGGATATGTCCTCGCGACTTCCCAATAACCGTTTGACCGGATTGCTCTTAGCCGAAATCGTCCGGAACTTGACGCGCTCCCCGTGAACTTCGCACATTGTCGGGCGCAAATCTCCTAACCCGTCAATAAGGCCTAGCGCTTGCGCCTGACTGCCGGTCCAGATATCGCCCTCAAACAGTTCATCTGTATCCGGCGAGGTTAGTTTGTCGCCCCGACGATCCAGAACCATATTTTTAAAACTCTCATGGATATCCATCTGAATGGCCTTCAGCCGCGCGATATCTTCAGGGGCCTCCGGCAGGAAGGGATCGAGCATCCCCTTTCGTTTACCCATTGTATGAACCCGGCGCTCAACACCGAGGCGATCAATAGCGTCGGTAAATCCAAATCCCGCTGACACCACACCAATCGAGCCAATAATTGAATTTGCATCCGCAAATATTTCATCTGCTGCACACGCCAACCAATACCCCCCGGATGCCGCGACATCTTCGGTAAAAGCAACAACCGGAATGTCATTTTCGTCGGCAAGTTCCCGGATACGGCGGGCAATTTGAGCCGACTGCACCGGCGACCCGCCGGGCGAATTAATCACCAAAGCCACTGTTTTCACATGGCTGCCGGAAAAGGCTCGTTCAATTGATTTCTCGAGCCCTTCCAATGTTAGTCCTGATCGCGCCGGACCAACCTGTCCGATAACGCCGGAGAGCCGCAATACAGATACGACCGGATCCGGGTCACGGAAATAGCGCAACGGGATTCGCGACACCCAGCTTACGATGAACTCTTTGATCTTATTGATATCCATGGTCAAAACATAAGCATCCGGCTGGGTGCTGCCAAGCACCTCAAATCGGTAATGGCGCGCCTTTTAGAACGGATGCAGCCGCATCGGTATAGCTACCGTCTGGTTTATGGATAACCAGCCCTGGCAATATGCGGGCGGGACTGCGTACACCTTTGCGGACCTGTACAATGACACGTTTAGCGTCTTCTCCATTGCGCGGCCATAAAGGCAAAACACTAACGCCACCGAGATTGTTCGAAAGCGTCTGTATCACCTCATCCAGCCGGTCCGCCCGGTGAATAACTGTCAAATATCCCTTATGGCGTAACGCATCATGGCCATATTTCAGCCAACGTTTCAGGTTGGCCTTGCTTTCCATTATTGCGAGCGCCCGATCAGGATCCGGTGACACATGAGATGACGTATCCGGCAGATACGGGGGATTCATCATGACCTGATCAAACGCCGCATCGAAGCGTTTCGGCAAGTGCGCCGCGACATCACCTTTTTCAACAACAATTTTATCCGCCGCTTCATTCAACGCGACATTCGCTTCCGCCAATGAGATTGCATTGGGGTTTATGTCAAAGCCGATGATCTTTATCTGTTCAACACGATGGGCGAGACATAACGCGGCAGCCGCTGAGCCCGTGCCCGGTTCCAAAACATTTTGGCCGGGTTTAGCAGGAACTGCCGCTGCCAGCAGCACTGTATCAATAGCCGCGCGAAAACCTTCTTTGGGTTGTCTCAGACGGACACTGCCTCCCAAGAGCGTGTCTTCGCTCACCGTCGCTTCTTTCTGATTAGACAAGCTGGTGACCTTCGCCGGCATCAGTCACCCGCGTCCGTGCCAGCTCATAGTCTTCATCCAGAACCATAAGCCGGCGCTGGATAGCACCAGCACTCCCCTCGAGAATGCTCATATGGGCATCAAATATGACGGTTTCGATGCCAGAGTCGCGCAGCAGCACCTGCAGCCAGTCAAGAAGCACTGGATCGTTTGTGCGAACGAGTTCCTTCATATTTCAATCCACAATTCAGGTGCGACTATTTGACATCAACTCGTCAGGTCGCTTGACCCTTTACCCGGTTGTTCTATGCTCGCCTTTAAGACCTCCGGGATCAAGGTTTGAAGAGAAAATCGTGACAGTCGTCGTTAACCTCAATGACAAGCGTGACGCGCAAAAGCCGCCGTCGCTTGACAGGCTAATTGCATTGACCGCAGAGGATTTAAGCGGCGTGAACGAGGTCATTCTCGAACAAATGCAAAGCCCCGTTTTGCTGATACCGCAGCTTGCGGGGCATATCATTGCCGCCGGTGGCAAACGCCTGCGACCGATGCTGACGCTAAGCGCTTCCCGGCTTTGTGGGTATACTGAATCTCGCCATATCGGACTGGCTGCATGTGTCGAATTCATTCATACCGCAACCTTGCTGCATGATGACGTTGTTGATGAGAGCGATTTGCGACGTGGCGCGGCAACGGCAAATGCAGTGTGGGGCAACAAGGCCTCCATTCTGGTCGGTGATTTTTTGTTTTCGCGGGCATTTGAACTTATGGTCGCCGATGGATCGCTGGAAGTTCTCAAGATTCTTTCTCGTGCCTCATCGGTCATCGCGGAGGGAGAAGTTCACCAGCTGGTCACTGCCAATGACACAGACACAACAGAGCAGGATTATCTTGAGGTGATCCAGGCCAAAACAGCGAAACTTTTCGCAGCAGCAGCCGAAATCGGCGCCGTGGTCTCTGATCGCCCGGCAGAAGAACAAGAAGCGCTCGAAGCATTTGGCGATCACATCGGTATGGCCTTCCAGTTGATCGATGATGTCCTTGATTATTCCGCCCAACAAACAACATTAGGCAAAGCCGTTGGTGATGATTTCCGCGATGGCAAGATAACCCTGCCAATTGTCCTGGCTTTCCGCGCAGGGGATGAAGAAGAGCGGGCGTTCTGGCGCCGAACCCTGGAAGACCTCGAGCAGAAAAAGGGCGATTTCAAACGAGCCGTTCAATATCTGGAAAAATCAGGTGCCTTGCTGGCAACCGTTGAACGCGCCCGCGAATATAGTCGACTGGCGCTGGATGCTTTATCTATCTTCCCGGATAGCGAACACAAGACTGCCCTGGCCGAAGCCGCCAAATTTGCAGTCGAGCGCTCTTACTAATTTCTGGACCAATCTGATTAACTTCTGGACCAATCTGATTAACTTCTGGACCAATCTGATTAACTTCTGGACCAATCTGATTAACTTCTGGACCAATCTGATTAACTTCTGGACCAATCTGATTAACTTCTGGACCAATCTGATTAACTGAAGTGCGTCTGCGCTTGCCGTATCCCCCGTGCGGGGCTATATATCCCGCCGCGGTCGGAGTGTAGCTCAGCCTGGTAGAGCACTGTCTTCGGGAGGCAGGGGCCGGAGGTTCAAATCCTCTCACTCCGACCAGTTATTTCAATGATGTTCGCCCTAGTTCACGACACCCTGGCCAGCGGCTTGTCGCCGGCGACAGTCGTTCGATGCGACAAACGACGCGCATTCGCCAGGTCATAGGGCATGGCCTGATGCATCACGCAGATATTGTCGAACATAACAAGATCGCCGCTTGTCCATTTATGCCGATAGGTAAACTCTGGTTTCGTTGCCACCGTCACCAGATCATCCAGTAATGATCGCGCCTCCTCGTCGTTCATTCCATCGATTCCAGTGGCATGAGACCCCAGAAACAATGCCCGACGCCCATTTTCGCGTTGCGTTACCAGCGGATGCCGTGCCGGTGGAGTCGCCGCCTGAACCTCGGGTGGCCGCGGCGGCAGGTTGTGGCGTCGGCGGGTTTCCTCAAAATCGTGAACGACATCCAGCCGGTGGAGATCAGCGCGCCGTTTCTCCGGCAAGGCGTCATAAGCAAGCGTTGTATCCGCGAACATGGTATCCCCGCCCTTTTTGGGCACCTCTATGCCGTACAACATTGATGCACGTGACGGTAACGTTCTGAAAGAGCTATCAATATGCCAGGCTGATGTCCCAAGGGTGAAGGATTTATGCCCAGGATCATCTACTGGTTTGATCCCGCCGGTGGCCCGGTCAATATTCGTAACCCGTAATACAGTCTTGAACCCATCGGCCTGATCTTTCGGATCAGGAAAATCTTCGAGTTTGCCAAATCTCTTGCTAAACGCCACCTGTTGCTGTGCGGATAATTCCTGCCCCCGAAAAACCAGGAGACGATGCGCCCGAAAACCATTCTCAATTACACTGAATGTTTCGTCGTCCATCGGTCGAGACAAATCAACACCGGATACTTCTGCTCCGATGACATTTTTACCCGGCGTAACCGATATTGTAGACGACATTATTTTTGCGACCTTCTTATCTCAGGAATTGTGATTGCCTGTTCAAAGCGACATCCAATTCCATCCAAAATCATTATACCCAGACAGAGTGTTATAGAAATGTCGCAAATTTCTGCCAAATCAATAGCTGAGTTGTGAACCGAATCTTATTGAGGCAAAATCAGTGTAGGGAAAAAAATTAGGTATATGGTTCTGTGACAAACTCCCCCACATCAGTTCGTGTTGGTGATAAAGACATTCCGGTCTGGTACGAAGAGCAACGCGTTGAAGTTATCGATGAGCATCTTCATGCGGCAGTCTTCAAGGATTGGGCCGATTATCACGACCCCTTAATTGCGCGCGCCCATGAGCTTGAGGAAATCAAATGGGGGAACAGCAAACCGGATTCCCGCACCTTGGGCGGCAAGAAGGTTCACCATCTGGAACAATGGGATTGCCCGGCAGCCGACCTCATAAATGAGCGCGCGAAGGAATTTTTTAAACGGCTGCTAAACGAGCAAACCGCCAATATCGATCTCAGCTGGGCCAACTTGTATTACAAATGGGACTATGCGGTGCCCCATTCACACCGCTTAAGCGTCGCAAGTCTGGTTTATTTTCTCGATGTCGGTGACCCGGACCCCAACGACGAGCTCGCCGGTCGTCTATCCTTCGCCGATCCACGTATGAAAATCTGCTGTAGCGATGAACAAGGCTATGTCACGACGCGTCCTTATATAGGTTCTGAGAATGGCAAAATGCTTATCTGGCCATCCGCCTTTGTGCACTTTGTTACGCCCTATACTGGCGATCGACCCCGGATTACGCTGGCCTGGAATATCAGTCGTTATAAGGGAGAGTTACTCCCCGACGACAAGCCGATGGTCAATGTGGCACCGACGCCAACGAGTCGCGTTTAGAACTCACTAAGTAGCCTGCCGAAACCTTTGATACGGTCATCAACACCCGTTTTGCGCATCGATTCCCAAGCAATGGCCTGCAGCGAGGTCATCACATTAATGCCGAACTCATCTTCAAGGGGCTGAATGGCATCAATTACCGTCCAGTGCGGACAGCCAAAATAGAGCGTATCTGCATCGGGATTAGCCGTCATCGCCGCCCTGCCCTACTCAAGCGCGCGATCCGGTGGCAAACTGCCAAGAGCAACGAGGTTCGAACCGCCAGCAACTACGCCTGTCGGCTCCAAGCCAAAGAAATCGCTCATATGGCTCGCATGCCGGGCGCTTTGATCCTCCTGAAATGGATGAACAATACAAACTTTACGTGAGCCGAGCGCTGCAAAAGCATTGACCTGTGCGAGTGCAGAGCACGACATGCGCACACCTATCTCGGCTTCTAAGGTCTGCATAAGGCCTTGGACTGTATCGTCACCCTTTGAGATATTAATCGGCAAACCTCCCAAAAGGACCAGATCTGCACCGGCGCGCGCCATTGTGTGCGCGGACTCGATAGAGATCTGATAGCATTTTTCGATATCGTCGTTGGAGCGTTCGCCAAGCGGCAACGTAATCATCATCAACGACACGCCATCGGGAACCACACGATACCAATCTATCGGATAGACCTCTGTCGTCACGGCAGCCACAGTGTAGCCAATGCGCGCGCGGTGACCGCGAATTTGTCCGCCATCCATCGTCTTCACTCCCAGTCTTGATTCCCTATCAATCGTTGGCTTTTCAAGCGCTGCCGTCAACGGACCTATCGGCAAATCTAAAATTTGGACATACTTCTCAGCGGTTTTGATACAGAAACAGACGGGAAGAGTTGGATTTTTAACTTCGGCACTCTGCTGACACTTGTCGCGCAGCGTTCTCCTGACAAAGAAGCCTTGGTCTGTGGTTCAGAGCGATTGGATTTTGCGACCCTCGAAGCACGCGCCAATAAGATGGCGCATGCCTTCTCAACGCTCGGGCTGACACCAGGAAGCCGGGTCGTCATCCATTTGCCGAATTGCGTCATGGCGGCAGTAGCTATGGTCGCGGTGGCGAAATCGGGTGGCGTGATCGTACCGGTAAGCACCCGACTCGCTGCGAAGGAGATTCGTCACATTATAGAAGACGCCGAGCCGTTTGCTGTCCTCTACGCGGCCGATTGCCGGGCCAATATTTCCGAAATTTGCCAACAAATCGATGCCATCAGGCTGGTACCTAACGAGCCAGTTAACCGCGAAATGAACATCAGTGAATTGATCAATACCGGGCCGGACACGCCCCTGCCCATCAACTTGAGCAACCAGGAAGATGCTTTGGTTTGCTATACATCCGGGACCACCGGCCGGCCCAAAGGGGTGATTTCGACCCACCGGAACATCATCATTGGTCAATGCGCACTAGGGGCGCTTGAATGGGAACTCTCGAGTAATGATCGCATGCTCTGCGCTACTCCAATGGCACATCGAATTGGCATCGCCCGACTGGCGGGCAGCTTTACCACCGGATCAACTCTCATATTGCAGGAGCAATTTGATCCGGTGCAAACCGTCGAATTAATAGAGGCAGAGCAGATCACCCATATCGGTGTTGTACCAACAATTGCGCGCATGTTGTTACCGCATATTGAAAAGAATCCTGCCGCCTGTAATTCGCTGGTCGCGATGTTGGCAACCGGTGAAGCATTTCCTGTTTCCTTAAAGGAAAGTCTATTCGCTGCGCTGCCACAGCTCCGGCTTTACAGTTTTTATTCGCAAACAGAAGCCGGGTTGGTCAGTTGCCTCAAGCCCGAGGAACAATTGACTCACCCTGAGTCCATAGGACAACCGGCAAGCGGTGTTGAAGTCAGGCTAGTTGATGACAAGCTTGTCGATGTTGAGCCGGGAACGGCTGGCGAGGTTCTCATCCGGTCTGGAAATCCCGGCGACCTCACTATTATGCGTGAATATTTCAATCGCACCGAAGACAATGCCGAGGTTTTTGCCAATGGCTGGTTGCGCACCGACGATATGGCCCGACAGGACAGTGATGGCTATCTCTACTTCGTCGACCGGCTAAAAGACATGATCATCAGCGGCGGCTTGAATATTTATTCACGAGAGGTCGAAGCCGCCCTTGAAAGCCATCCTGCGATTTCAGAAGCCGCAGTCGTTGGAACTCCCGACCCGGATTTCGGAGAAGCCGTAGCAGCTTTTGTCATATGTAACCCTGACAAACCCTATCCTTCGGAGGAAGAGTTGATCGAACACTGTCTCGATCAGATCGCGCGTTACAAAAAACCCAAGAAGATTACTTTTGTTGATCAGTTGCCGCGCAACAATACTGGGAAAATCGCTAAAGCAGAGCTCCGCACGCTTGCAGAAAACGGCTAAACCGGTAGGGGCACCAGCTCCAGCCCACGAGAAATTCCTGTTTTACCGGTTTCCAGATTAAACATGACCTGATCGTAACTACCGGGCTTCGTGGTCCTGACAGTTATGGCGACCGATCGCGGGCTATTCCCGTTTTCGGCATGGGGTATATGAGGCGGCACGACATCAACGGTGCCCGCTGGCGCTTCTGAACGGACTTTCAACTCCAGCTCTGCGAATCCTTCCCTGCTGCCATCATCAATGCGCTCATAAACATGCGTCACTTCATCACCATCAAGAACACCGTAAATTGTCCAGGTTGGGCCGTGATCGTGTGCTGTAGCGGTGTGCTTCGGTTCACGGACTAAACCGCCAACGAAGAAATCATATTCGGGGTCGTGATGAAGAATGTACTCCCGGCCCTTTTTCCGTTCCCAGCTTTTGGAGGCCTCTCGAAAGTCTTCGCCTGATATGAGTTTTTTTGACAGCGGTCGAACACCTTCCCACTGTTCTACTTCTGGCAATCCCTTGGCGAAATGTGCGTGCATTTCCGCGATGAACTCGTTGAAGGCAGGAATTGTATATTGCCCCATGCTTCGTCTCCCTATTTGCACCGGCTCCGCGGCGATTTAATTTCGTATTAAGCCATAATGGCAAATTTGCGAAAAGGGGATGGGGCTAAAATGTGATGCGTGGTTAATTCAACGTCTCTGAAATTTTGGGATACCCAAAGGCATCAATATAGGGCTCGAGAATATCGAGGACGTCGCGTAGCTGCGGTTCATACCGCACCCAACGATAACGTGCGCGTTGATAAATCGGTTCTGTTACCTGCGAATAGCTGGGGGTATTGATTTTCCCCCGTTGTCGCGCATGCGCCGTATGGTTCAACACCGCGTCATCCCATTCAAGATTTAAAAATTCAAGCAGGGTACGCGCCGCACCCTCCACACCCAGCACCAGGTCTTCATATCGGCTGAGGTGAAAATTTAACGGCAATACATCAGCACTTTTCAACCAGAGACCCATGACGCGGTCATAAAGTTTGGCGGCCCACTTGATGCTGTAAAAATTGCCCATCGCGTTATTGAGCTGAAACATTTGCATGAAATTGCTGAGAACGACATCACATGGATGACGCATCGCCAGAATGATGCTCGCTTTCGGGAATAACCGCGCCATCAGCGCCATGTGAATTATGTTAAGCGGCAGCTTGTCGACGAGAACGGTCCCTGGCGCTCGGTCCATAAATTGTTCAACAACGTCAAAATACTGAACCCGTAAACTATGGAGATACTCTTCGTTCAAGCCCGCTACAGCTTTGGGATACCCTCCGATCTCTGCGACGGCGCTATCCAGCGCCGGCCGTTCCTCCATGACCTGTAGTTTTGGATGGGCATCCAGAATCTGATCGAGCAACGTTGTCCCGGAACGAGGGAAACCAACCAGAAATATCGGTGTGTCAAAGTCAATGTCGGCTTTTCCGGTTTGCCAGGAAGAGGTAAAATCGGCCGTCATTGTATTCGCGATGGAATCGACTAATTCGACATATTCTTCAGGCCTAATATTGACGGCCCGATTGTTGAATTGAAGCTGATTACCATGCGAGAGATGCGCAAATGCCTGTTCAGTTTGCCCGATTAGATCGTAAAGCTTGCCGAGTTCAAACTGAACGCGATAGGCGACGGAAACCGTCAGATCTTCTTCAGAAATTTCTTCCAGCAGATCTATCGCCTGCTGATATTCACCACGACGCCGCTTGATAACAGACATCCCAATTGTCGCATTTGGGTAGCCCGGGACAATTGACAATGCCTTATCGAACCAGGCTTCTGCTTCATCAAGCTGGGACATTATTTCATAAAGTTCACCAAGGTTTGTTTGAGCCTCGACACCTTGGGGATTCAATTTGATTGAAGTGTTATAGGCTTCAATCGCTTCCGCAATTTTACTTTGATCTTTGTATACTGAGCCCAGGTTCCGATAGGCTTCGGAAAACCGGGAATCGAGGCTAATCGCTTTTTGATAGCTTTCCACGGCCTCATCGAACCAGGTCTTTTCACGATAAGCATTTCCAAGATTATTGTGCGCCTCTAAGAATTCAAGCTGTAACTCGATCGCTTTTCGGTAGCAGGCCTCAGCCTCGTCAATTTGTCCGAGTGTCATATAAACACCACCGAGATTATTGTACGCTTCGGCAAAACCGGGGTTAATTGTAATGGCGATACGATAGTTTTCCGCCGCTTCCTCCAACCGGGCGGCGTCATTTAGGGTTGCCGCATAATTGTAATAAGTCAGGGCTGATTTCGGGTTTGTCGACAATGCATTGCGATAGTTCTCAACAGCATCGTCAATTTTCCCCTGGTCATTGAGAACTGCGGCAAGATTGCTAAATGCCTCCGCAAAATTAGGATCAACCGCAATGCCCTTTCGGAAGCTCGCACCAGCGTCATCGAGCCGTCCCAACGAATGCAAACACAGCCCGAGATGGTTATGGGCCTCCGCAACGTTGGGATCTATTTCCAATGATTTTTGAATGAGCCCCACTGCATCTTCCGGCTTACCAACCTGATAGGCGACGAGGCCGAGATAATGCAAGGCATCTGCTTGCTGTGCGTCGGCTTGCAAAACCTGCCGGTAAATATCATGAGCTTTCTGCAGATCACCGGCACTGTGATGCTGTTTGGCAAGGGCGATTGCTTGCGGGATGGATAAATTCGTTTCGGGCGCCATATCTGCTGTCTGGGTTCAACTATGCGAAAATCGCCGTGAGCCTATAAATTAACCCGCTGCATGCCGCCAGGCGGATAACGGGTTCCCGCCGCGACACCCTTCGGGAATATCTCATCGAATCGTGCAATTTCTTCTGGTGTGAGGCTAACTTCAACTGCATCCAGGTTTTCATCAATATGGTTGCGGCTTTTGCACCCGGGAATCGGAAACACGTTATCATTTTGCGCCAAAACCCAGGCGATCGCTATTTGCGCCGCGGTCACCCCTTTGTCCGCCGCCAAGGCCTCAAGCAGTGCGACGCGCTCGCGATTGGCCGCAAAATTTTCCTCATAAAATCGTGGAAATTTGCCACGGATATCGTCTTCTGATTGTGAGCCGGCTTTATCAACCACGCCAGCGAGGAACCCATAACCAAGCGGTGCATAGGCCATCAGAGCCATACCCAACTCATCACAGGCGTCCCGGTGTCCCTCTTCAACATCGCGGGTCCACAACGAATATTCATATTGCAGAGAAACAATCGGGTGCACTGTCGCGGCGCGTCGGACGGTGTCCGGCGCAGCTTCTGAAAGACCAATAAAGCGGACCTTCCCCTCTTCCACCAGACGCGCAACAGCACCAACGGAGTCCTCGATGGGGATTGTTGGATCAACCCTCGACTGACACATCGCGTCGAGGTAATCGACTCCAAGGTTCTTTAAACTCAACTCGCAAATTTCTCGCAAACGATCCGGGGCACCGCTGCCTTCAGCTACACTTCGGTTATTTTCATCTCGTATGGTGCCGGTCTTTGAATGGATAAAGACCTTGTCCCGACGTCCCTGTATCGCTTGGCCAATCAGCAGGTGATTATGTCCACCGCCATAACGTGCCGAGGTGTCGAGGAGATTAACACCTCGCTCCATCGCCCGGTGAATTGTCGCGATGGATTCGGCATCATTTGCTACCCCGTAAGCACCCGACATACTGAAACAGCCGAGTCCGATACGGGACAGTTTGACACCGGAATGCCCAAATTCGCGATATTGCATGCACCTTTCCCTTTTACTAGGCGTACTCTTCAGCGGCCAGCCATTCAGGCGGCACCACCCGATTGGTATCGTCGTTTTTCATTTTGTTATAGATCACCGCACCCGCGGCAGCGAATTGCATACCAAGACCGGTGTTGTTTTTGTAATAGACAATATTGTCGTGGGTCTGCTTGACCGTTGCTTCACCAGTGCACAACATCCCCAGCTCGACGACACAATCACGATCAACCGTGCCATTCTCGATCAAATCAAGCAGTTCGGTCTGGCGGTTCGATACAACACTTTCCCAATCGTTGATAACGATATCCGTTGCGCGGGTGAAGGTTGTTTCATCTACCTCATGGCGTTTGAGGGTCACATCAGAATTCGCGACCGAAATGACCATCTGACCAGGTACCAACAAGCTTCCGTCAAAAGTCGGCGATGTCGAATTCGTCATGGAGCACACAATATCGGCACCAACGACAACCTCGTCGGAATTATCTACCGGAATAATCTCAACCCCTTCCAACTGAACATGGCTGGGAAAAGCCTCCCGGTTTTCTGGTGTTGGACTATAGACCTTGACAGTTTTGATTGAGGGCCGCGCGGTACAGATTGCCTCGCAATTGGCCCGTGCCTGCCGCCCGGTTCCAAACAGGCCAAGAACTGACACATCGTCTCGCGCCACTTTATCAACGGCCACGCCAGTGGTCGCGCCAACCCGCACCCCACTCAAGTGAGACTCGTGCATAAAGGCGACAGGTTCAGCGTTATTGAGATCATAGAGAATAATCACAGTCCAGTTGGTGGAATCCGGACTGCTCATCGTTTTCCGACCTGGCGCGCCTCCTTTGACCAGCATATTTGACCCGGCGCGGACGCACGCCATGCCATAGCTCGGAACGGCACCTACATGAACATTTGCAAAATATTCGCGACCCGGATCATCAGGCGCGTCGACGCGGTATCGCAACCGAGGCAATGTCTTCGCCTTGCCTTCTGCAAAATCGCCAAAACAGACATCCATAGCCTCAATGCACTCGGCCATTGTTAGATGCTTTCGCACATCGTTATCGGTAATTATGATAGCCAACTGGCTCTCCCTGCTTGTTTGATGGGGCGGACCCCATAATGAAATTCGAACCAAATGATAAACCCAACAGGGCAACCGACACCATGGCCATAAATATAGAAAAACTCTCCGACGCTGCAGGCGCCGCAATCTCGGGCCTCGATTTGACTCAGGAGCTGTCACAAGAGGATAGCGATGCATTGAAACAGGCTTGGCGGGACCACATGGTTCTTTTGCTACGCGGCCAGGAACTCACTGAGGAAGAACAGGAACGATTTTGCCGCACCTTTGGTGAAATCGCAGGACTAAAGTCAAAGACTTCAGAGTCAAAATTTCTGTTCGTTACCAATAAGGAAGACCCTGACCGGGCGACGGCCGTTCAGCTTGGCGAAATGATGTATCATTATGATCAGGCTTACGCGGAGCATCCCTGCAAGGCCTCAACCCTCTACTTAATTGAGATCCCTGACGTGGGTGGCAATACCTGTTTTGCGAATTGTTGCGCGGTTTACGACCAGCTGAGCGATGAATGGAAAGCGCGGTTAAAAGGAAAAACGGCGCTCAACTATTTCAATTACGATACCAACCCAAGCCTGCGGCCTGACGACATTGACCCGGAGGCGCCCCAACATTCCCACCCGGTTATCCGCACGCATCCAGAAACCGGCCGGAAGTCGATTTATGTTAATCGCTTGATGACAATACGAATTAACGAGGTTTCAAAAGAAGAGAGCGACGAAATCCTCCATTATCTGTTCGATCTCATAGAGAGCCCTCAAAATGTTTACGAACATGTTTGGCAGGTCCATGATTTAGTCCTGTGGGACAATCGATGTACCGCCCATGCGCGTCAACATTATGACCCCGAAAAACGCCGTTTGCTGAGGCGAATGACGATCCTGGATGAAAACCCCGTGGTATAAATTTCCTGCCTTTCAAATTTTTGTGCGTAGCCTGTATTCCTTCCTAAGAATTCCCATATTGGATATATGACCGGCGGAAATACGGAGTGGAAATATGTTAGGAGCAATACGCAATATCGGAACCATCGCTGTTGCAGGAATATTGATCGCCGGATGTTCAGGCGCTGATTTCAAGACAGATCACACCATCGCGCATGACCGCGTGAAATCATACCTGGCAGCAAACCCGATGCTAAAACCCGCGATCACCGAGGCAATCGGACGGATGGAACTTCGTAAGGGGATGACCAAAGATCAGATCATCGCTGCCTGGGGCAGGCCTGCCTATATTCAGCGATATAGCGGTCAATCCGAACAATGGTTCTTCGGTTGCGGTTGGCCGCATAACTGCGATACGCCCGACGAAGACACAGACTTCCCACTTCTTGAAGAAATCTACAATTCACGCGCCATTTTCAACGATGGCAAGCTCAGTGAGTGGACAAGCTAAACTCGGCGTTCGGTTAGCTCGATCTCATAGCCGTCCGGGTCTTTGATAAAAGCGATCATGTTAGGGTTGTCGGGCCGGGTTTGATGCGGCTCGTGGGCGAATTCCACCCCAGCACTTTTCAGACGATCACTCATCTCCTGGACATTCTCAACCAAAAGAGCGACGTGCCCGTAGGTGTTGCCATGCACGTATTCGGCCGGTGGGTCCATCATTTCAACGATTTCCAAAGCATGATTACTATCCTCATCACCGTACCCCACATAGGCAACGCGCTCCCTGCGCGCTTCCTCCCGGGTTCTCATCAAGTCCATATTTAACTGCTGGGTATAAAAATCCACGGATTGTTGCAAATCCGCGACACGTATCATCGTATGCCGAATTTTCATTCCGCTCTTTCCTTCTGCCATAGCACCATTCCACCGATCTGCAGTATAACTTGAAATCAAGGCTACGCTCTGGCCACCACACGTGACAAGGTGATCTGTAGACTTGTAATCGGAAGATTGAGCGCCAACCTTTAGGGGGCATATTGGAGTAGAGTGAGTAATGGAATTATCTGCAGCGATAACTCTCGCGCTGGGCGCAGCGTGGGCAAGCGGCCTCAATCTTTACGCGGCTATCGCGACACTCGGCGTATTGGGCGTCACAGGCAATCTTGATCTGCCGCCGGATTTGCAGCTCTTGCAACACCCCGTGGTTATCGCTGCTGCCGGGTTTATGTATTGCGTCGAATTCGTTGCCGACAAAATTCCGGGCGTCGACAGCACCTGGGACACCCTGCATACATTTATCCGTATTCCGGCTGGTGCTGCGCTGGCCGCGGGCGCAATTGGCGATGTCAGCACAGAAATTCAACTCGCCGCGTTTCTGCTTGGCGGCGGTATTGCAGCGGGGAGCCACGCCGTCAAAGCTGGCAGCCGAATTTTAATCAATACATCACCCGAACCTTTTTCCAACTGGACAGCATCTGTCGTCGAGGACGGGTTGGTTATTGGTGGCGTGACACTAGTCGCTTTAAACCCGACCGTATTCCTGATCGTCCTCGCCGTCTTTGTTGCGCTGGCAATCTGGTTGATGCCCAAAATATTTCGCGGCATTAAACGGTTGTGGGACAAGCTCTACAATATGTTTCGTCGCGAGGAAAAAGTCCCAAAAATCACACTGCGCCCTGGCAACGACGAACCCGCAAAACTAGATCCACCACCACCTTTTATCGAGAAGTAACCCCTCCTTGATCGACAGGGTATCGGCGCGTAGCCTTTAGAAATCAGAACAAGGCCGATAACGGGACGCAAACGCCATGAGCACCAAAGCTATCGGAAAGCCACTGCTACGCAATGAAGATCACCGTCGTTTGACGGGTAATGGTGAGTATAGCGACGATACCAACCTGCCCAATCAGGCCTACGCTGTTTTCCTGCGATCTCCCCATGCCTTTGCCAAAATCAATTCGATAAATGCTGCCGCAGCGCTTGCTCTGCCCGGTGTCCTAACAGTTCTGACGGGGAAAGACTGGTTGGATGAAGGTCTGGCACCAATACCCCATAGCCCTGTCCCCTCCGGCGGTGATGGTTTGGGCATGGATGAAGAGAAATGGTCGAAGGTCTATCTCGGCATCAACTATCCCCTTGCGCCTGAAAAGCCCCGTTTTGCCGGCGAAGCGGTAGCGATGCTGGTTGCCGAAACTGCCGAAATAGCAGCGGACGCCGCGGAACTGGTCAAAATAGACTACGAACCATTGCCTTCGGTGACCGCGACAGAAGCCGCCGCTGCAGACGGCGCGCCCCGTGTGTGGGATGGCATTCCGGGCAATGTTTGTCTGGACACCACATTTGGCGATGTAGAGGCCACTGAAAAAGCTTTCGCCGTAGCCCACCATATTACCCGAATGAAATTTCGGATCACACGAAACACCGGTGTCCCTATGGAGCCCCGTGCGGGGCTCGGCGATTTCGATGCGGCAACGGGCATACATACACTCTATGCCGGCGGCGGCGGCGCGGTACGCTATAAGAAAGAGCTCATTCAGATTTTCGGCGTGGAACCAGACAAAATAAGGGTTGTGACCAAAGATGTCGGTGGCAATTTTGGGACCCGCAATCGGTTGTTTCCAGAATACCCGTTGGTCATGTGGGCCGCGAAACGCCTTGGGAGGCCAGTCAAAAATACCACCAGCCGCACGGAGTGTTTCCTCACCGACTTTCAGGGTCGCGATCTCGTAACGTCGCTTGAATTAGCCCTGGACGAGAACGGCAAATTCCTCGCCATGAAAGCGGATAATTTGTCCAATATCGGCGCTTACACCTTGTCCTTCACGCCACTTTCGAAAGGTGCGGAGATTGTAACGGGCGGCTATGCCATCCCCTGCGCAACCGTCCATGCACGCGGCGTTTTCAGCCACTCGGTCCCCACCAACCCGTATCGAAGCGCCGGTCGCCCCGAAGTAATTTATGCGCTTGAGCGCCTCGTCGACACGGCTGCTGATGAATTGGGCATAGATCGTTTCGAAATCCGGCAAAAAAATTTGGTAACCAGCGAGGTCATGCCTTTCGCCAATCCCCTCGGTATGACCTATGACAGCGGCGATTATCATCACTGTCTAAGGCGTGCGCAGGATTTATCTGACAGGGCCGGATTTGCGGAACGCAAAAAACAGTCCGAAGCGCGCGGAAGAAAGCGCGGCCTTGGCATTTGCTCCTATATTGAAAGCTCGTCAGGCGCACCTTTGGAGCGGGCTGAAATTTCCTTTAAAGAAGACAATCGAATAGAAGTCGTCATTGGTACCCAGGATAGCGGACAAGGGCACGAGACCAGTTTCTGCCAGGTCGCATCCGAGTGGCTCTGTGTCCCGTTCGACAAAGTGGAATTGTTACAGGGGGACACCGACTTCGTTTCCGTTGGCGGTGGATCACATTCAGGCCGCTCCATGCGAATGGCAGGCACCGTTATTGGCATGGCTGCCGATAAGCTCATTGAAAAAGGTAAACGGCTGGCTGCTCACGTCTTGGAAGCTGCGGATAGTGACATTGAGTTCAACGAAGGTAGCTTTACGATTTCAGGGACGGATCGGGCTATTGACTGGTTTGAACTCGCTGACCGGATAAAGAAAACACCCGACCTTCCTGAAGATTTAGCTGACGGCCTATCCGAAAATGCCGAAAACCTGATGCGAACACCTGCTTTCCCATACGGGACGCACCTGTGTGAAGTCGAAGTCGATCCGGAGACCGGCGCGATGTCACTGGATCGCTATACTGCCGTCGATGATGTTGGCCGTGTAATAAACCCGGTTATTGTTGAAGGTCAGATCCAGGGCGGTATCGTTCAGGGTGCCAGCGAAGCCATGTTTGAGGATTTCGTCTTTGACCCAGAAACCGGTCAACCGCTGGCGGCGTCGCTTATGGACTATGCCATGCCTTTGGCGGCAGACATGCCTAACTTTTCGACCGAATGTCACGAAGTTTTGACACCGATGAACCCTCTTGGCATCCGTTCCGCTGGCGAAGCGGGAACTACCCCAGCGCTCGGCTGCATTCTCAACGGCGTGGTCGATGCTCTTAAAGATATGGGTGTCAGGGACGTCGAAATGCCCGCCTCAGCGCATAATATTTGGAAAGCAATCCAGTCAGCGCAACAATAAGGTCAGGCTTGTGCTTTTAGTTCAGCCAGCCGGTCTTTCGTAATCTTGAGGTCGAAAAGATTCTCTTCTTCGTCAGGAAAACGGTTGGCAAGCATCGTGACGATGGGAAGGCTTTCTTCATAGGCCGCGATTGCCGCCTCCCGGTTGCCAAGAGCATTCTGAATTTCACCGATTTTCTCCTGACATACAAAGAAATCTCTCAAATAAACGATTTCATCTGGATAGGCTTTTGCCAGACGTCCGACGATCATGATCGACGCTTCAAAACATTCGAGTGCCCCAATCAGGTTGTCATGTTCGGCGTGCCCATCACCCATTTCATCATAGGCAATCGAAAGATCTCTTTGGAGGTCGGGATTATCCGGGTCAGCGTTCAGAAGGTTGGTAATTTCCGCAAGAGATTTGGGCAGTGGTTCGGGTTCAGGTTCGGGCTCAACTGGCGGCGGCGCGAGGGCTTCATGAGAGACGACGGTTGCGTCCGATTTTGCGACGATTACCTGATCCATGCCATCGAGTGCCAGCGCCCGGGTTTGTTGATCTTCGGTCCCTGCAAATGCTTTCTGCGCTGCCTCAAAGGCGCCCAACAAATTACCTGTTTCCTTATACAGACGTGACAAACCAAGTTGAACATCCGCCGACCCCGGGTCGAGTTCCGCGGCTTTTTCGTACCAGGGAAGCGCTTCCTCGACCGACCGACCGGCAGCCAGTGACCCTTTTTGCAATGCCGTAGATGCCGCTTTGGCTTTCAATTCATGCAATTGCGATTCAGCCTGCTGTGCGTCACGTAGCTCTTGCTCAAATGCTGCTGTCAGCATGGTTTCATCTGGGGTTGATGCAGCAACAGGTTAAGACCCTGGTATCGGCGCCGCAACCGCCCCAGGCAATGGGTCCGATGACGGTAACGGCGCTTCGCTCACTGGCGGTGGCGAAACGGGCGGCACCTCCCCTGCAGGGGAGGTTGGTGGTACTGGGGCTACGGATGCCACAGGAGGTGCCTGCGGTTCAGGTTGGACAACGTTCTGTTCAGCGACCTCAGGCTGGCTCGGTGTAGATGTCTGAGGAAACAACGTCCGAGGATAATGTTCTTGTGGAGCAGCTTCCGCCGGGGCTTCCTGGGGTGCGGGAACAGTTTGAGCCGCTAACCCTCCGGCTGCTCGGGGACGACGCCAGATTTCGCTGTTTGCTCTGCCGTCGGTTGATTTGTTTCGGCAGGATCAGTTGCAGGCGCCTCTGCTTTTTTGCGTCGAAGCAGTCCCATCAAACGACTCGTAAGACTTGGGAGTAGCTTAAGCAGCCATTTTAACGCGCCGCCCAATTTACCGAAAATACTGCCGAACAAGCGACCGAGAAGTTTGAAAGGGTTCTTGGTCTTTTTCTCGGAAGCAAGAAGCTGTTGCGCCACTTCTGCTTTTGACTGTCCTTGTTCAACCGCAGCTTCAATGTCACGCCGCGAGACTTCGCGCTCCCCAATCCCCGGTCGTTTTACCAGCCGGATAACCAGCTTTACAATTTTCCGAATAAACAGAAAAACATACAGGACCATGACCGCCTAAAAGGCGTCCATAACGACAAATTCCATGAAATCAGAAAGCGGCCGGGTGATCGACTGACCCAGCATCTGCAAAATTTCACGAAAAGAAATAATCAATGTAATCATGACCTGTTTGTTTTATAGCGCGAAATTGCTGAATCAGTCACACGCTCCTAGCATTTAAAGGACCAATCGCAACCTCAAAAACCCTGCAGATCAGGGTCTAATTCGACGACAGGGTTCCTACAACAAAAAAATGCTTCGGACATTAGAACCCTCGGCCTCAGTGTGATAGGAAAAGTAGCAACAAAGTGATCGCAAAGGCATGAGGAGGCCATGGGCGCAAATACTGAAACTATAGAACTTCCTGTCGGGGAGTGTACCGTCACTCGCAAGGGTACTGGGCCGCAGCTACTTTTGCTGCATGGCGGCGGAGGTTCAATTGCTGACCACCCGGTAACGGATAAATTGGCGGAGAAGTTTGAGATCATCGCGCCGACTCACCCTGGCTTTAACGGAACCAAGGTACCGGATCATTTCGATGGTATGCCAGAACTCGTGCTTTTTTATCTCGACGTACTTGATGCGTTGAAAATCGATAACGCTGTGCTCATGGGTATTTCGATGGGCGGGTGGTTGGCCGCTGAACTTGCCTCAATCAATTGCACCCGGTTCTCGAAAGTTATTCTGGTCGATGCTGTTGGCGTAAAAGTAGGTGGCCCCACGGACAGAGACATCGTTGACGTCTTTGGCATTCCTCCTGAAAAAGCGACAAAATTGATGTATCACGACCCGGCAAACGCCCCTGACCTGAGTACGCTGACAGATGAGGCTCTGGCTGCTGTCGCGGGTAACCGGATCGCACTCGGGCTCTATACCTGGGAGCCCTATATGCACAATCCGAAACTGCCTCAACGGTTGCATCGGATCACCGCCCCGACGCTCCTCTTGTGGGGCGAAAGCGATGGGTTGGTCAGCACAGATTATGGTGAGGCCTATGCAGCAATGATTCCCGGAGCCAAATTCGTGACGATCCCCGAGGCCGGTCATTCACCTTACGCAGAACAGACAGATCGCTTCGTCGACGAAGTGTTCGCTTTTACAGACTGACGGAATACGAAAATGAGAACTTATTGGTTTACCGAGGACGCATATCCGGACCTGCCACCGGAAGAAGAATATGAATCTATTCGCGTCAATCTGCCGAATTCCAACTTTGATCCAGAACGCGGCCATGAGCTGTACAACTGGTATCTGGACATGTGGTGTATGGCTGAGAGTTATGGTCTGGACATCATGAATAACGAACATCACCAGACCGCGACCTGCATGGTCCCTGCGGCGCCGCTTATGTTGTCTATCTTAGCGCGCGAAACGAGTAAGGCGCGGCTGCTCATCCTGGGCAACCCGATTTCCAATCGCCGCAATCCAATCCGCGTCGCCGAGGAAATGGCGCTAATTGATGTGATCTCCAAAGGCCGCCTGGAATGCGGTTTCGTGCGAGGCGTTCCCTATGAAGCCGCCCCTGCTAACCGTACAGCGCTCCGTGGCAGCCAACGGTTGTGGGAAGCCCATGACATGATCATGAAAGCCTGGACGACCCATGACGGCCCGTTCAACTATGAAGGCCGCTGGTTCCATGGCAGGCAGATCAATATCTGGCCACGGCCGTATCAGCAGCCAGCGCCGCCGGTTTGGATAACCATGGGTGGCCGATCCAGCACGACACCGGTTGCGAAAAACAAGTATGTTGGGGCCGTATTCCTCGCGGGCTACCCGCGAATTCGCGAAATCTTTGATGGCTATCGCGAAGACTACCTGGAGATGCATGGCGAACATGCACCGTTTGACCGGCTTGCTTATCTTGGTCTTGTCTATGTTGGTGAGACTGAGGAAAAAGCGCGTGAAGGTGCCGAAAAACTCCTATGGTATATGTCTGCTAATAAAGTCCCTGGCTATTGGTCAAACCCGCCAGGCTATCACCCGCCTCAAATTGCCGCCCAAATCATGAAGGGCGCACGCGGCGGCTCCGGTGTACCGCTTACTGCAACGTTGGATGACCAAATGGCACGCGGCAATGTCTTTGCCGGAACGCCCGATCAGGTTTACGAGCAGATCAAGAATTTCTGGGAGTATTCCGGTGGCTTTGGGAACATGCTGATGATGGGCCAGGCTGGATTCGTAACCCATGAAGAAACCGAAACCTCTATGAAGCTCTATTCCGAAGAAGTTTTCCCACGTTTGAAGGAACTGGAAGCTTCAACGACGCCTGCGGAAGCATGGGAGAAATCGAAGGCTATGAAGCAGCGGGACAACGTGCCGCTCGACGGGTTTGCACTTGAGTTTGTGCGCTAGCAAACTTTTCGGCTAAGCCTGCGGCGTCGATTTAGGGCAATAGCGAAAATGCCAACACCGAAAACCAGAGCTGTCCCAAGCTCGGGAACGCTGTCGTTCGCAAATGAAACCGTATCAAGTGCGCGTTCAACCATAAGCGAGTTGGGTAGTGTCGCATGACTAAAAGTAAAGGAAAGAAACGACCTTGAAAAATCGGCTTCGGTCAGATTGGTCGCCAGAACGGTGGGGTCCGAAAACAGATCGGCACCGCGAAAATCGATATCAAAACTCGCGGCGCTATAGCCGTTAAAGCTAGGGCTGGTAAAAGTTCCACCAGCGCCACCACCGAGCGCCACCGAGACGAACTCTGTGGGACCGGCTCCAATGAATTGCTGAACACGGCCGCCCGAACCCGTATAAGTCAGCCCGCCAGAGACACCAGGCTCGGCAACATGAAATGTGAAACTCGTGATGACATTGTTGAATGAATTATTGACGCCCGTTGCTACAACGGTTTCATCCAAAACAATCTGACCAGTAATCGCCGCACCGGATGTAAAGGGCCCCCGAATTAAAATTATCAACAGCCCCGTTATAATTGATGATGACGTCCGCACGTGCGGTTCCCATCACCAACGATGGCAGGACAAATAGTAACGCAATTACCTTTACGGTCAGTTTCATAGCGCCAAACTACGCTGGCGAACAAAATTTGGCAATTAAATTGCCTGCTCTAAACCCCAGAGCCTTAGAAAAGGTCGAAGTATTCGCGATGTTCCCAGTCGTTGGTCTCGGACAGGAACCGTGCGATTTCGGCCTCCTTAATGGCAACGATATAATCAACAAAGTCGTTTCCAAACGCCTCGCGGAAAAACTCACTTTCGCGAAGAGCAGATACCGACTCCATTAAGAAGAGCAGATACCGACTCCATTAAACTGCCCGGAAGAGCAGGCTTATCCGCTTGATAAGGAGTAGCCGATGGCGGACCTGGGTCGCGTTTATTTCGAATGCCATCCAATCCCGAGGCGATCTGGGACGCAATATAAAGATAGGGGTTCGCGGCAGGTTCGCCGATCCGGTTCTAGACCCGGCTGCCAGTATCGCCCGCGCCACCAATTGCCCGAACCATGGCACCCCGGTTATCAGATGACCAAACCGCCCGATCCGGTGCCAATGTAAACGCCTTGTAGCGCTTGTACCCATTCAGTGTTGGCGTTGTGAACACCGAAGCCGCCCGCGCATGCTCAAGAATGCCGGCGATGTAGTTCAAACCAATACCTGAGAGAACGCCACCATCCTCCGGCATAAAAGAGTTAGACCCCGAATTAAGATCAGACAGCGACTGGTGAAGATGCCAACCGCTGGAAAATATGTTCGCGAGATGCGGACGACACATGAAGGTCGCGTGATATCCGTGACGGCGGCAAATCTGTTTCACGGCATTGCGAAACTGAACCATAGTATCGGCTGCTTCTACCGGCGCCATTGGGTGGAACGTCACCTCCGCCTGACTTGGTCCAAACTCAACTTCAGTCGAACGTAACGGCAAGCCAAGAGCCAACACTTCCCGGCGAATGATCTGCATGATCGGTTCGTGCTGATCCGCCCGGATTTCGGTCAAATACTGAAAACCCTTGGCCATCAGATCAACGGAGGGCGGTTTACCTGGTTGACTTGCATCTTCCGGCCGCAAAGCTTCCTCACGCAAATGAAAGAGATGAAACTCGACCTCCAGCCCTATTGTCGCGCCATAGCCAGCCGCAGCGAGATCATCTGCCATAATCGTCTTACCACGCAGAATGCCGTGTTGGTCCGCGAAGGACAGTCGGACAACTTCTATCCCTTCGGCTTCAACCTTCGCGAAAATCTCTACGTATTGCTCTTTTCGTTCTGCGGTCACGAGCCCGAAACGTTCCGCAAAATTTCCCCTGCCGTGTGATCCGGTTTCAGACATCAAATTTCCTTTGCCCAGGGAGAACGAACGCGCCGCGCCTGATCACTGTCCAACCAGCAATCCTCCCACTGGTCTGACTGCCCAATCGTATCCACGGCAATAGGTCCTTTTAACGAAGCCCCCAGCTTGGGAGCGCTTTTGCCGGCCTCAACATCGTCAATCGCTGCCATGAGCATTTTTCGATAGGCGATAATTGCTTTATCAGTCGTGCCGAGATGTTCCGTACTTCGATCAAAGATCGGACCGGGAGATTCAACAGCCCAGTTATCGTGAACATTTATATCCATACCCATTCCAGTATAGGTCTGATTGCGTTGCTCTTCTGGATCGTATCCCCAATCGTTAGATCGATTTTTCAGCGGTTTGCGGTTTATAGTCGGGCTAACGATAGAGTTCGAGGCGCTGCTCACGCATCGCCTGTTGATCAACTTTATTCTCAAAATCCGTAAAAATCGCATACCAGTAGCATTCCCCGTATCATTTATCGGCACATGCCCACTGGCTAATCGTCATGTTGTTGCTCATCGGTATGACAATAGCGTTGGGAAACGCCAGATTCGTTACCCGCACATGCATTCCCGCATTGCCAAGATCACGCAGCGTTTTGATCCGCATCCCGGAGGCGGTTTCCTCGACCTCGATCTCCGGGCGAACAGCCTCCCGCAGGAGTTTGGTAACGGGAATATCATCCGTGTTATCCCGAAACTGTTGGCCATAACCCTCATCGGGGTCCTTATCTTCGAAGAACCGATGCAAAAATGAGGCGTGTGCAGGGTCTATGCCAACTTCAAGAGCCTGAAACCAGTTCGCATCTATATGGCCCTTAAAAGCGAAGGTGAAATTATCGGGGGCAACAAAACAATCAAAAGAAGGGAATGGCGGTGGTTCCCCTTCACCCAAATAGGCAAAAACAATCCCACTCCGTTCAACGCAAGGGTAGGCGGTATGATTGATTTTGGTATGGAAACTGCTGTCTTCGGGTTCTGCGGGCTGCTCAAGGCAATTGCCGGATACATCAAACAACCAGCTATGGAACGGGCAACGAATACCGCCATCCTCTAGACGACCGAATTTTAAATCAGCACCGCGATGCGGACACTGACGCCCAACAAGCCCATATGTCCCGGCTTCATCGCGAAACAGCACCAGCTGTTCACCGAATAGTTCAACCGCTGTCGCTGGCCTATTGTCAGACAGCTCGTCTACCAGCGCCGCAGGCTGCCAATATTGGCGCAGAAGGTTACCCGCGGGGCTCCCCTGCCCGATTTCTGTAACCCGCCGATTTTGTTCTTTGCTCAACATGCGCGCAGGCTAGTGGGCTCCGACTCACCGCGCAAGCCGCTACGGCTATCGCTTGACAAAAGGGGTCCGCCTCAGCAGCATGTCGACCAATAAAAATTCGAACAAAAAGAATAACGGGGAGAATTTAAAGGTGGAGGCCATACGCAGATATTTTCTGCCTGTCGTCCGGCTGTTTCTGGGCTTGCTGCTGATCGCCAGCGTCTTCCTGATTGTTACCAATGCCGTCGGTCGTTATGTGTTCCTCGCCCCCATTATTTGGGCTGAAGAAGTTCTTGGATATGTTCTGGTCTGGGCTGTCTATTTGGGTGGTGTTCTGGTCACCTGGGACGGCGGACACCTCAAAATGGATTTGCTGTCGCGAACGCTGCCGGGCATTTCTCGAACTATTGTCAGCGGTATCTCGGTTCTCGTATTCATCTTCATAGGTGGGCTGATTGTCTATCAATCATGGTTCGCCATCGCTGAACTAACCCATGTAAGCCAGGTCGCGGAACTGCCTATGAACGTGTTGCATGGGATCATTCCGGTCTCTTTCGTATTTGTCATCATGTGCATTCTCATTCGGTTCCGGGACAATCTCGCGGGAACGCTGGAGAGCGAAGCTGATCGGGTAGAAGCCTTACGTGTAGCGGCCGAAGCAGCCGCTCGGGAAAAGGCGGAGTAGCCCCATGGAACTTTTCCTTGTCATGGGCGTTCTGCCGGTCATCCTCCTGATCCTAGGCTTCCCGATCTTTGTAATCCTGATGGTTTCATCGGTGATCACCATTTTGTTCATTATGGATTTGCCGATCACGATGGTTCAGATCGAACTGTTTGGTAGTGTCGACAATTACAAACTTATCGCGGTTCCATTCTTTATTTTCGCTGGCGCCATAATGGCCCAGGGCGGCATTTCCCGCCGGTTAGTGGACTGGGTTGTCTCACTCCTCGGTGCCGTGCGGGGCAGTCTCGCCCTGACCACGGTCGGTGCCTGCACAATTTTCGGCGCAATCTCCGGGTCTAGCCCGGCAACCGTCGCCGCCATTGGCGGCATGTTGTTCCCCTCACTACGGGAGAAAGGGTATCCAGAAAAATTTGCAAGCGGGTTGCTGGCTTCCTCCGGCGCAATTGCGGGAATTATCCCTCCATCCATTGCAATGATTCTGTATGGTGCAGCAGCCGAAGAATCCGTGCGGCACATGTTTATCGCAGGGGTATTGCCCGGTCTCTTCATCGCCCTCATCATGGGGCTCTATATTTATTTCTATGCTCGAAAGCGCGACATCCGCGAAGGCGAAAAGTTCACCGTCAAACGCGTAGGACGTACCACCAAGGCAGGTGCCTGGGCGCTCGGCACACCGCTGATCATCCTCGGTGGCATTTATGCCGGAATATTTTCTCCAACCGAAGCAGCAGGTGTAGCGTGCCTTTATGCAGTCATCGTCGCCATGTGGGTATATCGGGATATGACGCCCACCGGGTTGTGGAAGGTAACCATTGAGTCCGTCTATTTGACGGCGCAGGTCCTCATTATTGTCGGCGCCGCGACCTTGTTCTCTCGCTTGCTGACAATCGCAGGTGTCCCGCAGGGTATGGTTGAATGGATTCAGAGTCTTGGCCTCGAATCCTGGATGGTCCTGCTTATTATTAACGTGTTTTTGCTGGCGGTCGGCTGCGTTCTCGACCCCGCTTCTGCCATACTGGTACTGGCACCAATCCTCAAACCTGTCATTTTAGCAGCGGGTATCGATCCCATTCACTTTGGGATCATCATGACGGTCAATGTCAGCATCGGAATGTTCACACCGCCGTTCGGGCTAAACATATTTGTGACCCAGGCACTGTTCCGGGTGCCGCTTTCAAGTCTTTACCCCGGGCTGGTTCCGTTTATCATTGTCAACCTAATCGCGTTGGGTGTGATTTCGTATTGGCCCGATCTGTCACTCGCTCTGGTCCGACTGTTGGGCTAACGGGATTTATAGAGGAAGAAGGAAAGGCCGCCAATTTGCGGTTTCAACAGGAGGAAAAGGAAAAAATGGTTATTAGATCAATTCTGGCAACTGGTGCCACAGTCGCAGTGCTCGCAACAGGCGCTGCGCAGGCACAACATAAAATGAATATCGGCATGGTCACTATTAATGACCCGCAGCATGCTCTTGCCAAAGAATATAAAAGACTTATTGAAAAACGTAGTGGCGGAAAAATCCAAATGAAGGTCTTCCCCGCCGGACAGCTGGGCAAAATTCCGCGTCAGCTCGAAAACCTCAAGATCGGTGCGCAGGCCGCGTTTCTTTCGCCACCTGGGTTCTTGTCTGGCATGAACGTTGCTTTCCAGGCCCCCGACGCACCGGGCAAATACAAAAGTTTCTGGCATGCGCAAAACGCCTTCACCACGCCAAAATTCCGGACGCCTTATCTTAAGCTTGCGGAAAAACACGGCATCATTGGCATCTCCATATACAACTATGGACCGACGTCGATTGCCTCGCGGAAACCTATTCGGACCCTGGCCGACCTTAAGGGACTGAAAGTCCGCGTTCTCGCAACCAAGATGGAAAGCAAGCTCGCTAAGACTCTTGGTATGACCGGTGTCCCAATGCCGTATCTCGAGGTTCTGCCGGCGTTGCAGCGCAAGACAATCGATGGTTGCCGCAGTTCAATTGTTGTTATGGGTGCAACAAAGTTCTTTACCACAACCAAATCGATCACGTTGATCGAATCCGGCATGATTCCAAGCGTGATGTTCATCAGCAAACGCTGGATGAACAAGCTGCCTAAGAATCTTCAGGATCTGGTTGTTAAAACCGGCCGGGATGCTGAAGCATTCGCTGGAAAATTTGCTTATGAAGCAAATAAGAAAGCCGAAGCTTTGTGGAAAAAGAATGGTGCCGAAGTCATCCGTCTTTCTGCAGCGGACCATGCAGAAGTTACAAGACGCCTGGCACCTCTCGGCGACGAGTTCCTTGGTGGCAACGCTAAGACCAAGGATATGTACAATACCCTTCAGGCCGTACTTAAGACTGCTTCTACCAAAGCACCTTAATTTAACCGTCTAGGGTAAAGCGTTAGCAGGGGCCAGACGGAAACGTCTGGCCTTTTGCTATTTTTACGGTGCCTCAGAGGACATCATGAGCAACGAAAAATCCTATGATTACATCATTGTTGGTGCTGGATCGGCGGGCTGCACACTCGCCAATCGGCTTACGGAAGACAGCGATGTTAACGTTTTAGTTCTCGAAGCGGGTGGCCAGGATCGCGACCCCCTTATTCATGTACCGCTAGGCTGGGGAAAAATTCTATTCAACCGGCTTCACGATTGGGGTTATTTCACCGAACCCGAAGCCGAATTGAATAACCGCGAAGTGGAGTGTGCCCGCGGCAAAGTGATCGGCGGGTCATCATCCATCAACGCAATGGCCTACGTTCGCTGCCACCCAGCCGATTTTGACCGTTGGGGAGAAATGGGACTTAAAGGCTGGTCCCATGCACACGCCCTACCCTATTTCAAACGGTCGGAAAACTGGGAAAAGGGAGAAACGGATATCCGCGGGCGCAGCGGACCGTTGACGACAATCCAGAATATCTACCCTGACCCGCTCAAGGAAGCCTGGCTGGAAGCTGGTCAGGCCGCTGGTTACCCGGTTACTGAAGATTACAACACGGATAATGAAGGCTTCTGCGTGATGCAGTCGACTATTCGCGACGGTAAACGCTGCAGCGCCGCCGTTGCCTATTTGCGCCCGGCAATGAAACGACCGAACCTCACCGTGCTCGACAAGTCACTGGTTTTAAAAGTTAACATCGAAAATGGCCTCGCCACGGGCGTTGAATATTCTCGTAATGGCCGAACGGAAACCGTAAATGCCAATCGCGAAGTTGTTTTGTCGGGAGGTGTCATCAACTCACCGCAACTCCTAATGCTCTCAGGAATAGGAGATCCGGAGCACCTTCAGGCGCATGATATCGAATGCTTGAATGCTCTACCGGGAGTCGGACAGAACCTGCAGGACCATATCGGTGTCGGCATTGAATTTGAACGGAAAGAAGACGGACCCTTTGTCGGTCATTTGCGATATGACCGAATCGCGCTTGCGATGCTGCGCGCTTATTTTATGGGCGATGGATTCGCAACAGAGATGCCTGGTCCGATCATGGCATTTCTTAAGAGTGATCCCTCACTGATCCAACCGGATATCCAGTTCTTAACCCGCTTTGTTCCACCTGAGTCCCAACCATGGTTCCCGGGTTTCCGAAAAAAACCTAAAGACGCATTTATGTGTCGCCCGGCCGTGCTCCATCCTGAAAGCCGGGGCGAAATTCGCCTTAAATCCAACGATCCACGCGACATGGTCGCCATCCATCAAAGGTTCCTTTCCGCAGAGAAAGATTGGGAAACCTTGCGGACAGGGTTCGACATGGTGCGTGATGTCGCCCATCAAAAACCCCTCGACCCGTTTAGAGGCAAAGAGATCCAACCGGGTGCGGGCGTAACCAGCAAAGCAGATATCGACGACCACATCCGAAAAACCGCCTGGACAGTTCATCACCCAGCGGGCAGCTGCAAAATGGGCACCGATAGCGACGAGATGGCAGTGGTCGACAATGAACTCCGTGTTCGCGGTGTGGATGCCCTGCGGGTCATTGATGCGTCTGTTCTGCCAGATATGCCTGGCGGTAATATCAACGCGCCGGTAATCATGATGGCGGAGAAAGCCTCCGACCTTATGCGCGGTTTAACGCCATTGGGATCTACCACGGCGTAAGTTTGAGCAGATTATTATTTAAGTTCAAGAACCGCGATTAGCGGAAGGTGATCGCCACCTATCCGTAGCCATGTTTCAAGCGATATCGTCCGAAACTTTTTATTATGCAGGATATGGTCAATTGGCACCTGAACCTGTCGTGGCAAAAGGCCCGGCCATGTGGGTGTTAAGCCTCTGCCACGTCTCGGGTCCACCAGGCCACTATCTCTCAAGAAGCGCCTGAACCGGTGATTGTAAGGCGTAATATTCAGGTCCGCGGCAAGAACAGAAGGGACTTCAGGTTCATCCTGCCGCCAGAGCGTCAGCATGGCGAGAGCCTCGTTCAGTGTCGCAACAGCTCTATTGGAAAGAGGTGGTGGCGCGTGCGCAGCCGCCAGTCTTATAATTTTCTCTTTGATCTTCAATTTCAGAAATATCGCGGGCACCGGAATAACAGGAAGGCTCACAACGCGGCTTTGCGCTATCGGGTGACGAGCGAACACGGCAATTCCAAAATTATCGCTTCGTGGCATGGCTATTCGATAAGGATACTTCCCAAGAAGCGGCGTTAATTCCGCAATCCAAGCAGAATCAATTTCCTCCAAGACGATAACATCAGCATCGGTTTTAAGGAGCCAGTCATTCACTGCCTTGAAATGACGGTTAATCGTCAGAACATTCATCTGTACGATTTTTATCTTTGCTGTGTCTGTCTCAACTGACACCGCTTCTTTCGTCGGCAAAAAGGGGAATAGCCAGACAAAATTTCCAATAAGCCCGGCGACAATTGATATCGAAATCCAGCCGGTTCCGGTTCGCCCTCGTAAGACGAATGCAAGAACCATGAGGATGAGGCCTGCATAGGCCCCCTGCAATGGAAAATGGCTAAGTCGTTCCAAGCCTACACCTGGTGATTCCAAACCAGGCGTAATCGCTGCCAAAACAGAGCCCAGCGAACACCAAAACAGCACACGCTTAAAGGGGGAACCGAATGCAGTTTTTGAAAGTCGCATAAATCTCTATACAAATTTACCCAGCGTAGGGAGATTTTACACGACCGGCGATCTCTGGCGAGTCAGATTGGTAATGCAGTTTTTGAAAGTCGCATAAATCTCTATACAAATTTACCCAGCGTAGGGAGATTTTACACGACCGGCGATCTCTGGCGAGTCAGATTGGTAGCGATAAGCGCGGAAAAGAGAATTCCCAGCGCCGCCCCGTTCAAAACCAAACCAGTTATACCCACCAAAGAAAGGAGACACGTACTCCCAGACAATTCTCTGATCAGGCGTTACTTCAAAGACGCGCCCCATTTGTCCTTCACAGATCAGCGTATTGCCTGACCAAAGCCGCTGAGCTCCGGAAATATTGGGGCTAAAGAAGGTCCAGGTTGGCTGTCCCCGATAATCCCATACCTCTTCGCCAGTCTCCGGATTGAGCTCTACAACTCGTGAAAACGGGTTGATCGGCGTGTAAATACCGTTTGCAAAGAACAATAAATTCCCATTTTCAAGCATCTGGACATCATGGGTCGTCCCCCACATCACGTCCTTTTTCATCCAGCGAAACTTATTGGTTTCTCGATCAATTATCGCCAGCGTATGTGTACGCCGAAAGCTTACAAGAACATCGCCATTTTCGAGGGGGAAACAGGCATTGGCATGAGCGAACTCTTCCCGGTCACAGGAATCAATCAACGGATGCGCTTCGATATCTTCGTCGAGGTGGAAATGCCATTCCCAGACGGTCTCGCCAGAAGGATTCACTTCTCGGATATAATCACCATAAATGATCCCATCGCGCTCAGATCCCGGAATGCCGCCCACGACTCTCTTGGCATATTCGTCGGGCAGCGGCTCCCAACCGAGATAGATCGTGTTGCCATTGGGACAGCGGCGGAAATCATGATGCTGTCCATGATCTTCGTATTCCCAGACAACGTTGCCTTCCCAGTCATATTCCCGCATCAACCCGCCTTTGCCGCGGCGCAATGGCGGTCCCTCGGAGGTACGACCCGACCACAGGAGATTACCGTTGGGCAGTAAATAAGCGTAATTGCCGGGCGTTAACGGGAAATGCCAATTATGCAGGACTTCGCCCCGCATGCCGATGACATAGGCTTCCTTGCTGACCAGAGGAACGATCAATGTGTAGCCGTCGATGGCATGCCCTTGATCGTAAAGCAAAACACCCGTATCGCGATGCCGCATGACTGTCTCCCTATCTTCTGTTCTTTACCCACCTTTTACGACAAATTCGAGTCCGCCGCACCTCCCCCATCAGCCTGCTATAAGATATGCTTGGATCGAAGGAAGGCGAGCTATGCAGGATACAAATCTCGACAGCCATTCAATGGCGCCTCGAGAGATCGAGTTCACCGGCGGCACGGGAACTTTAAAAGGTTATTTGTTTTTGCCGCCGAGCGATGGGCCGTTTCCATGTGTTATCGACAATCACGGCAGTGCCACGCCCCTTGGCACTACTGATCTCTCGCACCCCCAAACCGCAGCTCTGTTTCTATCCTGGGGATGTGCCTATTTGTTTCCCCACCGGGCAGGCTACGGCAACTCACCTGGCACGCCCGTCGGTGAAGAGGTACCGGCGCCGCGCGGCACCCCAGAACATGACGATCAAATGTCGGAACGCTTGAAACGTGAGAACAAAGATGTCATCGCTGCACTCGATTTTGCGATCGGGCTTGATAAGGTAGATGCCTCGCGCATGATCGTTATGGGAAGCTCGCTGGGCGGCATCCATACACTTCTAGCGTTGGAAGCGGATCCGCGCTGGCGCTGCGGTGCGGATTTTTCCGGGGGCGCAAGTCAGTGGGCCAAACACCCTAAGATCAAACGTTTATTATTAGACGCCGCTTCCAACCTTACCCAACCCGTTTGCTTGATTCAGCCGGAAAACGACTTCAACACGGCGCCAACAACAGAAATTACCGCACTTCTCAAACAGCGCAGTCACCCTCATGACGCCAAAATCTTCCCGCCCTGGGGAATGCCGGACCGGAGGCGCATCGCTTCTGCGCCGCCGGTCAGCAGATATGGGGACCGTTTGTGAAATCTTTTCTCGAAAGGTATATGTGAGTCATGACAGACGATTTGCCCTACGCCCTGCCACCTGATCCCAATACCAAGGCACCCTCATTTGCGATACCGGACAAGGCCTGCGATACGCATTTTCATATTTTCGGCCCGCCGGACCGGTTCCCTTTCGCTGAGACGCGTCGTTATAACCCGCCCGGAGCACCGATAGAGCATTATCAGAATGTCCAGAAGCTAACGGGACTGACACGTGCCATCGCAGTGCAACCAACAGCGCACGGAATGGATAATTCAGCGATACTGCATGCGGTCGCACAATCCGATGGCAATATGCGCGCCGTCGTCCGATTTAACGATGAAACCACCGACGCCGAGCTTGACGCCTTGCACGAAGCGGGCACGAGAGGCGCACGTTTTTCATTAATGTCTGACCGGCCCGGTAGTGCCGAGATGATCGAGCACGCCCTCCCCCGCATGGAGAAACTTGGCTGGTCATTGGTCCTGCATGTCGAGACAGATCATTTTATCGACAATGAATCCTTTATCCGAAACATCCCGATCCCCACCATCATTGATCACATGGCGCGCTGCCGCCCGGCCGATGGACTCGACCAGCCTGGTTTCAAGCTGTTACTCGATCTGCTCAAGGATGACCGGTTCTGGGTTAAAATCTGTAGCGTCGACAAGATCAGCGCAATTCCTCAGGCCCGCGTGAAAAGTGGCTTACCGTTCAGCGATGTCATTCCCTTGGGGCAAGCGGTTATCGACGACGCCCCAGACCGGGTGATCTGGGGGACCGACTGGCCACATGGCAATACATTCACACCAGGTCGTATCCCCAATGAGGGCGACCTGCTGGACCTGATTGCTGAGATGGCGGGAAATAAGGACCAGCTTGTCAAAATTCTCGTGGAAAATCCAGACCGGCTCTATTTCCAGTGACCGGCTGATTGACCTGAGCTGTATTAAACACCATCGTTAGACTATGCCGTGGTTATGCCGTGACTGTTTTGAAACCGGCCCGTCCGAAGATGGCGTCAAAAACCTCTGCCCGGATTGCAGCTCAGGGCGGGTTATCGTTCATAACGAGTTAAATACTCTTTCGATTGCCCATATCGATTGCGATGCGTTCTATGCGTCTGTCGAAATGCGCGACGACCCAGACCTGAAGGACAAAGCAGTTCTGGTTGGCGGTAAAGGCGGGCGTGGTGTCGTTTTGGCTGCAAGCTATGAAGCCCGAAAATTTGGCTGCCGATCCGCAATGCCAATGTTTAAGGCACGTAAACTCTGTCCACACGCCGTTATTGTTAGGCCCAGTATGGCTAAATATTCAGTCGCAGGACGCGCGGTCCGATCCCTGATGCAGGACACAACCCCACTGGTTGAACCAATCTCCATTGATGAGGCATTTCTCGACTTATCGGGCACCGAAAAATTACACAAAGCCTCACCAGCCGAGACCCTGGCACGTCTTGCCCGACGGATCGAAGACGAAATAGGCGTAACGGTCACGGTAGGATTAAGCCACAACAAGTTTCTCGCCAAGATTGCTTCCGATCTCGATAAGCCCCGCGGCTTCTCTGTGGTTGGTGTTAGCGAAACGCTCGCCTTTCTGGATAAGCTCCCTGTCTCCAAGCTGTGGGGTGTCGGCAAAGCTCTGCAACGCAAACTCCATGCCGACGGCTTTAACGAAATCGGGAGCCTTCGCGCCTGTTCAGAAGATTTTTTGGTCAAGCGATATGGCTCAATTGGCACCCGCCTTTTTCGCTTTTCCTCCGGAGACGACACACGTCGTGTGAACCCGGAGGGAAACCGTAAAAGCATTTCATCGGAATCCACCTTCGGGGATGATATTCGATCCCCAGATGCCTTGATCAAACGTCTTTGGCCATTATCCGAGAAAGTGGCAGCTCGTGCCAAAACCGCGGACCTCTCCGGTCGCGTGATAACTGTGAAATTAAAAACGGACAGGTTTCAGATCCGAACCCGACGCCGAACCTTAGCGGACCCCACGCAGATCGCGGAAGTGATATGGCAGACCGGAGCCGAACTGGTTCGCAAGGAAGTGCGCGGCGGCGCGTACAGGCTAATTGGGATCGGCATTAGCGACTTCTCGCCCGCAACACATGCTGACCCCCTAGATCTGGCAAATCCGGAAGGCGGCCGCGTAAAAGCGGTAGAACAAACAATGGACAATGTTCGGGCCCGCTTTGGCGATGGTGCGATAAAAAAGGGGCGTGGATTCAGATCCGCAAAAATCGACGGGACGAGTCGACAAAACTCACGCTAAACTGCCGAAAATTCGCTATCAAGCTTGAGGAGAGTTGCCCATGCTCGCACGGTTAACATGTTTTTTCACAGTCATTGTCTGGATCACGGTGACAGTTGGAATTGCGTCCCCCGCAAGCGCGCAAAACAAGAGCACGGATACCTACAATGAAGATGATATCCTGGAGAAAGCTAAGGGTTTCTTCAGCCACACAACGGCTGGCCTTGCCCAGGGAATTGAGAAAGTGTTCTCCGACCTTGGCAAGCCCAATGGCATCATCCTCGGCGAAGAAGCCGGCGGTGCTTTTTTTGTCGGGCTGCGTTATGGCAAAGGCGAGCTGAACCAGAAAAAGTCTGGGAAAAGAAAAGTATATTGGCAGGGTCCCTCTGTGGGTTTCGACTTTGGCGGCAATGCGTCAAAGGTCTTTACCCTGGTATATCATCTCAAAAATCCCGGCGATCTCTACCGTAGATTCCCAGGGGTCGATGGCAGCCTGTATGTTATCGCCGGGCTCAGCCTGAATTATCAGCAAGCGGGAAATGTTATTCTGGCACCCATTCGGACAGGCGTGGGACTGCGGGCTGGCGCCAATGTTGGCTACCTTCATTACAGCCAAGAGCATAGCTGGCTGCCCTTCTAGCGCATTCTCTAAGTTGCCCTAGCAACAATTGGCGGTCAGCCCGCCATCAACAACAATTTCGCTGGCTGTAACATAGCGGGCGTCGTCACTGGCAAGATAAGCTACAGCTGCGGCAACATCCATTGCTTCCCCCATATGTCCTAGCGGAACCGAACGAGCGCGACGTTCAAAGATTTTTTTAACTTCCTCGGCACTACCGGATCGTTCGCCCTGACGCACTTCGGTCATGGGGGTTCGGATTTTTCCCGGGATGACACAGTTTGAGCGAATTCCCTTGCGCGCAAATTCAAGCGCCATCCCTCGCGAAAATCGGATCAAGGCCCCTTTCCCGGCCTGATAGGAATTCATGGGGACCTCCGGAACGCTAATACCCGAAATTGACCCCGTGTGAATGATGGAGCCTCCGCCTTGTCGTTCCATTATTGGGATCACGGCTCTACTTGCCAGAAAGGCCGGTTTCACGTTGAACAAAACATTGTCGCACCATGTCTCAACATCCATGTCCACAGGCCCGCTATGACCCGCAGAGCCGCCAACATTGTTGTGCAAGATATCAATCTGTCCAAACCGTTTCAGGCATTCTGACACCATGTTCCCCACATCATCTTCCGATGTCGCATCCACCTGCCAGACCTCACACTCGCCACCCTCTGCGGCGACGAGTGATTGGGTTTCCTGAACAGCCTCCAGATTGCGGTCAACCGCGAAGACTTTTGCGCCCTCACGGGCCAGCAAAAGCGCCGACGCTTTGCCATTCCCCATACCGGGCCCAAGTGACCCCGCCCCGACAACCAACGCTGTTTTTCCGGCAAAGCGTGGCGATGACTGGGGCTTAGAACGCGCATCGGCATCGGGTACCCGGACGACATCACTGGCCGTGCCGGATCGCCAATCCAAGGGACGGCCAGCGGTGATGCCGCCATCAACAACAAGTTCGGTTGCGGTAACATATTTAGCTTCTTCCGAAGCCAGATATACGGCAGCCCAGGCCGTATCCCAGGCATCGCCCATATACCCCATTGGAATCATGCGATGTCGATCATACAATGCCGCCTGACGCGCCTCTGGCGTATCATATGTGGTGTTGATTCTGTCGAGTACCAATGGCGTTGCCATCAGACCCGGTAAAATACAGTTTGAGCGAACGCCGCGGCCAGCCCATTGGGCGGCAATTGATCGCGATAGCTGGATCATGGCGGCTTTCCCCGCTTGATATCCAACAAGACTCCGTTCGAGGTTTTTGATCCCCGCGATGGAGGCAATATTAACGACCGCGCCACCGCCGCCGTCCGCGATTACCGGCAATACGTGCTTACAGGTCATAAAAGCCGAGTCGATATTCACCGCCATGTTCTTGTGCCAGACATCAACAGTCATCTCCACAGGATCACCGGGAGCTGGCGCACCTACATTATTGTGGAGGACATTGATACCGCCGAAACGGTGAACGCAGGCCTCAACCACAGCAGCGACTGAAGCGCTATCCGTGACGTCGGCGACCCCGCATTCTACTTCACCACCCTCCTTTTCGATGATTGCACGGGTTTCTTCAACAGCGGCATCATTGATATCAACGGCAAAAATCCGGGCACCTTCCCGAGCGAACAGGACCGCCGCCGCTTTGCCATTGCCCCAGCCTGCGCCGCGCGAACCAGCGCCGAACACAATTACTGTTTTATCTTGAAGACGACCGGCCATTCTCATTCCTCCCATTTTTATATTCAGGAAAGAATAAGACGGCACTGGTCAACGGAACAACTGCCGACGACCGGTTTCCTTAGTCCAATAGGAGAATTTTTTTAGGCTTCTGCCTGCCAGGCTTGCGTCGCGCTGGAAACTTCAAGACCACACAGACGTTCAAGAAGATACTCGGCGTTCTCATCTCCAAGACCTTCTCCAGGATCTTCCATATAGGTCAGAACCCTTTCCAACATACGGCGTCGGAAACGTTCACGGTCATCTTCTCCACCGTCATATTTGGTTTCATTGGAAACATCGATTGCGGCCTTAAACATGGGTTTCATTGCTTCCGGCAAACCTGCGCGATCCATGATAGCTGGAAGGCCAAGCGCGCCATCGTCGTGAATAAGCGCCCGCGCCGCACCCAGGGGTAGTCGGGAGAGCACAGAGACACTGATTTCAAAAAATTCGATATCGCCCATGCAGATGGCACGCAGAATAATCGACGGCGTCAAACGACCATTGTTGTTGAGCTGAGTGATCAGCGCATGTACGTCCATAATGCCATCGCCGGGCGACAACAAAACCAGCGTCGCCCTTTCACGACTTTGCAGAATTATATCTGAAGCCAAATCTGACGGTAGTTCGTGTTGCGCGACCAACTCGTCCCGCAATTTTTCTGATACGAGACTGACTAAACGTTCAGCAATGGCGACAGGCAATTTAGCACGCCCAACCATGCCAGCGTTTACGCGTTCGTTCTCGCCAAACGTATCAATTACTTTCGTAAAGCTCTTGTCAGAAATTTGAGCACCGTCATTGCTCACTAACGTCGCGACAACTTCTTCCTTGCCGGTATCAATCAGCGCTTCGGAAACCTGCTCAGAAACCTGGGTGCGCCCTGCAACTGCAGTCTGCTTCTCTGTACCTTCGTTGCGAACGATCTCCAGTAGATCTTCGTCCGTGAGGACGTCGGAAAACTGAATAACAGGTAATGCAACGCTATCGACATCACCCGCCAGTTTTTTCGCAATGTCATGAGAGAGACCTGAATATTCCTTAAGGTTCTCAGCGAGCGCTGCACGCACGCGAACCTCTGCATCCTGCGTCATGACGCGAATAATATCTTCCGCAATATTCCGTTTGTCGTCACTCAATTCCTCGGCACTATATGCGCTTGCTACTTTTTCTGCTGCGTCTTGCCGGTTTGCCGCGGACGGCTCTTCAAGCAATCGACGTACATCAGTTTGCGTCAGCGTTTGTCTCATTTCTGCCACTTTCAGGATCGAGAATAAAAAAGCTCTACACAGCAATAAGGCTGCACGGCCCGGATAGTAGCAAAAGAGTTTGGCGACTATCGGTTAACGTCTGATTAAGGTCCAAATGACAGAGTGTTCCCGAAATATTGAACGGCATAGGATTGACGAGAGATTTAGATCGATTATATGTCCAGCAACCCGTCGAAGTAATTGATATTCAATAAAGAAACGCGCAGGAGTTATTTATGAAGTACATCGCCGTCATCCTAACCGCCTTTAGTGTCGTGTTCGCCTCTGGATCGGTATCTGCCGCTGGCGATGGCGCGAAAGGTAAAAAAGTCTTCAATAAATGCCGCGCCTGTCATTCTGTGGCTGCCGGCGTCAACAAGATTGGTCCCTCTCTGAACGGTATCTTTGGACGGACGGCTGGGAGCTGGAAGAAAAAGAACGGCAAGCTCTTTCCCTTTTCCAGCGCAATGAAAAAGGCGGGTAAACGCGACAAGCCATTGGTTTGGACGGAAGAAACCCTAAAGAAATATCTTGCCGCGCCGAGGAAGTTTGTCCCTGGCAACCGGATGCCATTCCCCGGACTTAAAAAGGCAGCCGACCGCGACAACCTGATGGCTTATTTGAAAAAAGCGACAAAATAGCCGCCACCGAAAATTACGCCGGAGCGTTTTCAAGCGCTTCGGTAACGGCAGCGATCTGCTCGTCGATATTTATTTCCAGCGCCGACGTAACTTCGAGATATTCGTCTTCGAAGACATTTACGTCGGGATGCTCTTTCTCCCATTGAGCAATCGCGATATCGCGCGCATCAATCAATGATACGACCTGTGGACGAAACAACTGGACCAGTGCGCTCACCCAACGATTTACTGCCCAGGATGGTTGCGCGAGATCGATCAGAAAATGATCGATCATTTTGCGAACGTCCTCGGCTTCATACCAATACTCACCAGTAACCCAGCGATTGGTTGTAAACATCCGGATTGGTAGCCCGAACTTGTCCATCGAGATAGCGATGAGATGACTTAACGCCTCATCGTCCTCTTTTGGCGTCTTCAAATCGGCAACGAGGGCGGATTTTACGCCTCTCGGCATCCCCTTGGGGCGTAGAAAAGTATGGAAATGCCCATGTTCACCACCGCGCAACTCCTGAGGATGAGCATGATAATAAAATTGCGAGTGGGTTTCGTGATCGAACACATCACCGGTCGGGTAATGATCCCACTCATAAAACTGGTCATGTCCGCGGATAAGTTCTCCAACGATATTGTCGCTTGTCTTGGACAAAACACGATGACATTCAACGACTTCCAGCCCCGCCTCATACATCGTTTGTAACCGTTCACGCGGAATTTTGGTGAAGTCCACAGGATGAGGGGGCGGAAAATCATGGGGTATCAGGCTATCAGCCATGGATGGCAACTCCAAAGTCAGCCCACACTAAATTTTCAGGGCCCTTCAATAATAGATATTCCCGCAACGTTTTTGCAGAGGCGCCAGATAAATTCACCGTAATCATTCTATCCGAACCAGACGGAAGCCAATCAAAATATGTTTTAAATAATCAGGACGGCTATGCCGCGCGGCGGATCGACAAATGCCACATCCCTTATCATCCCAGGAACCGCCTTTGACAATATGACGTCCTTTGCCCGCTTTGGTCGCTGTCCATTCAAACACCTGCCCCGCACCATCAAGCAATCCGAATGGGCTGGCGCCGGACGGATATTGTCCCACCGGCTGGGTATCAAACGGGCCTAGATCATGACTATTGAGACGAGATGGATCGAACCTGTCGCCCCAGGGAAAACGCCAGCCATCAGTACCACGTGCCGCCTTTTCCCATTCGTTCTCCGTTGGCAGCCGCCAGACCTGTCCGGTCTTTTTACTGAGCCACCTGGCATAGGCGCGCGCATCATTATGGCTGATCAAAACGACCGGGTGGTTCCCTCGTCCTTTGGGCGGTTGACCAGCTTCCCAGGCGTGACGACGGGTTCGCGGATAAGGATGAATTAGTCCATAGGACGCCCATGTTTTCCTATCCACATCAGGAAAACGATGTCCTGTTTCGCGCACAAATTTTGCGTAATCCCTGTTGGTGACCAAATTGCGGGTTATTGCATACGTTTTGATCGTTTCGGTCCGCTTCGTCTCGTCTTCATACCAGCGTCGCTGGCGGGTAACGCTGTGGCCATAAGCCCGTTCATCCAAACGGTAGGCGGCTTCCCGTTCCGCTCGATCTGAGCCCCGAACAAACGGCCCGGCCGGTATCGTAATCGCTTCAGGTACACCAAATACGGCAGGACCACCGGCATAGGCGGAAGGCAGCATAAACTGGGCAAGCAACCCGGCCAGACCAGCTACCGCAATTTTCGCGATCATGCGCTAATCGGGTTGGCGCGCCGACGGACGAGTTGTGTGATGATCACCAGTCCAAGAGCGACCAAAGCCAGAGGATAGACCCATTCCTTTGCCGGTCGCCCCAACTGTTCGACATCAATACTGGTCACATAATCCTCGTAAGGTCTGATCCCGGCTTTTGCAGCCACACTGTTGAATGCCACGTTGGTCACTGGATATCGGCCGTCTTTGATCTTACCGAGTTCAAGTCCATAGGGTGCCAAACCGGTTTTATCAGATGCGGTCAAGCGGAACAGTTTAAAGCGATCACCATAATCCGTTTCCCTCACAATATGGAGCCTGAAGGCGCGGCCCTTCTCCATGGCGAGTTCACCTTGAGCAGCCCGCGCGATGTCTGCAGTAGCGAAAGCGGGATATACGCGGTCCAACAGAAAATCAGGCCGGAACAATCCAACCATCGCGACAACAAGCAAAATCGACTCGAACCATTTTAAACGGACAAGCATCCATTGTTGAGTGAGCGAACTGAAACATAATATTGCCAGCAGTGAGACACAGAAGACTGTCAGTCCGTGCCAGAAACTGGTTACGCCAATCAGGAGCAACTCCGTATTGAAAATAAACACGAAGGGCAGCACGGCTGTCCGGATATCATAGAGAAAGGATTGCACACCGGTCTTCATGGGATCGGCCCGCGAAATCGCTGAGGCCGCAAATGCGGCCAGGCACACCGGTGGCGTCGAATCCGCCAGCAATCCGAAATAAAATACAAATAGATGCACGGCGATCAGCGGCAATACGAGTCCGGCGGCATTGCCCAACTCGACCAATACGCCTGCAAGCAAGGACGCAACGACAAGATAGTTCGCCGTGGTTGGCAGCCCCATGCCAAGGACAATGCAGAGAACAGCTGTCAGGAGAAGGAGGACATAGACATTGCCGCCTGAAAGCGCTTCAACGACACCAACCATGGCGTTGTTCAGCCCGGTCGATGAAACCGCGCCAACAATTATACCTGCCGATGCGACAGCAACAGCGATGCCTATCATGTTGCGGGCACCCGCGACGAGGCCATCGCGAATATCACCAATCCCGTTGCAAATCGCCTGAGCGAATGGAACACCTTGGTAACGCCCTTCGATTACGCGTTGGCCAAGTATGATCACCATCATGACGACATTCGAGTAGAACACCGCACTACCTGCCGTCCATCGCGCCACCATGAGCAGGTAAACCAAAACCGCAATCGGGGCGAGAAAGTGCAGCCCCTGTTTAAAAGTCGTCCAGAGAATGGGCAATTCAGCCCGATCCAACCCTTTTAGACCCAGCTTCAGAGCTTCAAGGTGGGAAATATAAAGCAGCGCCAGATAGCTGATGACGGCTGGAATAAAGGCCGCGACCACGACGTCAAAATACGGAATACCTATTGTCTCGGCGATGATAAACGCCGCCGCCCCCATAATAGGTGGCATAATCTGGCCATTCGTCGATGCCGCCACCTCAATTGCGCCCGCCTTTACAGCCGGGATACCAATCTTTTTCATAACGGGAATGGTAAAGGTGCCGGTCGTCACAACATTGGCAATCGACGAACCCGAAATCGCGCCATTCATCCCCGAGGCGAGGATTGCGGCTTTTGCCGGGCCACCGCGATACCGTCCAACCATGGCGAAGGCGAGGTCGAGAAAATATTTACCGGCGCCAGCCTTTTCAAGCAGCGCACCAAACAAAACAAACAAAAAGACGAAGCTGACCGAAACATCGATAGGGATACCAAAGATCGCTTCACCGGTCAGCCATTGATAGCCGATCAACCGTTCAAGGGAGACGCCCTTGTGGGAAATAATATCCGGCATCGATTGGCCGAAGATCGAAAACAAAAGAAAAATCGTACAGATTATGACCAGCGGCAGGCCAATGGCACGCCTTGTCGCCTCCAGCAGGAACAGGATACCCAACCCACCGATAATCGCTTCGACAGGTACCTGCATGCCCCAGATTTCCTGCTTCAGCAGTACACCGATGCGCTTGGTAATACCTTCCTGGGCAATTAGCGGATAAAGGGCGCAAAAACACGCCGCCATCCCAAGAAACATGTCCCGTAGAGGTATTCCGGGTTTCGTAACGCGCTTGGAAGCAGGGAACACAATAAAGCAAAGCAGAAGCGCGAAGGCGAGATGCGCCGAACGCGCTGGCACATCCGCCACGATTCCAAAGTTGATCAGAAACGGAAAGGGCGAAGCGATCCACAGCTGGAACAAGGCCCAGATCAGCGTGAGAGTGACGATCAGCTTTACGCCGCTGGGACCTGCGTCGCGACCCGAGCTTTCAAACTTTTCCAGAAGCTCTTCTGCGTCAGCGATTTCTTCTGTGGAATTGTTCCCTGTCACTTCGGCCATTTCTGTTTCCTCCCCCAAAACGCAAAACGGCGGACGCCCGTAAGCGCCCGCCGTTTTAACTCACCGTGCTGAAATTATTTCCAGCCTTTTTCCTTGTAGTATTTCAATGCGCCTTTATGCAGCGGTGCAGAAAGACCGTCACTGATCATTTTCTTTGGATCAAGATTCCGGAATGCCGGATGAAGCTTGCGGAAGTCATCAAGATTTTCCATGACTGCCCGGGTCACCTCATAGACCGTTTTCTCGTCAACATCAGCGCTGGTGACGAAAGTCGCCATAACACCAAACGTTGTTACATCTGACGATGTCGTCTTGTAGGTTCCCTTCGGAATAGTCGCCCAAGCGTAGTATGGGCGTTCCTTCACAAGGCCGCTCGCCAATTTGTTGTTAAAGTTAACAATCTTTGCACCGCAACCATCCGTGGCCACCGATACACCGGCATTGGGCACACCAACAGTATAGATAAAGGCATCGATCTTGCCGTCACACAGCGCCTTGGATTGTTCGGTCGAGGTCAGCTCGGTTGCTGCCTTGAACGCGCTCTTGTTCCAGCCGGCACGCTTCATAAGGAAATCCATGGTGCCACGCTGGCCTGAGCCGGCATTACCAATATTTACGCGTTTGCCTTTGAGGCTATCCCAACCGGAAATTCCCGATTTGCCGCCGGCAATAATATGCAGAGGCTCAGGATGAACCGAGAACACCGCCCGCACTTTTTTGAACTGCTTACCCTTCCAGGCGCTCGTACCGTTATAGGCATGATGCTGCCAGTCAGACTGGGCCACGCCAAAGTCCAGCTCGCCTTCCTTGATCTGACCAATGTTGTAATTGGAACCACCGGTCGATGGCGCAGAACAGCGAATACCGTGCTTGCGGCCCTTCTTACGACCTTCTGCCGCTTCCTTATGGACAAGACGACATACGGCGTTACCTACCTGAAAATAAACGCCGGTCGGCCCACCGGTTCCAATGGAAATAAACCGCTTTTTGCTGGCGGCATCTGCTGTCGCCGTTAGACCAAAGGCCAGCACACAGGCCAGGCCGGAGAATAGAAAACGTTTCATGGGTCACCCCTCCCTATAAACAAATGGTTGCGAGCCCGCAGCCTCCATTGCCGCCCCGGACATAAGAAAAGCTACCGGCTCATAAACTGCTCAATACCCGTCGATGCAATGACATTCCTTCGACAAGCACAATCGCAATAAATCAATGTCATAACCATGCCCGCCCCACGCCGGGGAGTCAATTAGCTTCATCGAGAAATTAGGTAAACTTCCAAGTCGTTTGTGCCGCTATCATAGGGCCGATAGGATGCGAATACACATTCAGGCTAAATTTTGAGTATAAGATGGATATCAAAAACCACATCCGCACGATCCCCGATTTCCCTAAGCTAGGCATTTTATTTTACGACATTTCCACCTTGCTTCAGAACAAAGACGCGTGGAAAGCCACGGTCGATCAAATGGCCGAGCGTATTAGCAAATATGAACCGGACATGCTGTTCGGCATTGAATCGCGCGGTTTTTTAGTTGCAGCACCTGTTGCCTATGCGCTTGGTTGCGGCTTTGCGATGATCCGAAAGAAAGAGAAACTGCCGGGCGAAACAATCGCTTACACCTATGCTCTGGAGTACGGCACGGATACCATCGAAATTCAGGCCGATGCCGCCATGCCTGGCCAAAAGGTCGTAATCGTTGATGATTTACTGGCAACGGGTGGCACGATGGCTGCCGGGATCAACCTGCTGCGGAGACTTGATGCAGATGTTAAAGCCACCGCCTGCATAATTGAACTCGATTTTCTGAAAGGTCGGGATCACATCGATGTCCCGTTTGATGCGCTGGTAAGCTACTCATCCTAAAACAACTCCCAGTTTCAAAACCTTAACGAAGCCTTTACGCCCCGTAATTACCCTGCGTGTTGCTGCTGTTCTGTGCAACGGCGGACACCGTCCGACCGATGCACGATCGCAAACACGCATTCGGGGTTACTGCCAAACATGGCAAAATCAACTTTCAATGTAAGAACCAGACGTATACCCGGTCGACGGCGACCCAACGCCCTTCCGATATCTAATGTCGCTCAGCGGTCCGAGCCTGAGTCCCAACCTTTAACACGCTCGCACCACTATATTGACGATCTTGCTTGCGGCGCCCTACTCATAGATCAAGAGCGTCGAATTGAAGTGGCAAACGAAAATTTTTTCAAACTATTCTCGTTACGGGCCAAAGCCATTCAGGTGGGCGAAACATTTGCCGCTTTCGCGCAACGGGCAGTGTTAAACCACTATGACGGTATCCTGGACTTAGGAACAATTATTGGGAACACTCGTGACTCTTCTGGGCAAATACAAACCATAAATGCTCACGGTCTATCACTCACAGCGCGAAGCGCTGCGATGCCGGACAAAAAGCAACTCATATCGATCACCAGAAAAGATGCTCCGTCCATGTCCAAAAAGGACCAGTGGTTGTTGGACATGGTTGATAGTATGGGCGGTGCCGTCTTACGCGTGAGTTTAAAATCTGACAGCTCATTGAGCTGTATCTATGCCAGCACAACGGCCCCCGAATTTTTTGGATTTCCCAAAAACACTGACCTTATCCTAATTGAAAACTTTCTCGAACGGTTTGCCGACTGCCATCGAAATGATCTCACAAAAGCCATCATGAGCTCATGCGAAACCGGCCAACACATAGATATCAATTTGCAAACTATTCATAAATCACGCGGTCTCGTCTGGACGAGATGCATCGGCAAGACTACTCGTGAGGCTGATAGATCCATCACTTGCGACCTTCGCGCTATGGATATTGAAGATCGTATGGCTGGTGCGAGCGAACGCCGTAGCATGGAACACCTGCTCAACCTGGTCGTTGACAATATTCCGTTTATCGTCATCGTCCGGGACGCCGCGACGTCAAAAATCGTTTTTGTAAACCGGGCTTGTGAAGAATTATCAAGTGAGAAACGTGAACAACTGATCGGCAAAAAGGCAGCCAGATTCCGCTCCGGCGAACGCAATATCTGGCGTCAGGCAGCGCGTGACAAACTCGTCGCAACCGGTGAGCTGGTGTTCAACCCGGAACAGATTTTGCAGTCGCCCACAAAAGGGGAACGGACAGTACAGACCAGCGACTATCCGTTAAAGGATGACAAGGGGACGTTGCGATACATCCTTTCCATCACCGAAGACATCACTGACAAAAACGCGGCCCAGCAAGCTCTGACTCGTAGCGAACAACGCTTCGATGAGGCGATGGCGGCCTTTACAGACGGGCTCGCGCTGTTTGATTCCGATGACCGGTTGGTCTTGTGCAATGAACGATACGTCAATATGTGGCCCCGAGCTGAAATAGATTTAAAACCGGGTGTGACCTACGCAGAGCTTGTTGAAGCGTATGCCCGCCAGGCTATTGAGCACGGTGAGAAAATCGAGCTTGAACCCTATGTAAAGGCCATGGTGAAATCACACCTCAACCCGCCAGCCACCCGCGAAGTCCATCTGTTCAATGACCGTTGGCTTCAGGTTACGGACCGCCGCACTGCCGAAGGTGGCATTGTTGTCACCTGTACTGACATCACCTCTCTGAAAGAAAAGCAGGACGACCTTAAAAACATTGGTGAAGAGGCGCTACGCGCTAAAGAAAATGCCGAGATGGCCGATGGCCAATAAGTCGAAATCGGACTTTCTTGCCAATATGAGCCATGAGATGCGAACGCCGTTGAATGCCGTAATCGGTTTCTCAGAGATCATCCGCGATGCATTGATGGGACGGGAATATATCGACGAATACCAAGAATATGCGAGTGACATTCACCGAAGTGGCAGCCATCTCCTTTCTTTGATCAACGATATTCTTGATATGTCAAAGATCGAGGCTGGTGAACTCGAACTGATGGAAGACAAGGTGTCACTGGAAGAAGCCATTGATATTTCAGTTAAACTTGTGGCTGAGCGTGCCACTCAAAACAAAGTTTCTATTGAAAAAAATTTGCCGTCAGAGCCCATCATTCTAACAGCGGATACGCGCAAAATCAGGCAGATCATCATCAATCTGCTAAGCAACGCCGTTAAGTTCTCGGACCCGGGTGGCACCGTTACCACCAAGGTAGGGCAAACTGTAGGTGGTGATATCGTCCTCAAGATAACAGATACCGGTATCGGTATTGCGTCAGAAGAAATCGAATATGTCCTCGAACCATTTAAGCAGGCTCAATCTGGCTTAGATCGAAAATTCGAAGGGACAGGCCTTGGACTTTCATTGACCAAAGCCCTAACGGAACTTCACGGTGGTTCAATTTCCCTTCGAAGCGAGACCGAGGGCCCGAATAAAGGGACGACCGTTACTGTAACCCTGCCAGCCTCGCGCCTCCTTAACTAGAGCTAGCCGCGCCCTTTAGGAGGTTGGGCGGCGAACTCTGACCCGACGAGACAGAATTTACCGACTTTATCCTGCCAAAGTTCTTCAGCCTCGTGGATTGTTCCAAGAGCACGCGCGACGGTCTGGAAACCATCGCTCGAAAAACGTTCAGCCAGTTCGGCAAAGTAAAGCGGTTGCTCAGAGATTGCCTCACGAATTTTGCCAGCCAGGGCCTCGACCTCTTCGTCAGATATTTCTAAAGGTGCTTCCTTTGCCGGACCATCGCCCAGCATATCGTCCAAATTGACTTCATCTGCATAGGCATAGCTGATCCGTTCAAACCTTTCACGGGGCAGGTCATCACTAATTGTCGCGTCAATTCCCATCTTGGCCGTTGTCGGTATCTTGCCGGGGACAATGGTTAGACTTGGATCAAGAGGTTTGGATCGAGCGCCAGAGATGATCGTTACATCTTTGTCAGCTTGCACCCGGGTGGCAATAGCCCACTCGACATCCATACCGTCAAAAACATCAATATCTTCGTCCACGACGACAACATGTTTCATGTCTGCGACAGACAGCGCCGCGAGAATGGCGTTCTTGCCATCACCGGGTAACGGTTTCACAGCGATCACGGCATGCCAGTGGCAACACCCGCCCGGCGTAATGTTGACGGCGGTGACTGTAACACCAGCTTCGTGCAATGCACGCCGAACGGCGGCTTCATAGATCGGCCCACTCGGCCAGATATTCTCCCACGGCATATGCAGCGCGTAATACATCGGGTTCTTGCGCATTGAGATCGCCTTAATCCGAACATGTGGGTTCCAATGAAGACCGCCCATAAGCCGGGTAAATTCACCGAACCGTCCTTCTGGTTTTGTCCAACCAGTTGGTAGCAACTCCGCTTCGAGGACGATTTCTGCATCTGCAATGCACGGCGTGCTCACCGTTTTGCAAGGTGTGAGCTCAACTGCCTCACCGAGCATGCCGCCCGCCATGGCAATTTCATCAACGCCCGCCGCCGCTTTAAAGCAGCCGGTAATCAGGGCAGAAGGATGCGTTCCAATATTGACCGAGATCGGAAGAGGTTCGCCCTTGGCGAAGGCTTTCTCTGCTAATTTGCGAAGATTGTTCGGTGTCACGACGTCGATTCCGGTGGTGTTTCGATCTTTCACCAATAGTCTGTAGATACCGGCATTGAGGCCGAGGTCAGGGTCCTCTGTCAGCGTGATTCCAGCCGTCATCATCGGACCACCATCACGAACCGAGAACAGCGGCACCGGCAAATTATAGAGATCGACATCATCGCCTTCGAAAAGGATTTCGCGAGCGGGTCCAGAATTGACCATGCGGGGAGGAATGGGTCGATCTATACCAGCACGAAGACGCCCTTCGATTTCATCGAACTCGCATCCCATCGCGATTGCAAGCCGGTCGCGGCTATTCGTCAAACCAGAGACCACGGGTATGTCGTACCCGATGATGTTGCTGAACATCAGCGCCGTTTCAGATTGGTCAACAAGGGCCGCGATATGGCGAATATCTGTAGGTTTGGTGATTTCGCGGATATGGCCTTCACTGCGGAGATACTCTACAAACTGCCTAAAGCTGGTGGACATAATTCAGTTTCCGGTATGGGTAAATAATTGGGCGGGAACCTACCACCCGACCCACACCCCGACAACCATATCGCTGTGGACGAAATTCGCTAGCTGCTGGTTATCGCGTCGGCGATTTTCTCAGCACACATGATCGTTGGAATGTTGGTATTCGCCCTAGGAACACATGGGAAGATCGAAGCATCACAGACACGCAACCCTTCAACACCATAAACCCGTCCCTGATTATCGGCGACTGCCAATGGATCATCTGACCGGCCCATTCGGCAGGTTCCCGACGGGTGCCAGCAACCGGTTACGCCATCGCGAATCCAGTCTTCCATCGCCACTTCATCTTCCAACAACCCTTTTAGGGTCACTCCCTGCGTGATAAACCCGTGAATAGCGGCCCGGCGGAGAGGGCCTGGCGCATCCATTAGAAAGCCCAATATGGATGTCAGTATTTTATTCTTTGTCGTCACTCTCCCTATCCGGCGCACCCGTTCTGAATAGTTGGACGGAAAAGGATCAGAAGCGATATTTTCCATGGCCGGGTCAGCGAATAGGGCCGCCATCCGACGAATGGCATCCTTAAGCCGTTCCATATCCCGTCGGTCAGACAACAATTCGAACGCAACGTCTGGTTCGGCGAGCGGATCGGCTGACATCAATCCGACCGTTCCCCGCGAATAGGGTTTGTTGCACCACAACAGGAATGAACCAAGCCGTTGGCCAACGGCATGCCAGCCCGACTTTGCGCTGGCGGAAACATACATATCCTGAGCGCCGCAACCTTCGATGCCCGAACTATAGCGAAAGGCGACCTGAGCATGGCCTCGGCCCAATTCATGGAGCCGCGATTTAGAATGCAGGTAAGACGACACCGCGATGGTTGGGTGTTCATTGAGGTTCATCCCTACTCCAGCCCGATCGGTCACGACGTCAATACCATGTTCCCGCAAATGGGCGGCACGACCAACACCAGACCGCATCAAAGTGGCCGGTGTATGGAGGGCGCCTGAAGACAGGATCACTTCATTTGCTGAAATCGTTTCGGTCTGACCATTTTGTCGAACACGAACCCCTGTCGCTCTTGTCCCCTCAAAAACAACGGATTCAACATGTGTTTCCGACCGGATATGTAAATTGGTTCGCTGCCGAACATCAGGATTGAGATAACCCATCGCAGCCGATTGACGGTGATCGTCGGGGTGGTTGGAAATAGCTGTCGGAAACCAGCCATCGACATAGGGACCGTTCTGATCCTCCTGCTTTTGGAAACCGGCATTCTCCAGGACGCGCGTGGCCGCGTGGGAGAACCCGCACCACCGATCTTCCTTTACGCGGCGAATGGTAATCGGCCCGTCTTTGCCGTGTAGCTCCCCGTCAAAATCCTGATCTGATTCCAGTTTTCTGAAAAACGGCAGAACCTCGTCCCAACTCCAGCCGTCAGCACCAAGATCGGCCCACTCATTGTAATCTTCCGGTGATCCACGATTGGCCATCTGTGCATTAATGCTCGAACCGCCACCAACCACACGTGCCTGCTCCATAAATCGCAAGGGCGTACCACCTGGACGGTTGCTGCCACTTTCCGCCTGACGAACTTTCAAATTTGTCCAGTGATAGGCGGGGTTGAACGACGACGCCATCGGATAGGATGACAAGATGTCCGCTGGTTCTGCCCCTGGCTTAAAGTCTTTGCCAGCCTCAATCAGAAGGACATTGTTTTTTGAATGTTCGGATAGTCGGCTGGCGAGAACGCATCCCGCAGAGCCACCACCAGCAATAATAAAGTCATATTTCATGATTTTATGAAGATGCCAGAACGTTACGAAAGGTGCAAAGACACATCATCGCGGCTGACTGGGTCGGGTTAAAATAAAAATTGCCGGGGGCACGAGACACGCAGCAACAACTGCCGGCAACACCCAGTCCTCGGCGATCCCGAATATAATCCAGAGCAGGCTTATCGACATCGTCGCGATAGCAAGGATTTTTGCCCACACGGGTATCACGCCATGCTGGCGCCAGTCGCGCAGCGGAGGACCAAGACGGGGATGATTGTAGAGCCAATCGTGGAACCTCTTGGAGGTCTTCGAAAAGGCCCACAACGCAATCAGCAGAAACGGTGTTGTCGGCAGGCCAGGAACAAAAACGCCAAAAACGCCAAGCCCTACTGCCACCCAACCCAACGCAAGCAAAAAGGGGCGGGTGACACGGCTCGCCAGAGTAACATTTTTGTTGGTTGGGTCGTCATTCATGAGAACAGGACCATATTCGGAGTGAGTGTTGAATGACAATAACGAGTCTCCAAATTGTGCTAAACTGCCTTTGGGGGAGGCAATAATTTGGGGGAGGCAATAATTTATGTCCGGATTTTTTCAACAGGCGCGCGCTGTCCTGTCACAGGAACTTCAGAAGTTCCGTAACCGTTCCTTCCTGGAGGCGACAATGGCAGCGAGTGCTTTGGTTGCATCAGTCGATGGCGAAATTAATATTGCTGAGCTTTCAATGCTTGATCAGGCATTAGAAGCGATCAATGAGCTGAATATTTATGATCCCCATGATGCCGTTGATATCTACCGTGAGCATGCCGAAGCGCTAACGGCTGACCCCGGTGCCGCACGAGAAAAAATACTCCGTCTTGTCCGTAAAATTTCCGACGACGAACATGCCGCCCGGCTGCTGATCAAAGTATGTGTAGCCATTGGAAAATCAGACGATGAATTTTCTGAAAGCGAAAAAAACGCAATTGATCAGCTATGCGCTAATAGCTAATATGGGTCTAGATCCGGCAGAAACAGGTTTATGACTGTTCCGTGACGGCACCGGTCACATCGCTCTCTGTCATTACGCCGACCCTCAACGAGGCTGAGCGGATCAAAAATGTCCTTTCTGCGCTTTCCAACAATCGGTTCGTAACGGAAATTATCATCGCCGATGGCGGAAGCACTGACGGCACAGTCGAACTGGTACGGAATTTCGACGCAATCTTGATTGAGCGTGAACCGGGCCGCGGCAACCAGCTATTCCAGGGAGCCGCAATCGCAACCGGCGACGTTCTGTTTTTTGTGCATGCCGACACTGATCTGCCAGACGGCGCAATTGCAGCAATTCAGAGTGAGTTGAACGCGCGTACAGATGCAGGCGGTGGAAATTTTCGTCTGCTCTTTGACGGCGACACCAGGTTTGCCCGCTGGCTAATCGGTTTTTACCGTTGGATACGGTCTCAGGGGCTTTATTACGGTGATTCCGGTGTCTTTGTACCTCGTTCAGTGTATGACGAAATCGGCCCGATCAAGGCCATTCCGTTGATGGAGGATTTTGAGTTCACCCGACGATTGGAATGCCACGGCCCAACGATCTGTATTCAGGAGCCACCGCTCATCACATCTTCCCGAAAATTCCATGGGCGGCACCCGATTGCGATTGTCTGGGGCTGGCTGTTCATTCATGCCCTTTGGTATCTTGGCGTTAAACCTGAAACACTGGCGCGCCTTTATTACGGCAAGGGCAACAGGAACCATACTAAACCTTGACGAATTTAGTATCATTTGATATCAAATTTCATCGAGGCTTAGAAAACTAAATAGGCGATTTAACGCCAAAAGGTCACACTATGTTTCGTAAGAGAAAACGTCTTAGCCGTCCGGTTGATTTTGGTCCTTATCCGTTGGAACGGCTGCGCCGGGATTCCAACATAATCCGCGCTGAAAAAGTGCGCCCGGCGATTGCGCCAAAACCCATGACAAGCGGTGGTAGCAAATATCTTGTCGAGGCAATTAACCAGCACCTCACCGCCTATGAAGAGTTACACGAACCAGAACCGTTTTCCAAAGAGGCCCCTGTTCCAGACGAACTGTCGCGCCACAGCGCCGACATCAAAGGAGCCGGATATTTCCTCGATGCCTCTCAAATAGGTATTTGCGAAATGCTGGATAGCGCATGGCTGGATGGACACAAAGGGGTTGGATCCCACGCTGTTGTCATTCTGGTTGAATATTCCGCACCGATAGACTCCAGCAACATTGCCGCTGGTTGGGTCGATGGGAATGCGCACTTGATTGCGACGCTTCGAACCGCCGAAATTGCGGCGTGCGTCAGTGGCCAGATTTCAAGCATAGGATTCATCTCAAAATGCCATTGGACAGGCGCCAGCGAAGTTGATCTCGACAAGCTTACAGTCCTCGCCGGTCTCGCCGTCCGTCAAGGCGAAGAACTCGTCAATCCCTTCGTGGAACGCCGATTTGCTGTTGCGGTTATCACCACCAACTATGTCCTCGACTGCGATACGCCATTACACGCCGATGCCAGCAATGGACGCGACTTAAGCTATCAGCTTGGCCTTACCGGCGCTGTCTCCGGCCTTGAGCGTTGGCGCCGAAAACGTCGACCCTCGCATCTGGGTCCCTATCCCGTCGAAGATCTCAAACGTGTCGACCGACCTACGACATTGATCATTGATGACGAAGTGCCACGTGTTCCAAGCCGCGCCAATTTCTATATGCGAACAGCGCTTGGCGATCTTAGTGAGAAGACCAAAGGACAGGCCAATCGTTGGTCACAGAAACAACCGGTCGCTCAAGGTATTGTCAGGCCCATGTGGGGAGTCAAACCGCTGCAGGAAGGACAGACCGCCGAGAAAGTCGCCGACGGCGTCAATGACGCTGAGGAAAACGCCAAAGCCCTAAAAGCACTCAGCCACTATATGGGATCATCTATTACCGGTATTTGCGAAATACCGGACTATTGCTGGTATTCGCATGACAAGCGCGGCCAGCCCATCGATCCTTATCACAAATATGCCCTCACCGTTCTGATTGACCAGGGCCATGAAACTGTCCTCGGCGCATCAGGCAATGACTGGATATCCGGTGCCCAATCATGCGCTCTTATCTTCGTGGCGCAGAAGTCGTCGGTGTGATGGCGGCGATGATCCGCGCGATGGGCTATCCTGCCCGCGCCCATTCCAGCCTCGATAGTCACGTGCTGCATGTTCCCCTGGTTCTTAATAGCGGGCTGGGCGAACAAAGCCGCATCGGAGAAAGCGCGCTCAACCCGTTCCTCGGTATACGGTTCAAAACCACCGTACTGACAACCGATATGCCACTAACCACCGACAAGCCCATCGATGTCGGTCTCCAGACTTTCTGCGGCAGCTGTCTGAAATGCGCCCGCGAGTGTCCCAGCCAGGCCATCCCCTATGGCGACAAGGTTATGTTCAATGGATACGAAACCTGGAAGCCGGACACGGAGCGCTGCACCAGCTATCGGGCAACCAACCTCAAGGGATCATCATGCGGTCGCTGTATCCACATATGCCCACTGACCAAAGACATAACTCTCGACGGCCCTTTGTTACATCAGCTTGGCAGTTGGCTTGGTGTTCACGCTATGTGGTTAAAACCCGTGCTGGCACTTATCGCCATCTGGCTTGACGACGTTCTCGGCCATGGCAATCCGATCAACACTAAAAAGTGGTGGCTGGATCTGGAAGTCATGGGCGACAAGACATTCAAATACGACGCCAGGAATTACACCGTCGCTGCAAAAGACGCGAACCGCCCCAACATCAATCCCAAGAAGAAGATTCCGAAACAGCAGAAAATGGCCTATTACCCTGCCTCGACCCTGCCAACGCCTGATCTGTTGGCCGCGTTTCCCCTGGATCGCAAACAAGGTCTCAAACATGCCGCCGAAGCAGAAACTGTCGAAGAGGCTCTTGCCCGACGCGCGCGTGGCGGCGAAAAACCGTCAACCTATATTCCGAGCTACGAGTCAGAAAAGAGCGCCTGAGTTCATTTTGAACAACAGACAGATCAGGTGAGCATTTGAGCTTTTCACACCCGAATTACCAGCGCCTCAATTCTGGTCAGGAGATTTCCACGACAGGTGAAATCCTGACTTATGCTGCAACGACCTATCCGGACAAGATCGGACTTATCTGTGGCGAACGATGCTTTAGCTATGCTGATCCCGACAGAGCGGCCAATCGCTTTGCCCATTATATTCGAGAAAATTTGAAGGACCGCGACGGCCCGGTTGCGATTATGGGCAAAAACTCCGCGGAATATGCTGTCACGCATTTTGGCATAGCGCGCAGCGGTCGCTATTCGGTCAATCTGCACACCAGAGCCACTGCAGATGATTTGACCTACACGATAAACCTAACCCGACCCGCTTTGATTGTTGCTGATAGCGGTTGCGGTGGCTTGATTGATGCTGTTCAGGAACAGTTCGCTAATCCCCCGCACCGCGTCGAGATTCCTGACGGCGCAACAGATACAAGTTCCAGTTTCTGGCAAAGATTTAGCCATCAGCCTGACACACCACCCGAAATTAAAATCGACCCGAATGAGGCGGGCACGATCGTTTTTACGGGCGGCACAACTGGTAAGCCAAAAGCCGTTCTGGCCTCTCACCGTGCGCGGACGATCTCGGCGATGGCCGCCGTTGAAGACTTCCAGATTTCTGCAGATAAGATCGGCGGGTTTTCTGTGCCCTTCACCCATGCCGCGGGGCTTTTCTCATGGTTCCAACCTGCTGTCCTCGCGGGTTGTTCAGGCGTCATCATTCCCAAATGGGATGCCGAACTTTATTATGAGTTTGACCGAACGACATCAGATTAACGTTATCTTCGCGGTACCGGCCCAACTCGCCACCTTACTCGACAACCCGATCTTTGCGCCCGACAGATTACGCTCCTTGCGCCGTATCGTGTTTGGCGGCGCCCCGATTTCGCGTTCACTGATAGAGCGGATCGAAACCGTGATGCCCTGGCTAAACTGCGAACGCGCCTTTGGTTCTTCGGAAACCAGCCATATGGGTGCACAAAACAAGGAAAACCGAACAGACATATACGATGGCTACAATCAGCCAGGAGGACGGCTAGAGATAGAAATTTTCAAAGAGCCCGGCGTTCCGGCACAGCTCGGTGAAATCGGCGAAATCGCGACACGCGGTCCGCATCTTATGACCCGCTACCTGGAAGACCCTGAAGCCCAGAAAGCTTTTTTTAAAACGGAGTCGACTGACGGTGATTGGGGGTGGGTGGGTGATCTCGCCGAAAAGCATGATGGCTACTATTCCATCTATTCCATCGTGGGTCGATCCAAACATATGATCCTGTCAGGGGGGCTCAATATTTATCCCGCCGAGCTGAAAGAGGCGCTCAATAGTCACCCGGACTTCGCCGATTGTGCCGTCATCGGCGTTGAAGACGAAACCTGGGGCGAGCTTCCCGTCGCCGCCATTGTTCCGTCAACATCAAGTCCTGACATTGAAGCGCTGCTAGATCACGTGTCGCAAAAGGTCGCACGTTATAAACGTGTTCGCGAGATCATCATCGTTGATCAAATACCGCGGACGCCGGCCGGCAAGATACAGGTGCATTTGGTACAGGAACTGTGCAACGCTGCCTTGGCAAACGATAGTAGCTAGTCAGCGGGCTTCTGACCCTGCCCCGGGATCATCACGATAAACATCGCGAGAAGCGCTGCACCGGCAGAGAAATAGAATACACCGCTGCCCATTCCGTTATCCATCAGCCAACCATACAAGATCGGCGTACCTCCCTGCCCCAGCGTATAGCCCAATGTGATGAACCCGAAAGCGGTGCCAACGCTGCTCGATGGTGAGGCCCGGCGCACAAGAACATCCCGTGAGGCGTTGTAAAGTCCGCGCATAAACCCGGCGACGATCATGATCCCAAATAGAAGCCAAAGGGTCAGCGTCCCCGACCCGATCAACACAATGCAGAGCGCCATCGTCAGAAAACAGGCGACGACAACCAGATATTCCAGCCTGGCCCAATCCGCCAGCCAGCCACCGGGAATAGCACCAACGATTGCGGCGATCAGAAAACAGGTCAGGAGTGTACCAGCGAGTTCAGTCGAAACCCCGTCATAAACCAGTGGCAAAGCCGGAATGGTGTAGGCTGTCATTCCTGTGCCCGACGCCGAAGTAACAACATAAAACAAAAAGAACAGCAGCATCGGTCGGGTCAACATAACCCGCCAACTGGCGGGTTCTTTCTTTTCATCCGACGATTTTTCCTTGCCAGCGGCTTCTCCGGAATAATCCCGCAGAGAAGCTCCAAAAACGGCGATGATACCGCCCATCACGACCCCTAATATGCCGGCAAAGATCAATGCGTTCTGCCAGCCATACTGATTGCCGAGCAACACCATGGCAAACGGGGCACAGGCATATCCGATGGACCCGCCAAAGCTGTGATAGGCAAAGGCCCGACCAAGATGGCTTTCGCGGATGCTGGCCGACAGAATAGAAAAGTCGGCAGGATGAAACACGGCATTACCAATTCCCGCCACAAAGAACGTCGCCGACAGCACATAATAATTTGGCACCATGCCAGCGACGACAAGAGCAAGCCCCATCAAGACAAGCCCGACGACAAGAACCAGCCGGGCACCGACCTTATCGACCAGCAATCCGATGGGCACTTGGACAATTGCCGTGGCCACAAAGTAGAGGATCATCGGAATCCCGACCTGAACCCAGGTCAGCCCCAAATCCTTCGTCACCAGCAGGTACAGCGGCGGCAAGGCAAGATGATAAAAGTGGCTGACAAAATGCGCCGCCCCAATGAGCCAGATCGCGCCATGCTCGCGCGGCTCAAGCGTCGATGATGCAACGGTAGTCATGAGGGGCTCGCCTTGCGGGTGCCCTTATTCAGCAGCACAGTCGATGCGCCGATCATCATAAACAGCGCCGAAACATAAAAAATATAATTTGGCGGAAAGTTATCAAACAAATAGCCGTAGATCGCGCCGCCAAAGGCCTGACCAACAGTAAAGCCTGTACTGACAAAGGCGAAGACTGTCCCCACGGGCAGATGTTCGATGACCCGCCTTACGGCAACATCTCGCGTCGCATTGACGCCTCCCCGCATCACCCCTGCAAGGCATAGAGTGCCGACGACCAGCCAGAACGGCATGACGCCGGTTCCCACAAGATAAGTCGACGCCGCGGCGACACCAAATCCGGCCAGCATGATGATGTCATACCGTTCAACCTTATCCGCCAGCATGCCGCCGGGAATAATCAGTATCAGCGTCCCGATCTGATAGGCCGTTAGCGCGACGACGACCGCCACCTTTTCAAGTCCATACATCGGCTGGAAGGCCAGGACTGAAAACTGGGTCACGCCAAAATTGCCCAACGATGAACACACATAAAATATGAAAAACAGCATCACGGGTTTTGAGGTCACCAGATCACGGAGGCTATCCAAAATAGGAGACTGCTTTTTGACCTTGTTCCCTTCGATGATCGCGGTGCCGCCATAAATAATCAGCAACACCGTCATGATCATGCCGATTACACCGAGGACCATAATCGCACCTCGCCACCCCAGGAACGGTTCGAGGGCAACGGTAAGGATTGGACCGACAATAAAACCAATTTGCCCCGAGAAATTATGCAGAGAGAAAGCGCGTCCAATCCGCTTCTCACTGATCGACGCATTTAGCAGTGAGTAATCCGCCGGATGAAAGACGGAATTCCCAATACCGGCGATGGCCATCAGGATAATCAAAGACCAATAGGACGAGGCGATGGCACCGATGGCAAAAACGGATACCGCCGTGAGCAACAAGCCACCAATCAGAACCCGTCGGCCACCAACGCGTTCTACCAGCAACCCCATCGGCGTCTGAAAGATACCGGTCGTCACCGAAAACGCGCCAAGCGCCAATCCCCAATCGACGGCGGTGATCTGCATCTCGTCAATCATCGACGGGGCGAGTGGTGCCAGGGCCAGCCAGTAAAGATGGCTAAGCATATGGGCAAAGCCAATCAGCCCAATGGCCTGCACTTCGCGTCTTGGAAAGCCAGCGACAGCTTCCATTAAGGACTCCCGGTCTGATTAATGATCGGTTTGAGATAAGGCGGCAACGCCGCAACGCTCTAAATTAGGCGGTTAACCGATTTGTGACAACGGCGGTGACAATTTATCCCTATCAATTTTCGGGATATGGTGTCGGTATGAATTAATCGAACATTCCGTGCCTTCACCAATGTCAGTTTCAGGCGACAACCTTTTCAGCGGCAAGGAGATCAAAAATGACTATTAAAACACTTGGGTTTATTGGCATTGGCAATATGGGTGCGCGGATGGTGCCGCACATCGCGGCGACCGGTATTCCCATCCATATTTTTGACCTCAATGATGAAGCGTCCAAGTCGCTCGCGCGCTCACACAACAACATCATTGTCGAAGAGTCCGCCGCGGCCGTCGCCAAAGCAGCAGACGCTGTCATTACAATGTTGCCTGCCGGGCCCGACGTAAATCTATGTGCACTCGGTGAGAACGGTTTGGTGGCAGGATTCTCCGAAGGCGACATCTTGATCGATATGAGTTCGTCACAGCCATGGATGACGGTCGAGCTTTCCGAAGCGTTGGCCGCGAAGGGCGTAGATATGATCGATGCCCCGGTATCCGGTGGCACGCGGGGTGCTGATGCAGGCACACTTACATTGATGATTGGCGGGGGCGATGAAGATGTAGAACGATGCCTACCCGTTCTTGAGCCCATGGCAGGCCATATTTTCCGTACTGGCAAAGTTGGTTCAGGCCACGCACTCAAGACGCTTAACAATCTTCTAAGCGGCCTCAATACAGTCGCCGCTGCGGAGGCGCTGATGATTGGCACAAGATTTGGCCTCGATCCTGAAGTGATGTGCGATGTCATCAATGAATCGACCGGCATGAATTCATCGACCAAACGCAATATGAAAGAACATGTCATCTCGCGAAAATTTGGTGGTGGATTTGCCTGGGATATAAAATTCAAGGATTACAAAATCGCGATGGAACTTGCCCGCATCACACAAACCCCGGTCCCGTTTAGCGCACTCGGTTTTCAGCTTTATGAATCCGCGAATAGTTGGATTGGCGACACCAGCGATAAGCAAAGCATCGAATGGGTGCGCTGGTATGAGCATTTCGTTGGATCTGAAATTCGCAAACCCGCCAATGACTGTTAATGTCAGGCAGTTGCGTCAATGCGCTCCAGACGGCACGATTGGCACGTCACACATAGGAGGCAGCTATGGCAAAAGGTCAACTCAGACATATCGCAATCTCGGTGCCGGACAAAGATGCCGCAGCGAAATTCTACGAAGACACGTTTGGTCTGGAACGTGTTTCTGAATCGCGTGTCGCAACGCGACTCACCGATGGCGTAATGAATTTGACCCTCCTTCAATTTCAAACCCAGGAAGATGCCGGCGATGAGCGCGGCAAGGATTTTGTCGGCGTGCATCATTTTGGATTTTGGGTCGATGACGCCGATACCGCTATTTCTGAAATCGAAGAGCATGGTGGTGAATATCACCCCGGCCCTGAAGACACCAAAAATGCCGAAGTCAAATTCCGTGACCCTAATGGCATCGTCTTTGATATCTCGACCCACGGATGGGATGGCGCCAAGCGCTAAACATAAATCATGAAACGCACCAATATTTCATCGGCCTATCAGCGGTCCCGTTCCTATTCCCCCGCTGTCATCACCGAGGGGGGCAAAACCGTCTGGCTTGCCGGCCACCTTGCCTGGGAAGATGAAGATGGCAATTCCCTCGCCGGCGACTTTGATGGGCAGGTACGCTGCATCTTCCGAAAGCTCAATGCGACGTTGCAGGAGGCGGGGGGCAAACTGGCTGATATCGTCACGATGACGATCTTCCTGACCGATGTCGCCAACAACACGCGTTTTGTGGAACTGCGGAAAGAGTTTTTTGACGACCCCGATTACCCTGCATCCACTTTAATTACCGCTGCTGCCCTGAATCGCCCCGAGCTTTTGGTCGAAATAAACGCAATAGCTGTAATAACTTAACCCATAAACATATCGTGACATTTCTGCGCTTGCCCTCACAGGTCGCCATAACTATTGTGCGTGCCTGAATTTGGCCGCATTTCGGTGGCTAGGTTTATATGCTGTTAATTAATTTCCCATGGGAGGAAACATGTATTCAGTGATGAAAAAGGCCCTTCCCCTCGCAGCCGTTGCGGCTTTGGGTCTCGGCGCCACCCCAGTAATTGCGGCGGACGCGTCTCATTTTAAAGGCAAGACGATGAAGATCGTCATTCCTTATGGCCCCGGTGGTACATACGATAAGTATGGTCACACCTTCTCTCGCCATATTGGTAAACACATTCCTGGTAAACCGACCGTTATCCTGCAGCACATGCCGGGTGCCGGTGGTGCCAAAGCCATGAACTACACATACAACGTCATGGCAAAGAACGGCCTCAACATGGTTGTGCCGCTCGACAACATCGTTATCAACCAGCTGCTTCGTCCGAAGAAGATGAAGTACAAGGCGAACGAGTTTAACTATCTTGGTTCAAGCAACCAGACCAATATCATCCTGGTCACTCGTACTGACACCGGCGTAAATAGCGTTAACGACATGAAGAATATCGCTGTTATCGGTGCCACCAGCGGTAAATTCTCCAGCGGCTACCTGACACCGAAACTGGTCATGGGTCTGCTGGGTCTAAAAGGCCGTATGGTTACCGGTTACAAGGGTTCTTCACGTTCCATCCTCGCGATGGAGCAGGGTGAAGCCCAGATGGCCGCCTTTAACTGGCTCGCCTGGGATTCAAAAGTCCCGCATTGGTTCACTGGTAAAAAGCCTTTTGCCAAAGCCATTGTCCAGGTTGGCGTGTTCAAGGATCCGGCTCTGCCTGACGTCCCGATGCTGAACGACATCGTATCGGCTGAACAGAAGCCTTTGGTCAACTTCCTCGCGTCTGCTGGTCCTTTGGGCCGTGGCCTTGCCATGCCTCCTGGGGTAAAGGGCGACGTCATCAAGACGATGCGTGCGGCCTATAGCGCCATGAACAAGGACAAAGACTTCGCGAAAGAACTTAATCGCAAACGTCTGCGTCTGATTGCCAGCGATGGCAAGACGGTCCAAGGCATCGTCAACAAAGCGATGAAAGAAACTTCACCTGAAGTTATTTCTAAAGTTCGCAAAATCATCTTTGGCAAAAGCTCCTAAGCTTTACCGATTGATTTGAGATTGGGCCGTCCCTATGGGGCGGCCCTTTTTCTATGGGGAGAGCTTTGCCAAAAAGTCTGACACGTATCCGGCAAACTCTTCCGGCTTTTGGGCGTGGACCCAATGGCCAGCCTCTTGGATAGAATAAATATCCACTGACGGGAAAAACAACCGCACCACGTCATGATATTCCGGCAAAACAAAGTCTGATTTTGCGCCCGAGATGACTAAGCAAGGGCCATCGAATTGTCGACTTCCGGCGTCATAGGGAAACTTCATCAGCCCGGCCATATTCGGCGGGATGACATCCAGATTGATCTGCCAACGAGGGCCGTCTTCTTCAAATAAAAGGTTGTGCAGCAAAAAGCCGCGAAGTGTTGAGTCCTCAATCGACTTCGCGAGATCAGCATCAGCCTCCGCGCGACGTGTATAGTTTTTGATATCTAGTGCTTGCAGGAGGTCGACAAGGTAGGCGTGGCTGTGGGTGTAGTGGACCGGCGCGATATCAGCGAGGATCAGGCCCGCGACAGCTTTCGGCTGCGTTAAGGCCGCCGTCATCGCGACCTTGCCACCCATCGAATGGCCAAGCAAAACCGGTTTCTCCAGCCCTTCCTCTTCGATCATCTCAATCACATCATTGGCCATCGCCAGATAGGTCATCTCATCGTCCCACGGCGACGAACCGTGATTACGAAGATCAACCGTCAAAACACGATGTGCTGTTGAGAATTGTTTGGCGAAGCTCGCCCAATTTCGTCCCGACCCAAAAAGACCGTGCAACACGACAATGGCAGGCCCGGTATGAGGGCCCTTATCAAAATCGTTGAAATGAAGTTTCATCGCTGAGGCGACGGGATCAATCGCGCCCGATCATCGAGACCAGCAGCGCCATTCTGACATGCAGCCCGTATTTCATCTGGCGGAAATAGGCGGCCCGCGGATCAGAATCCAGCTCAGGGGGGATTTCACCGACACGCGGCAATGGATGCATCAGCACCATATTCGTTTTGGCACGGTCCATATCTTCCCGCGTCACCGCATAGGAAAAATCGATCACGTTCGTATCCGCCAGTCTTTCTCGCTGGACCCGGGTGACATAGAGGATGTCTGTGTCCTCAATGATCGGGTCGAGGTCCTCATACTGTTTATCGCTACTCGCAACATATGGAGCGGGCATATTGAGCTCCTGGGGCGACACAAAGTTCAGTTTTACGTCATACATTCGCAGCAATTTGACCAGGCTATGAACCGTCCGGCCGTGTTTGAGATCGCCCATCAGGGTAATTGTCAGCCCATCAATGCCGCCGCGTTCTTTCGAGATTGTGTAAAGATCAAGCAGCGCTTGCGTGGGATGTTCGCCAGCGCCATTGCCGGCATTGATAATCGGCACCGATGCAACCGATACCGTGCGTTCCGTCGCATCTTCATCGTAATGTCGTAGCACCAGCGCATCGGCATAGCATTCAAGGGTACGGATCGTATCTTCGAGTGACTCGCCTTTGGTCACGGACGAGTAATTGACCTCATTAATCGGAATAACACTGCCGCCGAGGCGGGTCATCGCAGCATAAAAGCTGGAGGATGTCCGGGTTGAAGGCTCGTAAAACAGATTAACGATAGATTTCCCGGTCAAAGGCATTGTCCGCCCAACCGCAAGACGCGCCGCCAGCGCGAAAATCTCGTCAATATCCGCTCTTGAGAACTGATCTACTGACATAACAGCCCGGCGCCAGGGAATATCGACGTTATTCATGTAATAGGAATCCATCCGAGCCTGCTTCCAACGCCAAGCGGTGATAGTTAGATACTGCAGACTTCATCGAATCGACAAACTCAACTTGTTAATTTTGATCAACCGGGCCCGGCCGGTCCTGACGCGCCACCAGGACACAGGCGATTGCGGCCAAGGACGTTACGGCAGCAAACCAGAACACATTGGGAGGTGACCCCAAATCGACCAGCCATTCTGCAATCGCCGGGGCCGTTCCATTGCCAATGGTGAATCCGATGGTCACAAAGGCCACAACGCCGCCCAGCAAAGCGGGCGGCGCATCATTGCGCACCATCAGATCACGCGACGGCGCGACGGCGCGACAACGCCTTTGGTAATGCCAGCAATGACCAGCATTAAAACGCACACCCAGAATGTAACCAAACCGGTCGCCGCGATTGCTGTCACAACAGCCGCAACCAGCATTGTGATAATCAGAACCAGATCGTGACGTTTTGTTTTATCTGCCAAGGCACTCCCGGCAATGACACCTACAGAAGCGGCGATCAGATAGGCCAGCAAAATATAGCCTGCGAGCTGTTCCGTTACCCCATAATGGGCGACCAAAACGACGATTGTCATTCCGGCCAGGGCGCTCGTCGCTGCCGAGGATGTAATGAAATAGACAAAATGAGAGAGAATACGCTTGGTCAGCAGGGCATCCTTGGTACGGCGAAGCTGTCCGGGCTCTTTTTTCTTACGGGAAGCGGTATCAACCAGAACACCCTGAAGAACCAATATGATGCCAGCAATCCCCAGCCCACAGAGACCGACAATAAATAGAGATGTTTGCCAATCTGTAATACCTAACAAGAACGGCATCACCAGTGGCACGGCAAAAAATCCTGAGGAACCACTAAAACTGTGGATGCTAAAAGCGCGGCCGAGCTTACTTTCCTCAATTGATGAGGACATGATCACATAGTCGCAGGGATGGAAAACACAGTTCCCGGCACCTGCGACCATGAACAGAGCGAGCAATGCCCAGTAAGAGTCCGTCAGACCAGTGAGTGTGATGGCACCGGACAATATAAACATGCCCACAAACAGGACTCGCTTGGCGCCGATACGATCTACCAACATACCTGCCGGCATTTGCAGGGCAGCACCTGCCAGGAAGAAACTCGTCGTTATGAGGTCGACGGCCATCGAGGGCAGCAAAGGTGCCAGACATATTACATAGAAATGGCTGACAAAATGGCCCGCACCAATCAATCCGATCACGGCTATTTGCCGCCCGTTCGATCCCGGTCCCGTCTCGGCAGCTGGTGTAACCCATCAACGGAAGTCGCGCGGGTAATCATGCCACCCGTTCGATCCCGGTCCCGTCTCGGCAGTTGGTGTAACCGATGCGTTCATATTGGCAGTGCTAAATAATTTTCGGTGATGGCGGCCCTTTCTAAGCGCCTATCTCCTGGTGGGCAAGCCCAATGCCGATATCTAATTCAATGAACGGCCTTGTCGTTGCTCACACCATCCTGTGATATAGCGCCTATGTTTGAGCTTTCGAATATCACCAAAGCCTACGGCGCTGTGCCAGTGGTTAAGGATCTTTCCCTGTCGATCTCTCCGGGGAACACCAACGTGTTGATTGGACCCAGCGGCTGTGGAAAATCAACCATACTTGGCATGATGATCGGGCTAGTCAGCCCAGATAGCGGTGAAATCCGTTTCGACGGCGCGGCAATAACTTCGAGCAACCTGGAACAAGTACGACAACGCATCGGCTATGTCATTCAGGATGGTGGGCTCTTCCCCCATATGACGGCACGACGCAACGTAGCCTTGATGGCGGAGTATCTAGACCATGAGCCCCAGAAAATTGATGAGCGGCTCAATTACTTATGTGAACTGACCCATTTTCCTACAGAGGCACTTGATCGCTCGCCCGGCGAGCTTTCCGGGGGACAATGTCAGCGTGTTGCCCTCATGCGGGGCCTCATGCTCAACCCCGACGTTTTGTTGCTAGATGAACCATTGGGCGCCCTTGATCCTTTGGTCCGGTTCGATCTTCAGGAAGAGCTGCGGGAAATCTTCCAGGCTTTGAGAAAAACCGTGGTCATGGTTACTCATGATATCGGCGAAGCGGTATATTTTGGGGACACGCTGGTTCTTCTTCGCGATGGTCAAATAGTCCAATCAGGAGCTGTTTCTGACATTCTGACCCGGCCTAATGATGACTTTGTTCAGAGATTTGTTACGGCTCAGAGAACCGTCGCGGATCATTTAGCGTCCGATGCAAACGACAGGCGTGACGAATGAGAAAGCCCATTGTCACCGCCGCGCTGATCCTAACGACCTTTTTCGCAACCTCGATAGCTGCCGGACAAGCCCCCTCCGTTACCGTTGGATCGAAAAGTTTCACTGAATCCGTTGTATTGGGAGAAATATTGGCTGGGCTCGCCAGAGAAGTCGGCGCCACAGCCCACCATCGAAAATAGCTGGGGGGCACCAGAATTCTTTGGAACGCCCTTTTGCGTGGCGAAATCGACGCCTATCCGGAATATACTGGCACGATTGTCCGAGAAATTCTGGCAAAACAAAACATCACGTCACGACAATCAATGATCAACGCGCTGGCCGCCAAGGGCATCACGATGACCGCTCCGCTCGGGTTCAATAATACCTATGCCCTGGCCGTCATGGCCAAAACCGCCGAACAATATTCCCTGAAATCCATTTCGGACCTGAAACGTTATCAGAAGCTCAAGCTGGGCTTCAGCAATGAATTTATGGATAGAGGCGACGGCTGGCCGGCTCTGAAAAAGCGCTATGGCCTCACCCATACCGACGCTCGTGGGCTCGATCATGACCTTGCTTATCGCGGTCTAAAATCGGGCGATATCGATGTAATCGACGTTTATACGACGGATGCCGAGATCGCGTATTACGGTTTAAAACTGCTGACCGACGATCAGCAGCATTTTCCGAGGTATGACGCCGTCATACTTTACCGATCAGCATTGAAGACGAGCGCACCGGCATCCGTTACTGCCTTTAACAATCTTCCAGGCAAACTCGATGAGACTTCGATGGCCGGGTTGAACGCCGGGGTAAAACTAAACCAGCAGAGCGAAAGCACCGTAGCCGCTGAATTCCTCAAAGAAACGTTCAAAATCGCCGCGAACGCGACGCCGGATAGTATGTGGCAGCGGATTTATACGCGAACGACCGAACATCTGTTTCTCGTTGGAATTTCGTTGTTTTCTGCGATCTTAATAGCCATACCCCTGGGCATACTCGCGGTAAGACGCCGTAGGGCTGGCCAGGTCATACTGTCGATTACCGGGATTATCCAGACGATTCCAGGACTTGCTTTGCTGGTATTTATGATACCCCTGCTGGGTATTGGCAGCGAACCAGCGATTGCGGCTTTATTCCTCTATAGCCTGCTGCCGATCGTGAGAAATACCCACACCGGCATAATCGGGATTGCCCCCTCTCTTACAAACTCTGCTATTGCCCTTGGCCTGCCCCCCGGCGCGCGATTGAGGCTGGTAGAGCTCCCGCTCGCCATCCCCTCTATCATGGCAGGGATAAAGACCTCTGCTGTCATCAATATCGGAACAGCGACCCTGGGCGCGCTAATCGGCGCTGGTGGCTACGGTCAGCCCGTCCTGACAGGCATTCGGCTGGATAATATCGGGCTCATCCTTGAAGGTGCTATTCCGGCCGCCATTATGGCCCTTATCGCACAATACGGGTTTGAATGGGCAGAGAGAAGAATTGCGGCTAGCGACCGCGTCGCAGCACAAAGGTAAACACACCATCAGCTTCTGTGCTCGCGACCAGTTCATGGCCTGCCTGTTCGCAAAAAACCTTAAAGTCTTTTGGCGCAGCTGGGTCAGTGGCCGATACAGTCAGCTCCGCACCGATTGCCAGCGATTTAATGGCTTTTCGCGCACGCAGGACGGGGAGCGGACATTTTAATCCCTCAGCATCTAGTATCGAGCCACCTTGCGGGTTATCAGCAATCATCTACCTAAATGCGGCTTAGCAGTTCCTATAAAAACTGTGTCCACGACAATTAGTTGTTTCCATAGATTGGCTAATTGTCACGAAAATCGAGAAATGGCTGGGGCACCTGGGATCGAACCAGGGATCACGGGATCAAAACCCGTTGCCTTACCGCTTGGCTATGCCCCATTTGGAAGCGGGAAAATAGGGGGGTTTAAATCATACCGCAATAGATTCCAGCCAAATCATGTCCGAAATTCAAAAAACATGGCTACAACCGATAATTAACGAGCTGTTAAGAATATTCGGTGTTATGTATATATTGTTCTCAACGTAATTATTTTGTGACATTGGTTGGCTATGTCAGACAAATCCAGTTGGAGCCTAAGAGGCGTTTCCAGTGAAGCACGTGCGGCTGTTAAGGCTTGCGCGGAAGCGGAAGGTGTCTCCATTGGTACATGGATCTCCGACGCGATACGTGAATTGCATGCCGTCGAACAGCAAAGCAAAACGGGATATTCAGAAGATATCTCTGAATCGTTGCCGCAAATAGCTCGCATGAGCTCAATTGAGCGAGCAATGATGCGCGCTGCGACCGGAAACGTATAAACCACCCCTTAATCGCTGTTAGACCCCTCGACAGAGGTCGATTGCGTTAAAACACCCGCAAAACTGCTATCAGATGATCCGATTATCTTAGCTGGGCAATATGGCCAAATATTACCTTGGTATGATTGGTGGACCTACCACAAATGCTTGCAATTTATTGATTTTATGGCATAAGGTATGCCGAATTGAATGATGGTAGGGCTATTGGTACCCCCAAATAATGCCTCGTTTGATGGCCCAAAATGAGTGTGATTTAGGACAATGGCAGCGAATGTTTCCCCCTGGAGTGTTAAGGGCGTAGACCCTGAAGCACGCGAGGCCGCCAAAATTGCTGCCCGGCGGTCGGGGCAAACTGTGGGCGCGTGGCTCACCCAAACCATCCGAACAGTTGCGACGGAGCAGCTAACCGGCTCTCAACAGGCCAACACACCACCAGAACCAGACCCACAGCAACAATACAACCCGTCTCAGCAATACAACCCGTCTCAGCAATACAATTCCGGGCAACAATATAATGCCGGTCAGCAGTATAATTCCGGACAACAATATAATCCGTCGCAGCAATATGGTCCCAACCAGCAATTTAATCCTGCCGGGGGACCACCTCCAAGTGCCGGCGACTACGGAATGCCGCCCCCGCCTCCGCCACAGCAAAACGGATTTGCCGAACAGGCAGGCTCCAACTATGGCAGTGGCCAGGCCCCTCTACCGGCCCCCACAATTCAGGCCCTGTTTGAGAGCATCCAGTCTCTCGGCAACCGCGTTGATGAAGCAGAACGTAAAACTACGGCGGCAGTAGCGCCATTGGCGGAACAGGTAAATCAACTTTCTGCCCAGGTCGAAGAAGTCCAATCCCAAAAATCAGTGTCTACCGCACCGGTAGAACGGGCCGTTATGCGGATCACTGAGCGGCTGGATAAAATGGAAGAAAGTCCCAATAGACGGAAGAGAAAATCCGAAGGCGGATGGTGGCGGAAGAATCGGGACTGACCTCAGGTAAATCGTCTCACGCGCTAACTGCAAAACCTAAATTGAATTGAGAGTTTGAATCTCCTCAAACTTTTCGATCTTTCGGTTTTTTGCATTACTTAAAATTTTTACGGATTATTAACCATACTTAGCCGAATTTCCCCTTAACAAGGGTGTCGCCACCCCAGTATAGTTACAGGTGGGAGGAGTTCGGAATATGGCACGGTCCAGCCCCTGGAGTGTTAAGGGAGTTGATCAAGACGCACGCCAAATTGCTCGGGAGGCAGCCAAACGTCATGGGCTGACCATTGGGGCATGGGTTGATCGTGCGATAAAAGCCCGCGCCGAAAGCCCAGCTTCTTCTGCGCCAGCTGAAACTTCAGTCGTAAACGAAGCAGAGCAAACAACAAGCGTGGCTGGTCTGTCCGGCGACGTTACTAATCGGAGCGCAGCAGATACTTCAATAAATGAAACGCCCGTTGATGCGACGGTGAAGAGCTTTGATGTTGAAAAAGCTCTCAAAGCAGCTCGTGGCGAAACGGAAACAGCTGAGCAGGATGACAGAGCGGGCGGGTTAGGTAACCGGCCGCCATCTACAGATATAGACACTGCAGATATGAACACTGTCGTTGCGGCCTCGGCGACATCCAATGGGTCTCGGTTTTCCAGAATAGGATTACTCGGCAGCGCTGTCGTCGCGGCAGTGCTTGGCGGCGTTTGGCTTTACGACAACAATCTCGAGCAAACGCCCTCAAAACCACAACAGATCGCTGCAGCAAAACCAAAGCCAACGCCTGCTCATGAGCCAATCGCCAAAGCTTCGACATCGACAGCTGCGGCGGTACCAACGAAGCCTACAGCTGAGCCCATTAGAAATGCCGGTGATATAAAAAGTCTGAAACAAGAAGCAGCGAACGGAAATCACAAAGCGCAGTTCGAGTTAGCCAATCGCTATCTGAGTGGAAAGGGTGTTGCCAAAAACCCGAAACAAGCGGTGATATTTCTCGAAAAGGCTGCAGTAGGTGGAATAACACCTGCTCAATATAATCTTGGCCTTCTTTATGAAACCGGAAGCGGGGTAGAGAAAAACGCCGTTCAAGCATTATCCTGGTACCAGAAAGCAGCCAGTAAAGGTCATACCAGAGCTCAACATAATCTCGGTACACTTTATGCGCAGGGGAAGGGAACGCCGAAAAATTACAAAAAAGCAGCCCACTGGTTCGGCAAGGGCAGCGAGAGTGGCCTCGCCGATTCCATGTTTAGTCTCGGCCTTATGCATGAGCATGGGCTTGGTGTCCCCAAAAATGCCAAGACCGCGATGGCCTTCTACAATAAGGCACTGACGGCGGGTAGCGCCGAAGCAGCCAAGAAACTCAAACAAACAGTTATAGTCGCCAAGACGGCGCCAACACCCGCTGAGATTAGTCAGGCGACAGCAACAGCGTCGGCTGCTGGCGCGCCTAACAAAGGCGGCCTAAACAAAGCAGAGGTTTTCGACATCCAGCGATTGCTAGGCCGCCTCGATCTCGCACCTGGAACACCCGACGGTGTCATAGGACGAAAAACAGTTGAAGCAATAAAAATGTATCAGCGGTTCGCTGGGTTGAAGGTAGACGGGAAAGCCACGCCTTCTCTCCTCAGCGACCTCCGCCAAGTCGTTGGCGCCATGGCCCCGGTAAAGGTATCCGCACCAGCACCTGGTGATCGTTAAGATATTAAGACCTAATTACGACAGGAAACGTGTCGGCTGAAACCACCAATCAACATGCTGTGTAGAAAGTGTTCTGCCTGCCTCTGCTGCTACCTCTTGATCATCAAACAATCCGAAACTGGTTGCGCCACTGCCAGACAGTCGGGCCACATGGCACCCCGCTTGCGCCGATAGTGTTTCCAGTATTTTTGCGATTTCCGGCACCAACTCAATAGCCGGGTATTGCAGGTCGTTGTTTTGAGACATAAGAAATGTACAAAAACCTGTACGATCCGCAGGTACCGCTTCTCCGACAACACTCGAAAACGGTCCATGACGGGCTTTGAACACCTGTGGCGTCGAAACAGGAATACGGGGATTTATCATCAGGACGCCAAGACCGGGCAATGGCGGCACCGGACGAATAACTTCGCCAATACCGCTCATTCGCGCTGTCTTGCTCAAAAGACACACCGGCACATCGGCGCCAAGGCCGAGGCCAATCTGTGCCAGTTCTTCGGGCGATAGATTAGTTTGCCAAAGCTCATTAAGTGCATGCAGCGTTGCAGCAGCATCGGCAGAGCCGCCCCCAATACCTGAAGATACGGGTAGGTTCTTTTGCAGCGTTATTGCAGCACCGCTTTGACACCCGGTCTCGCGCGCCAACGATCTGGCCGCCCTCAAGACTAGGTTGTCCTCGTTAACAGGCAAACCAACGCTGAAAGGACCATCAACTTTTAAAGAAACCTCTTCCGCGCGTTCAACCGAAATCTGGTCGCCGAATTCGGTAAAGCCGACCAGACTGTCTAGTTCGTGATAGCCATCCGGACGTCGGCCGGTAACGTGCAGAAAAAGATTTATTTTCGCCGCAGCATGAACTGAAATTTGGCGTTTGGAGGCCCGGTCGGACTGGTCCGTCAACTGCGACCATCTCCGTCGTCTTTACTTTTCAGCCCATCGCGCAATTTTTTTTCAATCTGAGGAATAAGGTCCTTTTCAGGATCAAGCGACAAGGCGCGCTTCCACTGAAACCGGGCCTCAAACTTTCGACCAACGCGCCAATACGCGTCCCCAAGATGATCGTTAATTGTCGGGTCTTCGGGCCGTAAGACGACGGCACGTTCGAGATTCTTTGCCGCGCCGGCATAATCTCCAAGGCGATACAAAACCCATCCAAGACTATCGACGATATAGCCATCATTTGGACGAAGCTCCACCGCACGCCGGATCATCTTTTTAGCCCGTTCGAGCTTTATCCCCTGATCAACCCAGGAATAGCCAAGATAGTTCAACACAAACGGCTGTTCAGGGCTAAGCTCCAAAGCACGTAAAAAGTCTTTCTCGGCATTTGGCCAGTTCTTGGAGCGTTCAAACGCAATACCGCGTGCGTACAAGAGTGACCAGTGATTTTTTTCTAATGTGCCAACGCGTTTTATGGCCCGGTCATAGGCACTGATCGCTTCTTCAAAATTTTTCTTTGAACGATGTAAGTCACCAATCCGGATAAGGGGTTCAAACCGGTCCTTGCGTTCCGCCGCCATCTTGTCGAGCAATGTGATTGCTTCTTCCGTTTTACCCAACTCGTCCAGGCTGGACGCCTGTCGTAACCGTGCAGACCAGGAAACTGAAGAATTCGGATCTACCTTTCTATAAAGAGCGATGGCATCAGCACCACGCGACAGGGACTCCAGCAATCCGCCCAGCAACAGCTGTGCAAGGGGAAAATCCGGTCGAAGGCGGAGAGCCATCCTGCCATAAATCAACGCAAGATCTGACGAGCGGCCTTGAGCCAACGTTCCCGCAAGATTGAAAAACACCTCTGCCAAACCATCCTTGGCGGTCGCCACAAAGGCGGGTGGTGGTTTTTTTGCCGCAATGCGTTCCAGCGTTCCTTCCAGCGCATCACTACTGTTCTTTGCGATATATCGCTTATAAAGCGCTTCCGCCTCTGCTACGCGGCCCTGACGTTCCAGGAAATATCCGTATTCCATAACAACGCGGATGGAATCGGTCCCTTCTGACGCTTTTTTAAGAGACTGTTCGGCCAGTTCCGTTTTACCCGCTTGCTCATAAATAAGACCGATATGCATATTTCGCAGCGCTGAAAAAGAAGCGATCTTCTTGAGCGTATCGAGAGACTTTATCGCACCATCGACGTCGCCAAGAGCAGCTTTTGCCCATGCCAACAGCAGGGGAGCTGCGAACGTGCTCATGCCCCGACGCGGCATGGTATCAAGCCGTTTTGCGGCCGCATCAAATTTAGAAGCTAAGGCATCTTCGACAATCAAACTCAAATTCGCGACGGCTGCCCCTTTATCGGCAGCAACGATCTCTTTGGCCAGAACTGCCGCTTCCTGCATCCGTCCGCCTGCGACAAGAGCGAAAAATGTTTGCCGCCGAATTTGACGGTTGCTGGCATCAATCGACAACGCATCCGACAGATAATCTGCCGCAGTTCCAAAATCGCGGCTGCGGCGAGCATAGCGTCCGGCAAGATATTTCCCAGACGCAGAAACGAGCTGCAGGCCAGGCGCTGACTGTCCTGAAGACTGCGGACCATTAACAGTCGCAATTATTGTAGAATCGTCACCTTCAATACAGGCTGAAACCAGCGCAATCGATGCAATTAAAGGTATTGTAAAGAACCGAGCACGAAACGCGGCTGGTCCGGATTTCAATACTGCAGGCGAAGGGCATGCCGATTTGAGAAACTTAAGATTCTTCATAGCCTAACAACTGAACGCTATCTGTTTCATGCGGTTCGGTGGGAGCAACTGACAATCGCCACCATCGATGGAACTCGAACAGTAATCATAGTCCCAAAGGGGTTAAAAAGCGAGTAACAAGCCACCTGCTTACCCGGTAGCTAATGCCCAACTCAATTACATATTGGGATAATTTGGCCCACCGCCACCTTCAGGTACCACCCAATTGATATTTTGCGTGGGATCCTTGATATCACAGGTCTTACAGTGCACGCAGTTTTGCGCATTGATCTGAAGACGGGGGCCGATGTCAGCATCGTCTTCTACAATTTCATAAACCCCCGCCGGGCAATAGCGTTGTTCCGGCGCATCATATTTCTCCAGATTAACTGAAATCGGCACCGTCGGATCTTTTAAGGTGAGATGAACCGGCTGGTCTTCTTCATGGTTGGTGTTGGAAATATACACCGAAGACAACCGGTCAAATGACACCTCACCGTCGGGTTTCGGATACTCGATTTTAGGCGCCTCGGATGCAGGCAACAAAGTCGAGTGATCAGCATGCTGCTTAAATGTCCACGGCGCCCGCCCCCGAAACAGGAAAGTGTCAATCGCGGAATAGATAAGCCCTGCCAAAAGCCCCCAACGGAATGACGGCCGAATATTTCGTACCCGATACAGCTCGTCCCAAACCCAGCTCTTCTTTAATGTCGCCGGGTACTCTTCCAAGACCTTGCCGCCATCATTGGTTAGCGCAGCAAACGCCGCCTCCGCGGCAATCATGCCGGTCTTCATCGCGTTGTGACTGCCCTTGATTTTCGGAACATTCAAAAATCCCGCGGCACAGCCGATGATAGCGCCGCCGGGACAGGTAAGTTCGGGAATGGATTGAAAACCGCCTTCATTCAAAGCTCGCGCGCCATAGGCAATCCTGCGTCCCCCCTCAAAAACAGGACGGATTGACGGGTGGGTCTTGAAACGCTGGAATTCTTCAAAGGGTGAAAGATGCGGATTACGATAATCCAACCCGGTGACAAAACCGACGGCGACCTGATTATCTTCCAGATGATAAAGGAACGAGCCGCCATATGTTTTGGTATCAAGTGGCCAGCCAATGGTATGCAGAATTCGTCCCTGCTGATGCTGTTCGGGGTCAATTTCCCACAATTCCTTGATCCCGATCGCATAGGATTGCGGATCAGCCTCGGACCGCATTTCAAATTTTTCAAAAAGCTCTTTAGTCAGCGAACCGCGACATCCCTCTGCGAAGAAGGTGTATTTGGCTTGCAGCTCATACCCCGGCGTAAATCCGTCTTTTTTCTCACCGTCTTCGCCAACACCCATATCACCGGTCGCCACGCCGGCCACAGCACCATCTTCGTCATATAAAATTTCAGCAGCTGCAAATCCCTCAAAGACCTGAACACCCAGTTCTTCCGCCTGGTCCTTAAGCCAGCGGCAGACATTGCCCAAACTGACAATATAGTTCCCCTTATTGTGCATCTGGGGCGGCGTCGGCATCCGAATGGAACCGGTCTTGGTCAGGAAAAGAAAATTGTCATCCAACGCTTCGGTATTTAGAGGTGCCCCTTTTTCTTTCCAGTCGGGAATAAGTTCATCGAGGGCTTTTGGCTCCAGCACCGCACCCGATAAAATATGCGCACCGACCTCAGAGCCTTTTTCGAGCAGACAGATAGTCAGTTCAGTTTCATTCTCGGCTGCTAGTTGCGCAAGACGGATGGCAGCTGAGAGGCCAGAGGGCCCTGCCCCAACTATAACAACATCCACCTCCATCGATTCGCGTTCCATAATACCCTCTTCAAATTCTTCTGGTGCTGTTTAACAGCGCATAGTCATGATACCGTTTTCTCATGGTTCAGGAAAACAACGCAACCGAACTCCTGAGATGGTATGTCGAAAGCGGCATTGACGAAGCGCTGGAAGACAAACCCGTCAATCGTTTCGTTGCGCCTGAAACCAACGAAGCCGAGTCGGCGTCTCTTCCTACACCCCCTCTGCCAGAACAAACTGGCGTCGCAGATGCATCAGCGACGCCACCGACAATTTCAACACCACCAGCTTCACCGCCCACACCGCGCCCACCCGCCGAACTGGTTTCCCGCGATGAAGCAACGAAGTCAGCACGTGCAGCCGCGAAAGCGGCGGACTCGCTTGACGCATTGCAGGAAGCAATCGCAGCTTTTGACGGGTGCCCGCTAAAACACACAGCAAAGAGTCTGGTGTTCGGGGATGGCACAGTCAGTGCAAAGCTAATGTTTGTCGGCGAAGCACCTGGCGCCCAGGAAGACCGGCAAGGTCTGCCCTTTGTCGGGCCCGCGGGACAGCTCTTGGATAAAATGCTCGCTGCCATCTCTCTTCAACGCAGCGATATCTATATCACTAACATTCTACCCTGGCGTCCCCCTGGCAATCGAACGCCCACTGATTCGGAAATTGCCGCCTGTATCCCCTTTATCGAGCGCCACATCGAACTGGTCGCACCAGAGATTTTGATATTAGTGGGCGGTACGTCCGCCAAGACATTGCTCAATACAACACAGGGAATCATGCGGACACGTGGGAAATGGTTTGACTACTCACGGGATGGCATGGCCGCACCGTTGCCAGCACAGGCAATATTGCACCCCGCCTATCTGCTCCGCTCGCCAGCGCAAAAACGGGAGACCTGGATGGATTTGCTGGAAATCCGGCAACGTCTGGACGAAACTACAAATTAGAAAATAAATTCTGCAGGGACGCGTTAAATGAAATGGGCTCTTTTAATGATATTTCTGGGAAACAACGCCGTTGGCACGCCGGTGGTGTATGATACTCAACTGCGCTTCCATAGCTGGGATCGATGCGTAAAAGAAGCCGACGACCAACTGGGCGATGTTAACGACAATATCAAGGCGCTGCAGAGTCAGCGCGGTGGTTACTATCGAGCCTACCGGCAAAATGACTGGTCCTGTGTCCCTGTTAAAAATTAAAACTCGGACCGTTTAGCGGCGACTAGCGACATAGATGAATTTCCGACGAATTGCCCTTGCCGGTTTATTGATCAGCGCTCTCGGCTTCCTCACCAGCACGGTGTATGCCGAGACCCAGATCGTGCGCCAGACCGCTACCAAGTACCTCAAACTTCAACCTCCGATCACCGGCAACTGGTATGTTGTCGCCGGGCCTCCCTGCCCATCCAAAACCAACCATCACTGTAAAATCAACAGCCAGAAATTTGCCCACGATTTTATAAAACTGGACAAGCGCGGCCAGCCAACCAGCTGTCTGGGCACGACGATAATCTCTCCAACGAACGGGACTATCGTTACCGTCGTCGATCACCACCCCAATCGGGTCAAAGGCAAACGCCCAACCGGACACCCGGCCGGAAATCACATCGTCATCCATCGCCGCGGTAATGAATTCGTGATCCTGGCGCACCTGTCGCCGCACACGATTCAAGTTGGCGTTGGACAAAAAGTAAAAATTGGTGAGCCGTTGGCAGAGTGTGGCAGTTCCGGTCAAGCCAGCGCCTCACATGTTCATGTCCATATGCAATCAAACAAAGAACCGTTGGATTTCACAGCAACCCTCTTGCCTATGGTTTTTACGCGCACCGGCACGATCACCAAAAAGGGCTGCAAGAGTAAGACTTTCTATATTCTGAAAACCGGCGACATCCATTGTAGCCCAACGCGGTTTCAGTGATCACGGTCCGACGCCACCACCACCGTTATACACCACAGCATTTTTTGTATTTTTTCCCGGAGCGGCAGAGACAAAGATCATTTCGCCCGACCTTTCCCAGGAAGCTGCCCGGGTCATCGGCCCTGACCTCACCGTCAACATAAACCCATTCGCCATCTTCACGACAAAAGTTTGAGCGCTCCATATGGACCTGGAGTTTATTGTCCTTTTTATATAACGCCGCAAACTCGACGACCCCGGTGTCATCTTCTTCGCCACCCGACTCGGTATTCAGAATTTTTAAACTGACCCACTCCACTGGTGCCGGGGTTTCCGCAGACGTCAACAAAGTAAAATCCTGTCGTTTAGCTTTCGCAAATGTCCGTTCGATGTGGTCGAGTTTACCCACAGCGAATGCCGAAAACCGCGAACGCATAAGAGCCAGCGCTGTCGGAGCCGGGTTGCCATCGATGTAAGGTTGGCAGCAATGGGCAAAATCAGAGCCCGAATTACAGGGACACTGAGCCATGCGTCAGAGATACGAGGTATTAAGACTTAGCGGCGACGCCGTCCGAAACGACGAGATTGAGTGCCGGGGAATCCTCTTCATCAAGCATACTCAAAGGACGGCACTGGCCATCAAACTGAGCGCCAGGCTCTACGACCAGCGTTTCATGATAAACATCACCAATAACTGTCGCCGTGTCGGAGAGTGTAACTTCACCACCCCGAATCTGTCCTTCAACGACGCCATGAATGAAAATTTGTTCAGCGCTTAGCGACCCAACAATTTTGCCTGTCGCCCCGACATTAATACGGCCACCGGCCACTTCGCCCTCGACCTGGCCATCCAGCATCACCTCACCTTCGCTATCAATAGCGCCGGTAACGATCATATCTTCACTGATTATCGTTGGTGCACAGGCCTTGTCCTTACGACCAGCCTTGCCGTCATTCTTCTTCGAAAATATGTCATCCGCCCTGTTAGTCCAGCGATCATAGCAACAACCAGCAATGACGCAATTGGCAAAGCGGGTCGAGGGTCAAATTTGTGACATAGCTTGACCTTTTTATGGCCCGAAGCTGTGGATAACATCCCTAAAGATCGAATTTTGGCAGGTTCCCTCCCAGGATGGCGTGCCTCGCTTGCCTTCCTGGGAACGAGCCGTTAACCATTTAGAACTGCGGTTGGGCGCAGTTTGTGACTGCCGCATCAAATTTTGCAGGAGCATTGTTCTTTTGGGTGAGCTGATTGCCGGTATGACTAAATGCGCGATGACAGCCTTGGCTGTCATTTGTTCGTGCATTGCGATGGCGGCCGCGAGTGGAAAGGCAGCGTCTCCACCAAACCCGATCATTGCCGCAATTCCAACACCGCTCTCAAAATCCGACGCTGCGCTCTATCGCCAAATATTTTCTGTCCAGCAAAAGGGTGACTGGCGGCGCGCCAACCAGCTAATCAAGAAACTATCAAACCGGATTTTACTGGGTCATGTACAGGCGCAACGCTATCTGCATCCGACGCGCTACCGTTCACGCTATGTAGAACTTGCGGCATGGCTCAAGGATTACGCCGACCACCCCGATGCCCGGCGAATTTATAAGCTGGCGCTAAGACGCAAACCGCGCCGCTATCGAGCGCCCCGCCGCCCTGTCCTACCTCGGCGGGCGATCTATTCGGAAAGTGGAAATGGCGGCATTGTGCGCACAGGACGTCGCGGGCTCCGCTACACCCGGTCCGCCCGTCGGCTCCACAAGCAGGTCCGACGCCTCGTGCATCGAAAACGCCTTACCGCGGCTTCCAATCTTATCAAACAAAGACGCTTCCGGCGTCTGGGACAGGCCCATGTCGATATCGCCAAGATGCGTATTGGCAGCGGCTGGTTCTATCTTGGAGAAGATCGAAAAGCCTTTAATACAGTTAGCCGGGCAGCCCACCGGTCTGGAAAATACTATCCGCTTGGCCACTGGTATGCCGGATTGGCATCCTATCGATCCGGGCGCTACATCAACGCCGCCGACCACTTCCAGGCCATGGCGGCAATTGGTGGTCTGTCGCGTTGGTCACAATCTGCTGCCGCCTTTTGGGCAGCGCGGGCCAATCTGGTTGCGCAGCGGCCCGATCGCGTCAGCCGCTGGCTTCGGCTCGCAGCCAGCCACCCGCGCACATTCTATGGCGTGCTGGCACGGCGTATGCTGGGCATCGACTCACCGTTGAAATGGACGGCGCCGAGAGCGCAGCAGCAGGCGGTTGCCAACGCTCTCAAAAGCCAGCGCACGCAACGCGCCCTGGCGCTTTTGCAGGCGAACAATCAACCTCGAGCTGAACGTGAACTGCGCTATTTGAGCCTCAGCGGGGATTCTGATACCCGCATCGCTTTGCTGAATATCGCCGATCAGCTTGGCCTGCCATCGCTCGCCCTCAAAACGGCTATCGCTTTGATGCGGAACAACCAGACCCGGATTGATCGCGGCCTGTACCCGGTACCGCGCTGGGCACCAACGAATGGATTTAAAATTGATCGTGCCTTGGTTTATGCCGTCATGCGTCAGGAATCCGCCTTTAACACCCGCGCCAAAAGCCATGCCGGCGCGCGTGGTCTGATGCAGTTAATGCCCGGAACCGCCGGTTATATGGCGCGCAAACGGTTCCGTGGTCGGGCACGGAACAAACTCTATGATCCCGGGTTGAATTTAACATTAGGGCAGAAATATCTCGGCTATCTGCTGCAACACGATACCGTCAACGGGAATATTCTGATGATGGCGGCAGCCTATAATGGCGGGCCGGGGAATCTCTCGAAGTGGCAACGCCGAATCCTCAAACGAACCAGCGACACGTTGATGTTTATCGAAAGCATGCCGTCACGTGAAACCCGGGACTTTGTCGAAAGGGTTCTGTCGAATTTCTGGATTTATCGTGATCGGTTCGGCCAGACCGCCCCAACACTCGACGCCATTGCGGCGGGCGAACCGCCAGTCTACAAATCAGTCGACACACAGTAGAAGCTGAGAAGAAACATGGCTGGACTTGATGAATCGATCCCGTTTGCACCGGTGAATATTGCGGTCCTAACAGTGTCAGACACACGCACCGAAGAAACCGACAAGTCTGGCGCCCTGCTCATCGAAAAGCTGACAGAGGTGGGCCACACGCTGGCGGAGAAAGCCATTGTTCAGGATGAACAAGCCGCCATTGTTGCCAAGCTGCGTCAATGGATCAGTGATCCCGCCGTGGAAGTCGTTCTCGCGACCGGCGGCACGGGCGTCACCGGACGCGATGTCACCCCGGAAGCATTCTTCGAAGTTTATGAGAAAGAAATCCCGGGCTTTGGCGAGCTGTTTCGGTTGCTGAGTTATGATCTGATCAGCACCTCAACCATCCAGTCCCGCGCAACTGCGGGCGTTGCAGGTGGCACCTATCTGTTCGCCTTGCCGGGGTCTACCGGCGCCTGCCGGGATGCCTGGGACAGTATCCTGCTGTCACAGCTGGATATACGTCACAGGCCCTGCAACTTCGCCGAACTATTGCCGCGGCTTCAGGAGCGTTGAGCCCGCCATCGCGCGAGGTCATCCGCATTATCAACGTCATCAAGCTCGTCGATGAGCGCGGCCCGTTTACTTCCAATATTAGCCAGCGTGTCTGACAAGGTGTGTTCCGACGACCAGCGGACATTCCGAAAAAGCCCGCGCGCCAGATTTCCGACCCGGGCACCAACCAGCCAGTAACCGCCATCGGGAGATGGACCAAATACGAGATCGGATTGTCCGAGAGCTTCGAATGCCTCCTGAATATGATGCTGTTCGATGGCTGGAATATCACTGCCGATAGTTGCTACCGGGCGGTCGTAGAACTGCAACAAGGTGCGTTCCATCCGGTCACCCAGATCGCCAAACCCTTGCGGTATTTGCAAAATATCCGGTGGCCAATATCGCCCGCGGGTCGCCGATGCATCGGGTGTTACCGACATCACCGTTTGCCAGGGCGCATTGGACGATATTGTGGCAAGAACTCGCGCAGTGGTTTTGACATAGAACGCTCGCGCCGCAATCGGACCGATCCCGGCGGCTAGTCTTTTTTTCACCGTCCCGAGATAGGGCGCGCGGGCAAACATGATGAGAACCGGAGGACGTTTCATGGATCGGTCACTTATAAATTTGCGCCAATTTTTCTGGCGAGACACCTAGGTAATAAAATAGCAACAGCGTTAAATTTTTTAAGGGTCGGCGTAAAAAACCACCTCGTTGATAACGCACCGCAGAGGTCATTGCCTTGCTGGTCAAATAGGTCAATCGTTTTCGCCCCAGCCGTCTGATAATATCGACATCCTCATAAAGCGGGATGGGCTTATACCCCCCGATGGAGTCGTAAAGAGCCCGACTTACGAGAAGCCCCTGATCGCCATACGGCAACGCCAACAGCCTGCATCGCAATGCAACGCCCTTCTCAATCATCCGCGCCCAACCGCTGGGATCATCCAGGGCAAATTGAAAAACAGCAGCCATGCCCGTCCCTTTGGCAATGACCCGCCGCACTTCTTCAATCCAGCCCTCTTCAAGAACGGTATCGGCATGGAGAAACAACAGCCAGTCGCCGGTTGCGATCTCAGCGCCCCGGCGCAGTTGCTGCCCTCTGCCGCGATCTCCGACAATCACCTTGGCACCGGATTTTTCGGCAAAGTCAGCAGTGTGATCAGTAGATCTGCCATCGCTGACGACGATGTCATCAACGCATCCCTTTATTGAGTCCAGCGTCGGTCGCATAGCCTCACCGACTTCCAGGGCCGGTATCACAACGCTAATTGTTCCTTCCAAAGACACGCCTTCTCCTCATGAGATGACACTTTCATAACACGAATTCTCAAACATCCCGACTTTAGGAAAATGTTCTTGATTTGTTCTTTTTTGAGTCAATGATAAACCATGATGAATAACCCGCATATCGATACAGAATTTGGCGAAATTGGTGCTGATAACAGTGCCATTGACCAGATTGCCCCCACCCCCACAAAAGGTCGCGGGGCTGTCACAAACCGCACAGGTCGTTTTGAAAAACATACCGGCGAGGCCATTCATGATGGTTGGGTCCGTGATGAGGAATTGCTTTCGCCCCCCAAGCCGCAAACCACTCTGATAAAGGACACGACCAAGACAATTATCGCCCGCAATACTTCACCGGATGTACCCTTTGACCGCTCCATCAACCCCTATCGCGGTTGTGAACATGGCTGTGTCTATTGTTTCGCGCGACCGACCCATGCCTATCTCGGCATGTCGCCAGGACTCGATTTTGAAACCAAGCTCTTCTACAAGCCTGACGCCGCCCGATTGCTCGAAAAAGAATTGCGTAAACCCAGCTATCAATGCCGGACCATGGCGATGGGCACGAATACCGACCCCTATCAACCGGTCGAGAAAACGCTGCGGCTGACACGGGGGATTCTCGAAGTGCTGTCCGCGTTTAACCATCCGGTTGGTATCGTCACCAAATCGGCTCTGGTCCTGCGCGATCTCGATATTCTCGGACCTATGGCAGAAAAAGGACTGGCGCAGATCTGTCTCTCGGTGACGACCCTGGACCACCGCCTTGCCAATACCCTTGAGCCACGGGCCTCTACCCCGATGAAACGACTGGCAGCGATCCGCGCGCTCGCCGATGCCGGGATACCCTGTGGTGTGATGGCCGCCCCGGTGATTCCGGCACTAAACGATCACGAGATGGAATCTATCCTCACCGCCGGTCGTGATGCTGGCGCGTCGCTCGCATCTTATATTCTCCTGCGTCTACCGCTTGAAATTGCCGAGCTGTTCAAAGAATGGCTGGTAACGCATGAGCCCGATAAGGCCAAGCATGTCATGAATCTGCTCGCCAGCACGCATGGCGGAAAAGTCTATCAGTCCGAAATTGGGACGCGTATGAAAGGCACGGGCGAATATGCGTCTCTTCTCAAAAAACGCTTTGAGATAATGAGCAAACGGCTGGGATATTTGGATCGACGGTTTGAACTCGATATTAGCCAGTTCAACGCGCCCTTGCAGAAAGACGGACAGCTCGCCCTTTTCTAACGGCACGGCATAACTGCAACATTACGGCATAACTGCAACATTAAGGACGACTCAGCCGGCCGTGTTAAACTTCGTCCTTCAATGGAACACGCAACTGATCTCACCGGACTCGCCTATGTCGTCATAACGGCACTCGCCTGCGGCATGGTGTTTGCCCATTTCCGCCAGCCACCGCTGGTCGGGTATTTGTTGGCTGGCGTTCTTCTCGGGCCGACAGGGTTCGAACTTGTTCAAAGCGAAGGGATGATCAAGGGCTTCGCCGAAATCGGTGTCCTGATGCTGCTCTTTATCGTCGGTATGGAACTTAGCGTCCGGACTTTGAAATACACATGGCGTCTTGCTTTGCCCGCTGTCGCCATGCAAACAGGCGCCAGCTTGCTCGTCATGTTCGCCGCGTCGTCGCTTCTCGGCATTTCAAATTCGTCAGCAATCCTGCTGGGGTTTGTTGTCGCCCTTTCTTCAACCGCCGTTGCCGTAAAATTACTGGAGGAAATTGGCGCGCTCCGGGCGCGGGTCGGGCGCATCACTGTTGCTGTTCTCATAGCGCAGGACCTCGCCTTCCTGCCCATGCTCCTTATCGTCGAAAACCTTGGTAGTGATGGTTTCGACATGGCCGCGGCGACTCAAATCGGCGTATCCGTCCTGCTTCTCTTTGGACTGGTTAGGTTGCTGCTCAAGCAGGGCCGACAGCACTTGCCGTTTTACAAAATTATTGTTGGCCATGTTGATCTCTCTCCATTAGCTGGCCTGGTTTACTGCTTCGGCGCAGGCGCCTTAATGGGCGCGATCGGGCTGTCTCCGGCCTATGGCGCTTTTCTTGCGGGGCTTGCCATCGGCAACAGCGCTGAACGCGAACCGATGCTCGCTGTCGTCCGACCAATTCAAAGTGTCATGTTAATGGTGTTCTTTTTGTCCATAGGCCTGCTCCTTGATTTGCAGTTCGTCTGGGACAATTTGAGCACGGTTCTATTCCTGTTTCTGATCGTCACCCTGTTCAAGAGCGCGCTCAATATCGCTATTTTTCGGCTCTTGCGGGAAACCTGGCAGCGCTCATTTATGTCCGGTGTCCTGATTTCTCAGATCGGAGAATTCTCCTTTTTGCTTGCCGCATCGGCGACGGCAGTGGCAGCAATATCCCCACACGAATCCAAACTCATCATTTCAGTCACTGTGCTGAGTCTGGCCTTGAGTCCATTCTGGCTGTCCACCGCGCGGCGCCTGCAACGTATTGCCGAACGCCGTCTGTCGACGCTCAAGCTGGTCTTTGAAGCGACCTTTGTTGGCGAACGCCTGCTGGCGCGTCGGAGCTCACGCTGGACCCGCCGCGTGGCCGAAAGTCTTTGGACACAGGCCCATTCGATTAGGGAAAAGGCGGCGGAAAGACGGGCGGAGAAAAAGGCCCTTGCATTGCCTCCCCAGCCAAAACTTACCGATCAAAGTGAGAAACCGAAGAACGAACAGCCCAAAACGGGAACCGATAACGATGGCCGACCTTCAGTTTGAAAAAGAAGCGGGCGGTATTGTCGCCGGTATCGATGAGGTAGGCCGAGGTCCGTGGGCTGGCCCGGTCGTCGCCGCGGCAGTTATTTTCGACCCGGACAATTTGCCTGATGAGCTTGCCAGTCGAATTGATGATTCCAAAAAACTAAGCGCCAAACGACGAGAGGAAGTCGCACGGCAATTGCCCTCTTGTGCGGAAATTGGAATTGGCGCTGCGACGCCCGCAGAAATCGCCGAGCTGAATATTCTGGGAGCAACCTTTCGGGCCATGGAACGTGCTGTAACGGCGTTGCCAACCACACCACAATTCGCGCTGGTTGACGGCAACCGACTCCCGAAGCTGCCCTGCCCTGCCCGAACCATTGTCAAAGGGGACTCGATCTCCCTGTCCATCGCCGCGGCTTCTATAATTGCGAAGGTTACCCGCGACCGCATCATGACCAGTCTGTCGCGGCGTTATCCGGGTTATGGCTGGGATCGAAATTCAGGTTACGGCACGGCACAGCATAGTAAGGCGCTGGAAGAGATCGGGGTCACGCCACATCACCGAAAAAGTTTTGCCCCTATAATCAAGATATTGAGTCCCGACTGATTCAGATTCATATATCTGGACAAATTTTAGCGTCAGAATCCTGCTAACCCATTGAATCCAATAATTTTGTTGACGCCGAATCCGCGATGAATCATGGTTCGCGTTATGACTGAAATTAGCGACATTCCCCGCAACGAAATCCTCGTTGGCGATTGCATAGAGCATATGGAGTCCCTCCCGGCAGAGTCGATCGACATGATTTTTGCCGACCCGCCCTACAATTTACAATTGGCTGGAGATTTGCATCGACCGAACAACACACGGGTCGACGGCGTTGAAGAAGACTGGGACAAGTTTTCAGATTTTGCGCATTACGATGATTTCACGCGCCGCTGGCTTGCCGCCGCGCAACGCATCCTGAAACCAACTGGCTCCATCTGGGTAATTGGCAGCTATCACAATATCTTTCGGGTCGGCACCGCATTGCAGGATCTCGGCTTCTGGGTGCTCAATGATATCGTCTGGCGTAAATCAAACCCGATGCCCAACTTTCGTGGGAAGCGATTTACCAATGCCCATGAAACATTGATCTGGTGCTCAAAATCTCAGGATGCCAAGCCGACTTTCAACTATCGCGCCATGAAGGCTCTCAATGATGATGTGCAAATGCGCAGCGACTGGTTGTTTCCAATCTGCGGCGGCAATGAGCGGTTAAAGCTCGATGGCCGCAAAGCACACCCTACACAAAAACCGGAAGGTCTCCTTCATCGCGTTATCCTCGCGGCGAGCAATCCGGGTGATGTCATCCTTGATCCCTTTTTCGGAACCGGCACCACCGGCGCCGTCGCCAAAAAACTTGGCCGAGACTGGATCGGTATAGACCGGGAAACTGATTACGTGGGTATTGCGCAAGACCGTATTGACGCGGTGAATTGCGCCCCAGCGGATGTCACTGTTCTGACAACACCTGACAAACGCAACGAGCCGCGTGTCCCGTTTGGTTCTGTCATCGAACAAGGACTTCTTAACGCGGGAGACAAGCTCTTCGATATTCGCAAACGGGTTACCGCAAAAGTAAATGCAGATGGCAGTATTGCGGTCAAAGACGTACGCGGATCAATACATCAGGTCGGTGCCAGTGTTCAGAACGCCCCATCCTGCAATGGCTGGACATTCTGGCATGTGGAAAGGCGCGGTAAAGTTGTTCCCATCGACAAGCTTCGGGAGCGCATTCGGGCCGACATGGCAATCCGCCGGGAAAAATCTGATGTCGTGCCATTGCACGGCGCCGCTGAATAGGCTCGATCCGCTAACCCGCCTTTAGCGCCAAATTCACTACTTTTTTCATAACGGTCGGCAAGGCGTGCTCGCCAAGCCGGTCTGGTGTCGACCAAATTGCATCGGTAAGTGATTCCGCTACACCAACGCGTGTCGCGAGAATTGAAAGCTCCAGATGAAAATGGGTAAAGGTATGACGGACTATTCCGGGTAGCGCTGTCCAATCAGATTTTAGGGGTGCCACTTTGCGCGCCTTGTTTTCAGTCCATTCGCCTTCAAGCCAATCCGTCGACGGCACTTCTATCATTCCACCAAGCAGTCCTTTTTCGGGGCGGCGCCGGAGTAAAACGGCACCATCATCACGCATCACCCAAAAAGCGACCCCGCGGCGGACTGGCTTCGCTTTCTTGCGAGCCTTGCGTGGTAACTCTTCCTGAAGGCCTGCATCTTTGGCGGCACAGCTGCGTTGCCAGGGACAGATCAGACATTTGGGTTTTCGCGGGGTGCAGACCGTCGCCCCCAGATCCATGACAGCCTGGGCAAAATCACCGGGTCTCCCGCGCACAGTCTTTGGTGCCACGTCTCCCGCTAAGTCACGCAGGACCTCTTTGCAATCCGGCAAAGGTTGCTCGACCGCGAAAAACCGAGCCATAACGCGTTCTATATTGCCATCCACAACATTGGCAGGCTCGCCAAAGGCAATCGCCGATATCGCCGCCGCGGTATACGGTCCTATGCCGGGCAGCGTGCTCAATCCGCTTTCTGTTTCAGGAAATTTTCCGTCAAGGTCTTGGGCAACCACCTTTGCGCATTTATGCATATTGCGGGCCCGGGCATAGTAGCCGAGACCCTGCCAACCATGCAGAACTTCATCAAGATTTGCTGCGGCAAGGTCAAAAACCGTCGGCCAACGCTCTACGAATCTCGTAAAATAGGGTCCAACTGTGGCAACTGTTGTCTGTTGCAGCATGATTTCGCTTAGCCACACGAGATACGGATCAGATATCTCACCGGCAACCGCTCGCCAAGGCAACACCCGACGATGGCGGTCATACCAGGCGAGCATCTCGCGGCGCATTGCCGCAGGGGATGTGACAATTTTATACGCCATATCACGTCATCGTTGCTTGTTCCCGACAGGGTGGCACCCTACCTTAAGGTCTTACGTATGACACGGGAATGGCTGCGGTTTCACAAATCGCTAAAGGGAATGCCATGGCAGCTAAAAAATCTTCAAAAGAAGGCTCGAAAACTGTCGGCGCCACAAAAGACAAACGGCGCAAATTTAGCGGCCCGAGAGCGCTAGCGGCGGTATTACCAAGAGTCGCCGAACCCGCCCTCCGTAAACGCGGATTTGCTGCGGCGGAAATTGTTACGCGTTGGGCGGAGATCGCCGGTGACGAATTAGCCGCCGGCAGTGTGCCAGACCATCTCAGCTTTCCAAAAGGAGCTCGACAAGGCGGCACCCTATATATTGCGGCTTCGGGATCTGTCGCCTTACAAATTCAACATCAGGAGCCGTCAATCCTGCAGCGGATCAATACGTATTTCGGCTATAGCGCCGTGGCGAAACTTTCAATTTCGCAGGCATCATTTAAGCCAAAACCGGTTGAAGCGGACACACAGCCCCCTATTGATCCTGAACCCGAACAAATTGAAAGAATAGAATCGGAAACCAGCATCATTTCCGAACCGGCGTTACGGCAGGCTCTTCATCAACTTGGCGAAGCAGTCGAACGCGACCGAACAAAGCTTAAATCAAGGAATTCCAATAAATCTCAGTGAGTCCCCAGCCACAGGCAGGGCTGGACCAAGGACTGTAATATACGCTATATCTTGTGGTTAGGAGGACTAAATGCGGAATATATGGATATATGTCGTTGGCGGAATGGTCGTGATCGGCGCAATTGTTTCAATCAAAGGCGTCATTGGCGAAAACGAAAATTCGCAAAATGCTGCCCGCAACCAGGCGGCTGCGACAGCGAATGCAGCACCGGCGAAAGTTGAGGCACCCAAACCTGATGCTTCCTTCGACAAGGTCGAAATTACCAAGGATGATTTTGTACTGGGAAAGGACTCAGCACCGGTTACACTTGTTGAATATGCGTCGCTGACCTGTCCGCATTGTGCACAGTTTCATCAAAACACTCTGCCCGGAATCAAAAAAGAGTTCATTGAGACTGGCAAAGTAAAACTGGTTTATCGCGATTTCCCGCTCGATCAGCTGGCATTGTCAGGATCCATGATCGCGCGTTGCGCGGGACGAGACAGATATTTCGCTTTTATCGATGTCATGTTCGCCCAACAGGCGACTTGGGCCCGTGACACAAACCCACTTACAGCCTTGTCCCGAATCGCCAGGCTTGGTGGCATGTCGCAGGCGGAGTTCGACGCCTGCATCAAAAACAGGAAAATAGCCGATGCGGTTGTCCAACAACGTCTTGATGGTGACAAGAAGTTTGGCATCAACGCAACGCCAACTGTCATTATCAACGGCAAACGATATAGCGGCGGACTAACCCTCGAGCAGTTCCGGGCTGTCGTTGCGCCGCTGTTGAAGTAGAAGACGCGTAGTAAGGAGCCTAAAAGGTAGTAAGGAGCCTAAAAGAAAGTGCAATTTACCAAACTAAAACTCACCGGGTTCAAATCGTTTGTTGATCCCACCGAGCTTTGGATCGAACCAGGCCTCACAGGTGTGGTTGGACCTAACGGTTGTGGTAAATCCAATCTTGTTGAGGCACTGCGCTGGGTCATGGGCGAAACCTCTGCCAAGCAGATGCGTGGCGGTGGCATGGAAGATGTCATCTTTGGCGGCACAGATCGCCGCCCACCGCGTAACATCGCAGAGGTTATACTCTCAATCGACAATGCCGAACGCGATGCGCCGCCGCAATATAACACCAGCGACGAATTGGACATTGTCCGGCGTATTGAGCGTGGCGATGGATCAAATTACCGGGTCAATGGCAATGATGTCCGGGCACGCGATGTACAAACATTGTTTGCTGATGCGGCGTCTGGCGCCCGTTCAACGGCACTTGTCAGCCAGGGGCGCATCGGCGCCCTGATCGCAGCAAAACCCACAGACCGACGACATCTGCTGGAAGAAGCTGCCGGCATTACCGGTCTCCATTCCCGGCGGCACGAAGCTGAGCTGCGGCTGCGAGCGGCAGAAACCAATCTCGAGCGGCTCGACGATGTTCTTGGGTCCCTCGAAGAACAGATCAAGGGTCTCAAGAAACAGGCCCGACAGGCCACCCGCTACCGTAACTTGAGCGATCACATCCGTCGCGCTGAAGTGATCGCTATCCATCACCAATGGTCGGAAGCAAACGCAGGGCGTGATGCCGCAGTAGAGCGGATGACCAAAGCGGAAGAAGCCGTCGCAGCTCTCACTCAAGAAGTTGCGGCAGCGACGACAGTGGAAACGGAAGCGGCCAATGCAGTGCCGACCCTGCGCGAAGCGGAAGCACGCGAGGCCGCCGCCCTACAACATTTGATTATTGCCCGCAATGAGCTGGAACAGGAAGAAAAACGCATAGAGGCAGAACATCAGGAGATCGTGGCGCGCATCGCCCAGATCAAGGGCGACCGGGATCGTGAGATCAACCTCAAGGAAGATGCTGAAGCGGCTCTAGCACGTCTGACCAGCGAAATCGCCGCTCTCGAACAGGCAGAAGAAAATCAGGAACAGGATATAGCAGCTGCCAAAGAAACGCTGACGACGGCCAATGCCGAGGTCAGTCGACTGGAACAAAACCTTACAGAAGTCTCAGAAGGCATCGCGGCAGATGAAACGCGCCACGAGTCGCTTAACCGTCGCGTGAGTGAATCCGAAGGCCGCAGGTCGCGCATTGCCCAACGGCTTGAAGAATTGCGAACCGAGCGCGAAGCCGCTCAGAAGACAATAGAAGAACAGGGCGCGGGGGCAGAATTTACCGCCGAAATGGAAAAACTGCGCGCGACCTTAGAAGCAGCCCGCAAGACAGCTGACGACTGTGAAGAAAACCGCACAAATGCCATGGCGACGGAGAACGACGCCCGCAGCGCCTTGCAGGAAGTGGAATCCCGCCGAGCCCGTCTGAAGGCAGAGGAAGAAGCACTTGAAGCACTCCTCACTGTTGGTGACCCTGACCTCTGGCCACCAATGATCGATGCGCTCAGTGTTGAACCTGGATACGAACTCGCACTCGCAACGGCATTGGGCGACGATCTCAACGCGCCCAACGATGAAGCGGCCCCGGTTCACTGGCGCGCCCTTTCGCCCTTTGCAGCCCCAGCCGCCTTACCGGGTGGGGCCGCCCCTCTCTCTAATGTGGTGAGCGCACCAGCCGAACTGTCCCGACGACTTTCTCAAATTGGTCTTGTCGATGACGAAGCCGAAGGAAATCGTCTGGCCAACGATCTTGTTCAGGGCCAGCGACTTGTAAGCCGTGATGGCGGGCTCTGGCGTTGGGATGGGTATACAATGCTGGGCGATGCCAGCGAAGGATCCGCTGCACGCTTGACGCAACGCAACCGTCTGAAAGATATCCACGCTGAGGTTGATCGCGCGACGCGCACCGTCGACGACGCAAAAGCAAAATTTGAAAACAGTCAATCTGCCGCTCAGGCAGCAACAGCTGCAGAGCAAGCAGCGCGTGACGCCGTCCGGGGTGCAGATCGCGCATTTCAGGAAATCCGCGATCGCGAAGCAGCACAGAACCGGACATTGTCAGAAGCACGCTCCAAAATTGTTTCTGCGGATGAAAATGCCGAAGCCCTGCGTGCTGATGACGCAGAATTGCAAGCCGTGATCGAACAGGCCAATCGTGAACTTAGCGCCCTGATCAATATTCCGGAGCGCCGCGAAGCCGCAACCAAGTTACGGGCGGAGCTGAGCGAAACCCGTGCTGCGGCGACGGAACGGCAAAGTGCCTATGATCGTCTCATTGGCGAAGCCGGATCCCGGCGTCAGCGCCTTGCGGATATGGGAGAAGCAAAAGACTCCTGGAAACGCCGGGCAGATAATGCGGCTGAACAGATCGATGCTCTCCAGAAACGTCTTGAAATAGGGGAGGCGGCACTTGCCAAGGTGACGGCACGCCCGGAAGAAATCACCGAACAACGCACTGAGTTGTTTGAAAAAATTGCCGTTGCAGAACAATCGCGCGGAACAGCGGCAGATGCGCTGGCAGAAGGGGAAACCCGGCTGGCGGCGGCTGGCAAAGCGTTGCGCGACGTAGAGGCAAAACTTGGTGAAGCCCGCGAAGAACGGGTACGGTGTGAAGCTACCCAGGAACAGATTGATCAGTCAATGACGGTCCTCGTTAAACGCGCCGAAGAGCGGATCAATTGTGCGCCAGGCAACGCCCTTGAAGAAGTTGGCGTTGCCGATGACGACAAGCTGCCCACGCGTGATGCAATTGAAGTGCGCGTAGAGCGCCTCAAACGCGAACGCGAGAATATGGGTGCCGTCAATTTACGAGCAGAAGCCGAAGCTGAAGAGCTCGATGAACGCATTCAGGTTATGTTGGCTGAACGTGAAGACCTGATCTCTGCCATCGCCAGACTGCGTCAGGGCATCGCGAGCCTCAATCGTGAAGGAAGAACGCGTCTGCTGGCAGCATTCGAAGAGGTCAATTCGCACTTCACTGAGCTCTTCACAAGGTTGTTTGGCGGCGGTAAAGCGCATCTCGCCTTGACCGAAGCGGAAGACCCGCTCGAAGCCGGCTTGGAAATCATGGCGAGTCCACCTGGCAAGAAAATGCAGACTTTGTCTTTGCTTTCCGGTGGTGAGCAGGCATTGACTGCCATAGCCCTGCTCTTTGCGGTCTTTTTGACCAATCCGGCACCGATTTGTGTCCTGGATGAGGTTGATGCGCCTCTCGACGACGCCAATGTTGAACGTTTCTGCTTGTTGATCAGTGAAATTGCGGGTCAAACTGGCACGCGTTTCCTGATTGTCACGCATCATCGCCTGACAATGGCGCGGATGGATCGCCTGTTCGGCGTCACGATGAGTGAACGTGGTGTATCGCAGCTTGTTTCTGTCGATTTACAGGCCGCAGAAGAGCTTCGCGAAAGCGCCTGATCGATTCCAGTCTACAATCTGTTTTCACAATATATTTCAATAACTTACGTTTTAAGTTTTGAGCCTTGACAGGGTCAGGGTCGCCCCCTATGGTGCCCCCGCCTTAAGGGGCGGGAAAGGCGCATTCAGCCATGACCGAGCAAAAGAAATCCGCGACTGAGCAGGATATTGACGCTAGGTTAAAGCAAGCACGCCAGGCAGCCGATCAATCGGTAGCCAAATCCGGTCCCAAAGGGTCCCGTCGCAGCGGCCTCGCCTTGGCCATGCGACTTGGTGTTGAGATAGTTTCGGCATTGGTAATCGGCGTTGGTGTTGGATTACTGCTCGATTACTGGCTCGACACAAAGCCCTGGTTCATGCTGCTGTTCTTTGTTTTGGGCGCGGCAGCCGGGTTTATGAATGTTTATCGCGTGGCAACAGGCATTGGACAAGGTGTCGGTTACAAGCGAGAAGACGGAAGTGATAATTCTGACGGTCCGGCGCAATAGCCGGCAGAGAGGTTAAATTGGCAGCGGAAGGCAACAGCCCGCTCGCACAGTTTGAGATCAAGACGCTGATCCCCCTTAAAATGGGCGAGCTTGATGTGTCTTTCACAAATTCTGCGCTCTTTATGTCCCTCACCCTAGTGCTGGTGACTCTTTTTCTGGTCTTGGGCATGCGCCAACGCGCTTTGGTGCCGGGACGTTGGCAATCAATGGCGGAAATATCATACGAATTTGTCGCCAATCTGCTGCGCGACACAGTCGGTAATGAGGGCCGTAAATACTTCCCGTTCGTTTTCACCCTCTTCATGTTTATTCTGTTCGGCAACATGCTGGGCATGATTCCTTACAGCTTTACTTTCGCAAGTCATGTCATCGTCACTTTCGCGATGGCCATGGTTGTTTTTATCGGCGTTACAATTCTGGGATTCGTGAAGCACGGGCTTCATTTTTTCAGCTTCTTCGTTCCGCCGGGTCTTTCGGTGGTTCTTTGGCCGCTGATGATCCCGATCGAAATTATTTCCTATTTGTCGCGACCAATCAGCCTCTCGGTCCGGTTGTTTGCGAATTTGACCGCTGGCCACACGATGTTGAAAGTGTTTGCCGGCTTTATCATCAGCCTAGGCGTTGTCGGAGGGATTTTACCCTTGGCCTTCGTCGTTGCCCTGACCGGGCTTGAGCTGCTGATCGCTTTCCTGCAGGCCTATGTGTTCACAATTTTGACCTGCTTTTACATTAATGATGCCCTGCATCTGCATTAGCCGCAGTGTGGGATAAGGACGGAAGAAGAAAGGATTAATACAATGGAAGCTGCTGCAGCTAAACTAATCGGTGCGGGCCTCGCCGCAATCGGCGTTATTGGTGCTGGTATTGGTATCGGTAATATTTTTGCCGCCTTCATTTCATCAGTTGCCCGTAATCCGGCTGCTGCCGAAAACGTAACGGCCATGACTTGGATTGGCTTCGCGCTGGTTGAAGCTATCGCGCTTTACGCCTTGGTTGTTGCGCTGCTTTTGCTCTTCGCATTCTGATCACCATTCGATCAGTGGTGCCGGTTTTACCGGCACCCAGCGCGGAGATTAACGAGCCATGCCACAACTAGACCCAACGTCATTCCCTTCTCAGCTTTTCTGGCTGTTGATCACGTTTGTCCTGCTCTATCTGATCATGTGGAAAGTCGTCATACCCAAAATTGGCGGCATTCTTCAGGATCGACAAGAGCGTATCGACGACGATCTCGAAAAGGCAGAAATGCTCAAGAAGGAAGCCGAAGATGTCCGTGAGGCCTATGAAAAAGCGGTCGCTGAAGGTCGCAACAAGGCTCAAGAAACAATTCGCGCGGCGAGTGAAAAGATGGCCGCGGAAGCCGCATCGCAACATGACGCCCTAACTGAAAAGCTCAAAGCCCAGACGACAGAGGCGGAAGCCCGGATCACAGCCGCGAAGGAAGAGGCGTTGGCAAATATTCGGACCGTCGCGACGGAAGTTACCCAGGCTGCTGCCGGCAAGCTGATCGGTCGGGATATTTCTGAATCTGAAGCTGAAAAAGCGGTCGCCTCAATTCTTGACGGGGAGCGTCACTGATGGCCGCTATACAAACACCTGATTTCTGGGTTGCTGTTGGCTTTCTGCTATTGATGGCAGCCATTGCCAAACCGGCATGGAAAGCAATCACGAGCAGCCTTGATGGTCGGGCCGAAAATATCAGAAAGAGCCTTGATGAGGCCGCGAGTTTGCGGGAAGAGGTTCAGCATCTACTGGCCGATTACCAGCGTAAACAGCGTGATGCCACGCGTGAAGTTGATGAAATGCTGGCCAATGCCCAGGCGGAAGCCGAACGCACAGCCAAAGAAGCAGCGGATGCTTTAGCGGCTTCCCTGAAACGCCGTGAACAGCTGGCAATCGATAAAATCGCTCAGGCGGAAGCGGATGCGATGCAGGCGGTTCGGAATACCGCCATTGACGTTGCGGTTTCCGCTACTCAGCGTATTCTCGCCGACCAGCTTGATGACGCTGCAACTGCGCAGCTCATCGATAATGCTATCGCCGAGCTTCCCGCCAAGCTCCACTAATTCCAAATATCTATCCGTCGGAACGTTTAGCAATTATAGTTTTGGTATCCTTGTTCCAGTGGTGCCGAATATGACCGTTAGACTCACTAAAATTTTCCTGATCGTCCTTGCCGTTTCCTTGTCATTTGGAAATCCCACACAGGCTTTTCCTGGACTAGGCGTCGGATCGGGATGCCCTGTCGAAAAAATGCAAGGGCAGTGGCAGCACACCGCGGCCAACATGGTATGGGAGTTTCTAGAAGGCGGACTTCTGTTATGTAGCGGCAACTGCTCCTACAAGAAAGGCGGCAAGCTGATCGCCTGGCAGGTGGAACGAAACGTCAAAACGGCGCTCAGCCTGGAAATTTATCTTGCTTCCGAAAAAGTAAGTACCGGGTGCTCTATGGCTGCCCGCGACCGGATCATGAACCTGGATGTCTTCGGAACTTTCCGACGGCTTGAAAATTAGCCGTAGTGCCGCCGCATCAACGCCGGAAAGCTGGTGACTAGATATTCGAGTTCTTCTTTTCCGCTTACTAGCTGCAGATACATCTGACTATTTATTTTTAACGCGAATACCAAACAAATTCGCCGCGTAATCCCCAAAGGGTTCAGGAAGAAGATTTTCAACCTGAGGGAATCGATAGCTTGTACCTTTAACACTCAATGACTTTAAAACTTTATTTTTCGCAACATCAATCAAACGGATTTCGACCTCCATACGATCCGGTCTTCCAGACCATTCCGTGGCACGTTCTTCCCAATTAATTATTTGCAAATAAACCATGTACGCCGCTTTCATCTTACCGGCAGACTGCTTCGCTTGGTTCTCAGACAAGCCCTCTGTAATGGGCTGAACGTGATCAACGTACTTTGCAAGAGCAGCGACCATCGTATTGCGTGTTTTGGCACCGCTACCGGGCTTTAACTTGTAGTTATATCACCATCGCCTTTTACGGCCACTGCAAAGACAGCGCCGTTGCTGAGAGGACCGTGATTTCCTTTGACAAGATTCGTAGTCTCGTAGGTAGCCATCGGGCCAGTCGCGCAAGAGGCAACGACGAGGGCAACAAAAAGAATATTAAATCGAAACATAAACTCTTCTCTCGTTCGCTAGACTGCCCGAGTTTATCTAGCCAGAATCATTCATCACCGTCGCTGCCGGTTCGCCTGGGATTGGTTATATTTGAGTTGCTGGGGCGTGAGCTGAATACCCATATAAATCGTATATTCATCTACCTTGGGATAAGGCGGCATTGGAATTTTAAGATTCACCTCGTCGATGAGATTTAAACGGGTCTGATTTCCGCGAAACTGTGCCTGCAACGGGAAAACGCTTTTTCCCTGTGGTGCAGGGTGAAATTTCGGAATAGCAACAAAATAGCGGAAATCCGTAACCTTGCTTCGATCAGCGGGGCCACGCCTTACGTCAAAAGCGACATTCAGCTTGATATTCACTTCTGTCCGTTTTCTGTTGTACTCGCACTCCCCTTTAAAATCGGTGATCGCAATGGTTGCGAGAACATCAGTAATATCCCTACCCGGCCCCGGTTTAAAATAGCTGACACTATTGGCATGCTTTAAGAGCAAAACCGCCGGACAGCGCGGCGCCGGTTTTTTTGACCCAAAAGCACCACAAGCGGACAACAGAGGAAATATAGCGGCTAAAACGCACCAACTAAGCAAACGACGCCGTAAAAGTTGGCCCTGCCCCTCGGAAAAAAATAAAGTCACGCGTTAGAACCAATCTTAGAGGTCGTTATGAGTGCCGTCGCATGTCGGCGCTGTTGCGGTCTTCTTGCAACCACAGAACCATACCGTCTGATCCCGCTTGGCGACATATTGCATCGGTGAAAGCCCTGTCCCTTTATGTGACCCATCACAGAATGGCTGAGAGGCGCTTTTGCCGCAGGCACACCACCAATATTCGTTGCCTTCCTCAACATCGACACCGCAGGGTTCTTTCTGGGCAATTACGGGTTCTGACATTCTAAATCCTTTCACTCGCCATCGGCATACAACTACACCGTGGCATCAATGTTTATACGGTAAACTCTAGAGGAGGTGTTGAGTTTTCTCAAGCAAAGCAACATATTACGCCTATCTTTGAGCGAAGGGACAATACCGCAGCATGTCAAAACGAAAACTCACCGTCCAACTTGCCGGTCCACGCGGATTTTGTGCCGGAGTCGACCGCGCAATTGAGATTGTCGAGCGATCTCTCGAGAAATTCGGCGCTCCGGTCTATGTCCGCCATGAAATCGTTCATAACAAATACGTTGTCGATGAGCTGCGCCAAAAAGGTGCAATCTTTGTGGAAGAACTGGATGAAGTGCCAGATGACGCGCCGGTTATTTTTTCAGCGCATGGCGTTCCCAAATCGGTTCCAGAAGCCGCGCAACGCCGCAACATGGTGCATATCGATGCGACCTGCCCGTTAGTTACAAAGGTTCATGTTGATGCTAAACGGCATCGCGGCGAAGGCCGGACCGTCATTCTAATTGGCCATGCTGGCCATCCAGAAGTGATTGGAACGCTCGGTCAGTTGCCGGAAGGCCAGATCCTGTTGGTCGAAAATGTCGAACAGGCCGAAACGGTAGAGGTCTCTAACCCGGACAATCTTTCATTCGTTACCCAGACAACACTTTCAGTCGACGACACGGCAGAAATTATCGCTGCCCTTGAGAAGCGTTTTCCTGATATCGAATCCCCCCGCAAGGAAGACATTTGCTACGCGACGACCAATCGTCAGGCAGCGGTCAAAGCCTTAACACCTGATTGCGATGCCTTTGTCGTCCTCGGAGCACCAAACTCTTCAAACTCCAATCGATTAGCAGAGGTCGCGAAAGCCGTAGGATGCCCGAAATCAATCCTAATAGAACGCGCCAGCGAACTAGACATCAACTGGCTGGAAGGGGTCGATACTATTGGCGTAACGGCAGGTGCTTCGGCACCTGAATTGCTGGTTCAGGAACTGATTTCAACCTTGAGGGAAAATTTTGAAGTAGAACTTAAGGAAATAACGGTTACCTCCGAAGATGTGCATTTCAGTCTCCCAAGCGCCCTGTCCGCATAGAACAATGGCAGATTATCCTGCACTTGATCGTTCCGAATAAACCCTAATTGATCCCATGGCTGTTTATACCGAAGTTTCCGATGAAGATTTAGAGACCTTCGTCGCGGAATATGACATCGGTGACGTCCAGTCTTGCAAAGGAATTGCGGAAGGGGTCGAGAACTCAAACTATCTGCTTAGTACGGAACGGGGTAATTTCATACTGACGCTTTACGAAAAGCGCGTTGACCCCGCGGACCTTCCTTTCTTTCTGGGTCTCATGGACCATCTCGCGGCAAAAGATTTTCCGTGCCCAACACCAATTCATGGTCGAGACGGCAAGGCCCTGCGTCACCTTTGTGGTAAACCCGCCGCATTGATTAGCTTCCTCTCTGGCCTGTGGCCCAAACGGGTTGCACCAGAACATTGTAAGGGCGTTGGCGGTGCGGCTGCGAAAATGCACATCGCCGCCGACGGCTTCAAACTGACCCGTAAGAACGGATTGGATCGCGCCACCTGGCAAGGCCTGTTTTTGCAAACGAAGGAACGTGCAAACGAAATCGAGACCGGTCTGGCAGCAAAAATCGAAGCCGAGTTGAATTTTCTGGACAATAACTGGCCTGCTAAACTACCGAGCGGAATCATTCACGCCGACCTGTTTCCCGACAATGTATTTTTTCATCACAATGACCTCAGCGGGGTCATCGATTTCTATTTCGCTTGTAATGGTTCCTTTGCCTACGAGATTGCGATCTGTCTCAATGCCTGGTGTTTCGAAGACGATGGCGGTTTTAACGTCACCAAGGCGGCAAACCTGATCGACGGCTATAATGCAGTACGTCCTCTAACCCCCGCTGAAATCGCAGCCCTGCCATTATTGGCGCGGGGTAGTGCACTGCGTTTTCTACTGACCCGGCTATATGATTTGTTGAATCACCCTGAGGGTGCGTTGGTAAATCCCAAAGACCCGTTGGAGTACCTTAAAAAACTGAAATTCCATCAATCTGCCAAAGGACCCGGTGCGTACGGTCTGGGGAAGCCTTAATGGCCGATGAAAATTCGACAGATAATCAGGACGATACCGGTTCGGTAGAAATCTTTACCGACGGGGCGTGCAGCGGAAACCCCGGCCCGGGCGGCTGGGGGGCCATTCTGCGCTGGCGTAGTGAAGAACGCGAAATTTGGGGCGGCGAGCCGGATACCACTAATAACCGTATGGAGCTTACGGCGGCTATCAAAGCCCTGGAAAGCCTGAAACGACCCGTAACCGCAGTGCTGTATACAGACAGCACCTATGTGAAGGACGGAATTACCAGCTGGATCAGCGGATGGAAGGCCCGCAACTGGAGAACGGCAGCAAAAAAACCAGTGAAAAATGTCGATCTCTGGCAGGCGCTTGATGAAGCCGTGAACAAACATGACGTTGAGTGGCGCTGGGTCAAAGGTCATGCCGGGCACCCGGAAAATGAGCGGGCTGATGAGCTGGCAAGACGCGGCGTAAGCGAGGTTCAGAACGAGCTATGACCGAGCAGCAACCTGACCCATCAACTGCGGCTGACTCGCCGGACGTCCTGACCTTTCCCCCAGTGATATACGCCACATTTTTCATTATCGGCATCATCACGGACCGGGACCTGAGCCATTCAATGGAGTTCTACGGGTTTCGACACCCGTCCGGCTGGGCACTGGTTCTAATCGGTACGCTGATCGTCGCTTGGGCTGTTGCCCGGTTTGTCAAAGCAAAGACCCATGTAGATGTCAGAAAACCGGCGACCACTATCGTGACGGACGGTCCGTACAAATTCTCCCGGAATCCGATGTATCTCGCCGCAACGCTGCTCTATGCGGGAATTGCTGTTAGCTTCGGCAAAACGGTGACACTGGCCTGTCTTATCCCGTGTCTGATCGTCCTGCATTACGGTGTAATTGTTCGGGAAGAACGCTATCTCGAAGCAAAATTCGGCGATCAGTACCGAAACTATTGTAGCAAGGTTCGCCGCTGGATTTAGGTCCTTCACCTAAGCGGGCAAACTTGCGTCCAAAAAGCCTCTCGATCTTTCTCAAGGCGCAAAGGGTCTAGACAGTTTTGCGTTTTCTCCTAGGCGGAAACTGAAAATTCTGGCCGCGCTTCAATTAATTTCTTTGCAAAAGAAGCCGCTGACTGTTTATCGCCGATGTCTGCGTAGGTAAGAACAATATCTACAAGACCGAAACCAGCGTTCTGCTGGTTATAATCCTGCAAGATATTCAAGGCCTCCTCATATTTCCCAGCATAGCGGTATGCGTGACCAAGAACGCCGCAATACCAACCAGGATCCAGTGGATTCAGCCGCATGGCGACCATCATCTGCTGGATAGCTTCCTCCGGCTGCTCTGCAAATGTTAGTGCCAAAGCGTATAAGGCGTGTAGGTCCGCGTGCCCCGGCGCTATATCAACAGCCCGTTTGTATGTGGTCCAACTCTGACCGACACATATGTCGATAGCCGAGTGCGCCCCACGCATCGGCATTCTCGCTGTCGATTAACAGTGCTTTTTCAGCGATATCCTTCGCCAGATCGAGTGAAGCATCCTGATCACCGGTCCAGGAAAATCGTCCTTCGATGGCGTGCGTACAGGCGAGCATTGCATGGATTTGCGCCGACGTTGGGTCGGCGGTGAGCGCTTCCTCAAAATTCTGCCGAGCGTGCCGATAACTTTCGGCACTAACATTTCGAAAATGGCTCACACCACGTGTAAACGCCATCCAGGCAGGAATGTTATTGGTTGTCGTATAGCGTAGTTTCGCTTGTTCTCCGTCCGTCAGCTCTACTTGCAGCTCTGTCGCTATTGTAAGGGTAATTTCATCCTGCACCTCAAACAGGTCTTCAAGCTCACGGTCATATCGGGCCGACCATATCTGAGTATCCGTCTCCGCATTCGTTAATTGCGCTGTCACCCGAATTTTATTTCCCGCTCTCCGCAAACTGCCGGTCACAAAATATTCTGCTCCCAATTCCGCTCGAATATCTGCTGCCGATACCGACCGGCCTTTGAGCGCAAAGGATGAATTTCGGGAGACTACCGAGATTTGCTCGACGTTCGCTATGGACGCAATCAAGTCCTCTGTAATCCCGTCACCTAGATACTCCTGTTCAGCATCCGCACTCATATTATCGAAAGGAAGTATGGCGAGACCCGGCTTTTCCCTGATTTCCTCGCCTTCGGCATCTTTAAAACTGGTAATTACTGCCGTTGACTCTTTATCGATGACAAGAAAAACATCAATACCTTCTATAATATTTTTGAGCTGTTGTCGGCCCAACGGCTGAAAATCCACACCCACCTTGTTCCAGAGTTGAGCCCGAAGCGCGTCGGAAACGACAATCCCCCCAGAAGAGGCCAGTGGCTCTAATCGAGCAGCGATATTCACACCATCTCCAAATAAGTCGCCATTTTCATCAACAATGATATCGCCAATATTGATGCCTATGCGAAACAAGCATCGTTGCGGTGGTGTTAATTTCAGATTTTCTTCGTTGATTGCGTTTTGAATCTGAACGGCGGCGTTAAGCGCATCAATTGCGCTGGCAAACTCTGCCAGAAAGCCATCCCCCATGGTTTTAAAAATACGCCCGCGGTTATGGGATATTGTCGGGTCAACGATTTCTGCCATAACCCGTTTTAATTTTTCGAGCGTACCGGTTTCGTCAGATTGCATCTGACGGCTAAAGCCGACCATGTCGGCAGCAACGATAGCGGCTAACCTACGTTCCATATAAGAGACTTTAATCTGCAAGACATTGGCATGTCGAAGTTTATGCCCGAACGGACTTGTTTGATTTCTCAAAATTCGATTACCAATCGACCCCGTGTACCGCCTGCTTCCGGCCTTTTATAAGCCTCGGCACTTCAACTGCTCAAGTGCCTCTGGACCGCCAAACTCCATTATGCCAATAGCGCGCATTTTTTATCTTTCCTGAAAGAAATACGGCGGCACCCTAAAAGGACACCGCCGTAAAAACTCAAATTTCTCGGAATGTATTAGAGCTGTCCAAGCATATGTTCGGCGCTGGAAACCTCAAAGGCACCGCCTTCTTCGACGTTAAGCTTTTCGATGACACCATCTTTGACGACCATTGAGTAACGTTGCGCCCGCATGCCCATGCCACGAGCCGTCAGATCAAGCTCAAGTCCCAGCGCTTTCGCGAAATCGGCACTGCCATCCGCCAGCATCGCGATATCACCAACGTTTTGATCTTTACCCCACGCATCCATGACAAAGACGTCATTGGCGGCGGTACAGGCGATGGCATCAACGCCTTTTGATTTGAGATCAGCGGCCTTTTCAACAAAGCCTGGAAGATGCTTGGCGGAACAGGTCGGTGTAAAAGCACCCGGTACAGAAAACAGCGCCACAGTCTTTTCGGCAAAAAGCTCTTCGCTGGTTATATCCTGTGGGCCCTCTGCTCCCATTACCTTAAAAGTTGCCGCTGGTACTTTGTCGCCTTCTTGGACTGCCATTGCTGATCTCCTTCAAATAAATTGATGTTGGGTATGCCCGGCAGAACCAGGCCCAGGTTATCGTTTCTCGACAAATAGATAGGGTATGAAAGTGTGAATGTCACTCAATCAACAGTCATTGCCCAGCCTGACGGTATCTCGACAAATAGATAGGGTATGAAAGTGTGAATGTCACCCCATCAGGGGAGCTATTCGCCGCTTATTTCTTTACGAGTGCTTTTCCAGTTCCTGCACCATCAAGCGCTGTGAGCACAGAGTCCCGGCGCAGCAATTCAGGAAGGACGATACCTCGCGGGGCCTTCGGCCCAAAAACCACATTGAACGGAATACCGTAACGCATAAACCGTTGCAGGAAGGCTGTGATAACGGGGTCGGGCCGCGTCCAATCCGCTTGCATCGCCACAATGTTTTTGTCTTTTAACCGTTTGCTGATCTCTGCCGTATCGAGAACCAATGCCTTGTTGACCTTGCATGTCACGCACCAATCCGCTGTGACATCTACAAAAACAGTTTTGCCGGCCGCGACATGACGATCAATTGCCTGAGGATCAAATGGCTGCCAATGGGCTGCGGCTTCTGACACGGGTCGGTCGGTAGTCTGACCTAGTTGGGGTGGCACCAGAATTGCCAGGAGACCAAAGACAACGGCGCCAGACGTGACCAATTTGCGTTGCGTTTCCGAAACGCGATGATGAAAGGCAATGACCGATACCATAACAATCAGCAAACCAGCTGTCGCAAATGCCGCGGTTCGGCCAATCTGCGTGTCCAGCACGGTTAGCAACCACACCGCTGTGGAGACCAACACAAAAGCCAGAATTTTCCGTAGCGTGATCATCCAGGCGCCGGGCTTGGGAAATCTGTTCGCCATTGCGGGAAACGCCGCAACGAGCAAATACGGAAGAGCCAAACCTAATCCAAGAGCCGTGAAGATCGCGTAGATATCAAACGCACCACGCGCCAAAGCGAAACCGACGGCTGTGCCAAGAAACGGTGCCGAACAGGGCGTTGCCAGCAAAGCTGCAAAGGCGCCGGTCGCAAAATGGCCTGCCATCCCCTGCCCTTGTCCTGCCGTCGCGGCACGATCAGATAGAAATGATGGTAAGCGTATTTCAAAAAGCCCCCAGAGGTTGGCGGCAAAAAGCGCCACAATAACGGCCATAGCCGTCAGAAAGGCTGGTTGCTGGAACTGAATACCCCAGCCAGTTGCCTGACCTGCGGCCTTCAGGATAACAGCGGCTGATCCCAAGATTAGAAAGGACACTAAAATACCCGCCGCCGCAGCCAGAAAGCCCTTGCGCACGACGCGCGGTTCTTCCCCGCCATGACCAATCACCGATAACAATTTCAGAGACAGAACTGGCAACACGCAGGGCATCAGGTTGAGGATCAACCCGCCGAGCACAGCCAGCGCCAGGATGCTCAGAAACGTTCCAATGGATACCGGCGGCGGCGTTTGAATGATCGTCTGCGCCGCTGGTTTCGTTTTTAGCTCAATAGCGCCCTTGGTATCGCCTAGCAGTGTCAGGATTATTTCTTTGCCAGCGATATCTAACGGATTTCCCGCTTTTACTGATTTAATCGGCGGCGAAACAAGCGAAGCAAATACCGTTTTCCCATCACTATTTCGCGTAACGATTTTAGCTTTGCTGAAACGAAAGCCGCGCGGTCCTTCAATCAAAAGGTCCAGCTTTCCGGAGGTCGCAGCAGCAATCTGAAGAGTTTGCTTACCAGCTGGTCCGATGACCGACACCGAGTCAATTTGGCTAGTCGCGCCTGTCACTTTCTTTGGCACTAATGACACAAATTTGTTGACCAGAAAGCCTTCTATTGAAGACGTTTCAGGTCCGGCCGGTAGGGCCAGCGTCAACTTTGCCTCGTACGGCACACAAATTTCTTCACAGGTGAGATACGGAACGGAAGCGTTAATGCTGAGGGGCTTACCGGGTTCAATTGGCTTCAACGTCAACGGTAAAACCACCTCCTTCTTATAGCCAATGGTTTCCAACCCTAGAACGCTGAAGCGAGTTGGAGCCGGCCAATCAATTTTTATATCACCGAGGTTTTTTGATCCTGCCCAATTCGGCCGGGGAGGAAAGCCTGCATCACCCGGTGACCGCCAATAAATCTTCCAGCCTGGCTTCATCTTGAAATGAAGTCCAAGCCGGACGGTGTTTGCCGAACCGACTGCATTGCTCTCTGCGATCAGGCGAACCGCGCCATGATCCGTCGACCACCAGGGACCCGCAGCCGCAAAAGCGGCGCCAAACGCCGTCAAAAGCCCCAAAACAACAGAAATTATGCCAATTAAACCGCGAAACACTGATATTTGCCTTAAAATTGCCAAAGCTTTTTCGTTATTGAATCATTGTTAGGATATTATATAGGCATCAACGCGTAACTTATCGGTAAAATGTGCGTGTTCTAACGATTCTCGCTAGACTGCACTATCATTGGAATTGGCATGACTGATACACTGGAAAACGAAGACACCTCCAGCTATCTTACTGGGAACCTGCTTATCGCCATGCCGCAAATGCGTGACGACCGGTTTACCCGCTCTGTTGTCTATGTCTGCACTCACACCTCTGATGGCGCAATGGGGTTGGTGATCAATAAAATCGTCGAGAGCGTCAGCTTCCCGGAGCTCCTCGACCAGTTGAATATTGATTCCGGCGCGAGCAATAGAGAAATTCGCGTGCATTTTGGTGGCCCCGTTGAAACAGGTCGGGGTTTCGTACTCCATTCAGCCGATTATGTTCAGGACGCAACACTGGTCATCGATGATAGCGTTGCTTTAACAGCGACTGTCGACATTCTTAAATCCATTGCCGATGGTGATGGCCCCAATAAAAGCATACTCGCGCTGGGCTATGCCGGTTGGGCACCTGGGCAACTCGATCAGGAAATCCAGGCGAATGGATGGCTTTGTGTGCCTGCTGACAACGATCTGGTCTTCGGGATCGACCCCGATACCAAATGGGAAAAGGCAATGGGCAAAATCGGTATCGATTTCAACATGCTATCCGGTGAAGCCGGTCACGCTTAACGCCTGAGCTCAGGCAGCTTTCAAACAGTCTGAAATTTCTTCATAGCCGGGCAACCAGCTAACGGGACCAAAAGCTGCTACAGTCGGCTTGCTCGAAAGCAACCGGACACCTCGAAGAACGTTCGGTTTGGCCGCTTGCGGCGTGATTTGACCGGGTGGGCGCGTCTGAGTGTCGGTTTTTCGAGCCGTTTTGCGTCGATTTGATCGGTTTAGCCGGTCGAACCGGCCGTTCCGGCGTCATGTGGGCGCACTTCGCCCCTGGAGCCAGAGGAAACGGCGCATGTTATACGCCAGATTGGTCATGCCGATCTTGGCCTCGGCCCGGGCGATGCCGATGGTCCGAACCGAGAGCGCCATCAAGCCTTTCTGATGGGCGAAGACATGCTCGACGGCGGAGCGTACCGCCGAGCGCGCCGCGTTGGCCTTGGCCAGGGTCGCCGGCATCGGCTTGCCGCGCGGCTTGCGGAAGTGGATCTGGGAGCGCTTGCCTTGGCGCGCCAGCATCTTCTCGTTACGCTTGGACCGATAGGCGGTATCCGCCCAGACCGGGCTCGCCGTGTTCTCCGGATCGATCAGACCGGCGAGCTGGCGGCCGTCATTGGCGGCGGCATCGGTGACGCGCCACTTGCGGATCAACCCGTGCCGCCGGTCCGTGGAGATGTGGTTCTTGTAGCCAAACGCCGGCACCATGATCTCCGGCCCCTTGGGGTGCCCATCCTCCAGACGCTTCACTCGGCCACGCTTCATGGTCCAGCGCGCATCCCGGTCTTTCTGGGCCAGCTTGGCCGGCTTGTCCTTCCACTCCTCTGGCACCTTGCCGGCCTTCAACGCCACCTTCTCCGGAACGCTGTTGCGCTGCCTGGGCGCCGCGACGATCGTGGCATCGACGATCTGGCCCGACAGCGCCAGGTAGCCATGGCCGCGCAGGTGTTCGTCGAAGCGATCGAACAACGCCTCGATCGCCTTGGCCTGCACCAGCAACTCACGGAACAGCCAGATCGTCTTGGCGTCCGGCACCCGGGCGTGAAGCCCCAGGCCCAGGAACCGCATGAAAGACAGCCGGTCGCGGATCTGGAACTCGGTTTGATCATCCGAGAGATTGTATAGTGCCTGCAACACCAGGATCTTGAACATCAGAACGGGGTCATAGGGAGGCCGGCCACCCTGGCGCCGGTCCGAGCGACGTAGCGCCCGGATCAAGGGCCGGCGAAACAACTCGAAATCGACCAACTCACCAAGCCGAAGCAACGGATCACCCGCCGCCGACAGCGCCGCGTAACGCTCATCAAGATCGAAAAAACCGGGCTGAGCCGACATTCCATCCTCCATCAAGCCGATGAGAGAAGTGAAGCAGATCATGGCCAAAATGACGAGGTGTTTAGAGGCGCCCAACCGGCTAATCGCCATCTCAATATCTTTACAGCTCAGCGCTTCTACTTCCTCGATCAGTTCTTCGATTGGTAGCACGCGTCCAAAGACTGCCATTTGCCGTGCGATTTGTTCAGCCCGAGCTGCCGTATTTTCAAGAGACATCACAACGCCAGTACGCATTTGCGCGCGAGCGCGGCTCAGTTCTTTTTCTTCAATTGACCCTGTTGATTTGATCAGCTCTTCACACAGAACCGGAACCAATTCGGCCAAGCCCTCCTCACCAGTTCCGGCGTAGATGCCAAAAAGACCGCCATCGGCATAGGCCGAGTTAAACCCGTATATCGAATAAACCAGACCGCGTTTCTCGCGTATTTCCTGAAAAAGCCGAGAGGACATTCCACCGCCAAGCGTCGAAGCGGCGACGGCAATGGCATAGTAGTCGGGATCGTGGAAACTAGCGGACTCGAACCCAAGCACAAAATGCACCTGTTCTAAATCTCGAGCCTCTCGCCTGTTGCCACCGGTATACAATGCAGCAGCCGGTTGCTCCAGTTCACCGGCATTAATTCCACCAAACTGCCCTTCAACCATCGCAACAACGGCTTCGTGATCAAGCTTTCCAGCGGCCGCAAAAATCATTCGTGGCGGCGTATAATGCGTGCCCATATATCCCATCAACGTATCGCGGGTCATGGAGGCAACGATTTCCGGTGGTCCCAGAACGGATCGCCCTAAGGGTTGATCAGGAAATGCTGTGCTTTGGAAATGATCAAAGACAATATCATCAGGAGTATCAAATGCCTGACCGATTTCCTGCAGCACGACCGCCCGCTCGCGCTCCAGCTCCTGTTGATCAAAAATTGAGTTCTGCAAAATATCGCCAATAATATCGATGGCAACGTCGACATTGTCTTTCAGGATCGTGGCATGAAACGCCGTAATCTCCCGCGATGTAAAGGCATTCAGATGCCCGCCAACTGCTTCAATTTCTTCTGCGATGTCGCGCGCACTACGGCGGGAGGTGCCTTTAAAGGCCATATGCTCAAGCAAATGCGAGACACCGTTATTGGCGGCGGTTTCAAATCGCGCACCGGCCTGTACCCACACCCCGAGCGACACCGTCTCAACAGTCTCGAGACGGTCAGTGACAATAGTCAGGCCGTTGGCAAGCTTAGTAGTTTCGACTGTCATTTATTGGTTGCCCGTTCCCGAACAAATTTCTGAACGACCGAAAGATCGTTGGGTAAGGTATCCAGCCTTTCAGGCCGCTCAAGTAAATCAACAAGACTTGGCGGCAAAGATGGCTTTATACCAATCGCCGTTTCAACAGCGTCCGGGAATTTTGCCGGGTGCGCAGTGGATAAAGAAACCACAGGCACCGAAGGATCTGGCGCACAGATTTGTGCCGCATGCAAGCCAGTCGCGGTGTGAGGGTCGACAATAACACCCGACTTCTCATACGTCGCCGCGATCTGAGCCTTGATACCGTCATCGTCCAACCGTGCCGCTGCAAACAATTCCCGGGCTTTGTCCAAAACATCGCTAGGAGCTGTCATCGTCCCGCTTTCCCGAAAAGCCGTCAGCGCCTGGCTAACGATCCGTCCATCGCGACCATAAAGATCAAACAGCAGGCGTTCGAAATTACTCGATACCTGGATATCCATTGCTGGACTCAGTGTCGGCACAACGTCGCGCGCCTCCATTGCGCCAGTTTCCATAAATCGCGCCAGAATATCGTTTGTGTTGGTTCCAATGATCAATCGTTCGATCGGTAAACCGATTTTGGAGGCAACATATCCGGCAAAGATATCGCCAAAGTTGCCCGTCGGAACCGCATAGGCGATTGACCGATCAGGAGCCCCGAGGCTCAGAGCAGAAGAGACGTAATAAACCACCTGGGCCATAATCCTTGCCCAATTGATCGAGTTTACCGCAGAGAGATTCTGCTCTGATCGGAAATCCTCGTCATTGAACATTTCTTTGACGAGATCCTGACAATCATCAAACGTGCCTTGGATAGCGATATTGTGGACATTCGCTTCCGTCACACTCGTCATCTGACACCGCTGAATGTCAGAAACCCGCCCTTTAGGATGTAGAATAAAAATTTCGATAGCCTCACGGCCGCGACAGGCCTCAATAGCGGCGGAGCCTGTATCACCAGAGGTCGCGCCGACAATCGTTATGCGCTCACCTCGTCGTGCGAGAATAGTATCAAATAATCGTCCCAGGACTTGCAACGCAAAATCCTTAAACGCCAAAGTTGGACCGTGGAACAGCTCCAGCAGAAAGAGATTATCGTCGAGCTGTTGAAAGGGCGCGACAGCGTCGTGGCTAAAGCCATTGTAGGACTCATCACAAATCGATTTCAGCGTGTCGTCATCAACCGCGCCATCGACAAAGGGCTGCATGATTTGAAAGGCTATGTCAGCATATGGCTGGCCACGCATGGCGCGGAACTGAACCGCTGAAAATTGCGGCCATTCCTCCGGCACATAAAGACCGCCATCACGCGCTAACCCCGCGAGGACTGCATCTTCAAATTCAAGGACAGGCGCTGTGCCCCTTGTGCTCACATACCGCAATCTATTCTCCTTGCCCTACCCCGGCGTAATCCGGGTTTTGAAGGCGGCACAGATTATCGGCGTCGCCCGCGTGGAGCAATACATCGTCGCACTTCATTTTGCCAACGGAATCAATTGAGATAACGGCTTTCGAGATGCGATTTAAAGGCCTCGGTACCTAAAGGCGCACCGGTCGCTTCTACGAGAATCTCCTCTGTGGTCCCAAAGGAGCCTTTGCCATGAATATTACTTCTTAACCAGACCATGAGGGCGCCAAAGTCACCCTTCTCAATACCGGACAATATCGCCGGATCCGCAGCACAAGCCGCCTGGAAAATCTGAGCGGCGGCAAGGGCGCCCATGGTGTAGGTCGGGAAATACCCAAATGCGCCATCGAACCAGTGGATATCCTGCAAACAACCGACCCGGTCACTATCCGGCACAATACCCAATAGTTCCTGCATACCATCGTTCCACGCAGCTGGAAGATCGGCAATTTCCATATCACCGGCAATCAATGCCCGTTCGAGCCGATACCTTAAAATCACATGTGCCGGATAGGTCACTTCATCTGCATCGACCCGAATAAAGCCGCGCTCTACCCGCGCCTGCAATTTCTGCATATTAGTTGGATCCCAGGCAGGCCCTGCACCGTCGAACGCCGCTTGCATAAGCGGTGCCGCAAATGTTAGAAACTCCATACCCCGGCATACTTGCATTTCCACCAGCAAAGATTGGCTTTCGTGGAGCGCCATACCGCGGGCCTGCCCAACCGGTTGCAACCGCCAGTCTGCGGGAAGTCCCCGCTCATACATGGCGTGTCCGGTTTCATGCAGCACGCCCATCAAACTCTGGGCAAAATCGTCCTCCTCGTAACGCGTGGTAATCCGTACATCGTCCGGTACGCCGCCACAAAAGGGATGGAGGCTGATATCCAGTCGACCATGATCAAAATCGAAGCCGACATGTTCCATTAATTTCGCGGCGAGCGCCTTTTGTGCCGAAAGATCAAATGGGCCTTCAGGTAGAAGCGGCTCTCCCGCCGATTCCTGGCAGGCCAAAGCCCTGTCGAGAAATTCAGGCAAATAAGCCGCGAGGTCGTCGAAAAGGTTTTCGATATCCGCTATTCGGGTATCGGGCTCAAACTGATCCAGAAGAGCTTCGTAAGGCGTAACACCGAGAACCTTTGCCTTGGTTTGCGCTTTCTGCCGAACGAGACCGAGCACTTCAGACAAGGACTCCGAAACCGCCGCAAAATCACTTTTCGGGCGAGCTTCGCGCCAAACCATTTCGCACCGGCTGGATGCCTTACTCAGCGCTTCCACGAGATGGCTTTCGACAGCATTTGCATGCCGCCAACGACGCCGCATTTCCTTTAAATTAGCGGCCTGCCAAGGATCATCAATAGGCGTTTCCTCGGCTGCATTCAGCAGATCTGCCAAGGCGGCATCCGTCAGCATACCGTGAATGGTGAGTTTCATTGCCGCCAACTGTTCGGCACGCGATTCCGCGCCACCCTTGGGCATGATCACCGACATATCCCAGTGCAGAATACCTTCTGCTTCCTCAAGCGCGCCAATGCGCCGAAAACGGGCTTCAAGCTCTTTATAAGGAGTCATTCGACCTTCAATATCGTTCGTTCAACAAATACATCATTGCACAATGGCACTACCGCTTCGGGACCATTATGTGCTTGAATACGATAGATTACTCGCCAAGCGCACACGAGCAATATCATGGCCGCCACTGTAAGCCCAAAGGGAAAACCCACCACGTCAAAAGAAAGTGGCGAAGCCAGCTGGCCGACCGGTCAGCCGGAAATTGATAGTTGGACCGATAAGTATTTCTCGCGAACCAAGGAAGCCGTCGCCAAATTTGGCGATGCCCAGGTCACGTACGCCCTGTTTATGAGGCGACCCGTTGTTTCTGCCCCCCGACTGGCGCTCGACTGGCTTCAGGCAGTTGCCGATGAACGCAACACGCGTTTTGAAATTGATCTAAAATACAAGGAAGGTAAATGGGTCGGTGCTGGCGAACCTATCGCCTATGTCACGGGCGCGTTTTCGCAGCTTGTTGATCTTGAGACTTTACTTCTGCAAAAACTGGGACCGGCCTGTGTCGCAGCTTACAATGCCTATTCAATGTGTGCCGATCTGCCCAAAGTTGCCTTTATGGCAATGGATGCCCGCCATTGCGCCGGCACCAGCATGGCGGAAATGATGGCCTATGCGGCATCCGTCGGTTCTGCGAAAGCGCGTAAAAAGGTTGGCGCTATCGGCTTTGTTGGCAATGCAACCGACGCCACGGCGCATTACTTCGGCGAAGAAGACGGCAAAGGCACCATGCCGCATGCTTTTATTGGGTATGCAGGTAGTACTTTGCGGGCCGCGGAAATGTTCCGCGACGCGTTCCCTGATATGCCGATGACAGTGCTGGTTGATTATTTTGGCCAGGAGGTGACCGATACGCTCGCGGTCTGCAGAAAATTTCCCGAGCTCGTTGAACAGGGACAAATGTCGTTCCGACTCGACACACCTGGCAGCCGATACATTGAAGGGCTCGACCCGGCTGCTTCCTATGCCGTTCTGGAACGCCACGTGCCAGACGTTGTCCGCGGCTATCGTTCAGAAGCGCAGCTCGCCTATCTCGTTGGTGCCGGTGTTTCTGCCGCAGCGATCTGGCGGATGCGTGAGGTCCTCGACAAGGAAGGCTTTGAGAAAGCGAAGATTGTCGCGTCCAGCGGATTTGGTCCGGCCAAATGCCATCTGTTCGCCGAAGCACAGGCGCCGGTCGATGTCATCGGCACCGGCAGTTATCTCCCGACAACCTGGAGTGAGACCTACGCGACTGCCGATATAATCGAGTATGACGGCACCGCCCGCGTCAAGCTTGGCAGGGAGTTTCTTCTGCGTCGCTAGCCGCCTCTTTATTTGCGGCCTCGCGGTAAAGCACATAGTACGATCTGGCAAAGATCATCCCCGCCCCGAGCCAGGTCCAGGGCGATGGCAGCTCAGAAAACAAAACGAATGCGATCAAAACACTTGCGGGCAAACGGACGAAATTGAACGGCTGCACGACTCGCGCATCTGCCGCACGTACCGAATAGGCGTGACACAGCCCCGCCAACAGCTGTAGGGCGCCAAGGGCAAAGATCAAGGGAACATCTGACCATTCAGGGGTAACCCAGACGAAAAGCGCGGGACCCAGCGCCAACGGTAAGGCGAGCAACTGTCCGTAGAATGTAATCTGCGCAGGTGTATCGGTTTTGGATAGGGATTTTATACAGATATTAACGGCGGAATAGGCCACGGCAGTTACCAGCACCACCGCCGCCGCCAATGTAAGAGCGATAATGCCGGGTCGCAGAATGACCAGCGCTCCGATAAAGGCGATACCACAAGCAATCCAGGCTTCGGCGCCCGCTCTTTCTTTGAGCAGAAGAACCGCCAACACAATGGTAATGATGGGCACCAGGAATAACAGGGCGTAAACCTCGCCAATTGGCATATTCGCCAGGCCATAGAACACACAAACCATCCCGGATAGCTAAGCACCGTTCTCACCAGATATAGCGGCAGACGTTGCGTCGATAAAACGCCCAACCTCGCCGTCCGAAACATCCATGGCACGAGCAACAGCAAGCCAACGGCACTGCGAAAAAACACCAGCTGAAAGGTATTGTAGGTCCCGGAAAGCTCGCGGATGCAAGCAGCGGAAATCCCTATCATGACAGATGCGGCACACATCCAAAGTGCCCCTCGGACCGAAGACTGCTTCCAGAATGCCGCGCCGGGCACTATTGGCGCCTCTGCCGCCAGTAGACGATGGATAGCACGAGTAGTCCCAAGGCCATGCCATACCAGGTAAGGACATATTGCAGGTGATTGTTCGCAGGCATTCTGATTCCGCCACCGCCAATCGGAAACCCACCAGCATTGGGGGTGGCATCTGCGATTACCCAAAAAGCAGCAACTTGTTCTAATTTCAGCTTCGCCGCCATCGCGTCAGGAGCCACCCGAAACCATTGGTTCTTTCCAGGGTCGTTCTGATGCTCAAAGCACCCTAGCTTGCGCGGCCACCCTGCAATACCGACGACAGAGACGAATCCTGTCTTCTGAGCAGATTGCCGTTTTGCAACATCCTGTCGGGATTGCGGGACCCAACCGCGATCAACCAACACGATTGCGCCCGATCTATATTGCAGCGGTGTAACAACATGCCAGCCGGGACGCCCGCGAAAGGAGCGCGGCCCTACAAATATTTCCTTATCATGCAGAAAGCGGCCTTCCAGCACGACACGCCGGAATGGTGCCGGTTTGACATCAAGAGGGTTCGACACCTGAATCGGTGCCATTGCGAGCTTTGCCTGTCGTTCAGCGATCAACCCTTCTTTCCAGGCGAGCCGTTGAAGCTGCCAGGTACCGAGTGTGATCAGAACGCAAAAGGTGCCAAGAGCAAGAACTGCAAGTCCCTTGCCGGTTCGCTTTTGAGGCATCTCAGTCGCTGGCTCATTCGTCATATTTGTGGCGCAGATTTTTAAAGTGATAGGCGATCAATGTTGCCTTTACAGGTCGTGGAAACGCAATAGCCAACACAATAATTATCGGCGGCCATAATAGGAGATGCGCCCATATCGGTGGCCCAAAAGCAGCCTCGAATTTCAAGGCCAGCGGAACAACAAGACCACCGAGAAGAAAGATCACAATCACCGATGCACCGTCCCCGGTATCATGTGGTGAAAGATCCAGGTCACAGACAGAGCATTTTCCGGCAACAGTTAGGAGACCATTGTAAAGCGGGCCCTTGCCACATCGCGGGCAAGTACGGCTTCGGCCAGCCTGCAAGGGAGGTATTTTAGGATAATGCGTGGGGTCCGGCATCCTATGATCCTTGCCCGAAAGAATTCACGCCGCGGTGGGATGCCGCGGCGTGAGGTTTACTAAGTATTTCTGATATCCGATCAGATCGTCGGCGCGTTGCCAGCGCCCCACCAATAGATGCAGATAAACAGGAACAGCCAAACGACATCAACAAAATGCCAGTACCAGGCGGCTGCTTCGAAACCGAAATGATGGTCAGTCTTAAAGTGATCTTTTTGAGCACGATAAAAACAGACACACAGGAAGGTCGTTCCGACGATGACATGGAAACCATGGAACCCGGTGGCCATGTAGAACACTGTCGGATAAATCCCGCCTTTTCCGGCGGCACCTTCTTCAAACGCAAAGCTGAATGCGGCATGCGAATATTCGTATCCTTGAACGCCGGAGAAGACGAGACCAAGGAAGATAGTCAGGCCAAGCCCCTGTAATACATGGTCCTTATTGCCTTCAATCAGCGCGTGATGGGCCCATGTCAACGTGACACCCGAGGTCAACAGGATCAGCGTATTCAGGAAGGGCAAGCTCCACGGATTAAACGGAATAATGCCAGGTGGCGGCCAGGTACCGTTGATCTGCTCGGGTGGAAACAGACTGGCATTAAAGAAAGCCCAGAACCAGGCCACGAAAAACATCACCTCGGACGCAATGAACAACGCCATGCCATATCGCATACCGATCTGAACCGGAATGGAATGGTGCCCCTGAAATGTCGCTTCCATGGCAACATCGCGGAACCAGAAGAACATTGTCGCGGCAACGCCTAGAAAACCAAGCGCAAGCATCCATGATCCACCATCATGCATATACATGACGGTACCGAGCGCTAAGACGCCGGCGCTGATGGCGCCAACCACTGGCCAAGGACTTGGGTCCACCAAGTGCCAAGGATGTTTATGTTCTGCGCCGTGTGCGTCGGCAGTGCTGTCAGCGGGTGCAACCATTTTCGTATTTCCCGTGGTTTGTTATAGCTCTATCAGTTAACCGCTTTACCGGCTGCGCCGGGTTGCGATGTCTTTGTCGTCCAGGCAGATCGTTTTGAATTCTTATCTTTACTCTCTACCGCTTTAAAAAAGGTATATGACAGGGTGATGGTTTCAACATCGTCCAGCCCCCGGTCATCAGCAATAGCCGGGTCGATATGGAACTGAACCGGCAAATCGACGCGTGCTCCCGCTTTAAGCGTTTGTTCTGTAAAGCAGAAACAATCGACTTTATTGAAATATTTTCCGGCCTTGTTCGGGACAACATTAAAAGTTGCCGTCCCGGTTACGTCGTAACTGGCCAACGACTTAGCCTCATAAAAAGCAAGGACCGGCTCTCCGACTTTTACCGAAACAGCGTTTTGTACCGCCTCAAATTTCCAGGGAAGCTCTGAATTTGTATCAGCATTGAACCGGACGGTAATTTTGCGATCAAGAACGGATTTCGCCGGACCGTCCGCGACTTGCGTGGTACCGCCATAGCCTGTCACTTTACAAAACAGCTCGTAAAGCGGCACTGCGTATGCGGTCAGAGTCGTCATTCCCGCCAAAATGCAGAGCACGCCAAAGAGCGTAACTGTTTTACCGTGTCGGCTCATTCGGCAATCCCCATCCGAACTATCGAAATGGCATAAAATAAAGCGCACATTCCCATCAGCACGATGAGCAACGCGCGGTTGCGGCGTTTTAACTTGGCGCGCTGCTCTTCTGGATTATCCATGGTCATGTCCATCGATCACCCTGCGAGTCCGGCTGCTTTGTCTGCGATAAGGGCAGCAAACAGCAAAAACAGATACAGGATTGAAAAAGCAAAGGTTCGACGCGCAAAACGATATTCTGTTTCTCTATAGATCGCCACGGACAGCCCGACAAAGATCAGGCCCAGAACGCCTGCTATGCCGCCATAGTACCAGCTAGACATGCCGATAAATGTCGGCGCCATGCCGAGCGGCGCCAACAGCACCGAATACAGAACGATCTGCCGCTTGGTCTCTTTCTCCCCTGCAACGACTGGCATCATGGGCACACCGGCTTTTTCGTAGTCACCGCGACGATACAGCGCCAATGCCCAGAAATGCGGCGGCGTCCACATGAAGATAATCGCAAACAGGACAATTGAACTCAGGGAGATATCACCAGAGACAGCGGCCCATCCAACCATTGGTGGGAACGCACCTGCCGCGCCACCGATGACGATATTTTGGGGTGTCCGACGTTTAAGCCACATCGTGTAAATGAAGACATAAAACGCGATAGTAAAAGCCAGCAATGCGGCGGCAGCCCAATCGACCGCAATCCCCATCACCATGACAGACCAAACCGATAAAGCCACGCCAAAGGCGAGTGCGGCCCCAGGTTCAATGCGGCCAGTCGGTACCGGACGTTCTGCGGTACGGGTCATCACGGCGTCAATATCGCGGTCATACCACATATTGATAGCGCCGGACGCGCCGGCCCCCACTGCGATGCAAAGCACCGCAACCACAGCAATCACAGGATGAATGGAGCCAGGTGCCAGATAAAGGCCAGCTAAGGCTGTAAACACCACCAGCGACATGACACGTGGTTTCAACAGGGCAATGTAATCGGCGACGTCACCGCCCGTCGGCACTGCCGCTGTCATTGTCATATCGCCAGACTTTTCTGTCACCGTGATGTCTTTCCCTATTAACCTTCCAAATTATCGTTACTTGATCTTTGGAAGTTCGTCATAGGAATGAAAAGGCGGTGGAGAGGACAATGTCCATTCCAGCGTATTCGCGCCTTCACCCCATGGATTCTCCGCTACCTTCTCACCAGAGCTAAATGTCTTGTAGAGCATGTAGAGGAAGATCAGGACGCCAAAGGCCGACATATAGGAGCCATAGGACGACACGGCATTCCACCCAGCATAAGCATCAGGATAATCAGGAATTCGCCTTGGCATTCCGGCAAGACCAAGGAAATGCTGCGGGAAGAACACGATATTGACGCCAATGAACGTCACCCAGAAATGCAGCTTGCCAAGGAACTCGGAATATTGCCGGCCACACATTTTAGGTAGCCAGTAATAGAAGCCGGAGAAGATCGCAAATACTGCCCCCAGCGACAGCACATAATGGAAATGCGCCACCACGTAGTAGGTATCGTGCATAGCGGCATCGACACCGGCATTGGCCAGCACCACGCCAGTCACACCACCAACAGTGAACAGGAAGATAAAGCCGATCGCCCACAGCATGGGAGTCTTAAACTCAATAGAGCCTCCCCACATCGTCGCGATCCAACTAAATATCTTAATACCCGTTGGCACCGCGATAACCATCGTCGCCGCGGTAAAGTACGCCTTGGTATCGACATCCAGTCCCACTGTGTACATGTGATGGGCCCAGACGATGAAACCGACGACACCAATTGAGACCATGGCATAGGCCATCCCCAGATACCCGAAGACGGGCTTGCGGGAGAAGGTCGATACAACCTGACTAACAATGCCAAAACCGGGCAGGATCAGGATGTACACTTCCGGATGACCAAAGAACCAGAACAGGTGCTGGAACAAGATCGGGTCGCCGCCGCCTGCGGCATTAAAGAATGTCGTTCCAAAGTTACGATCCGTCAGGAGCATCGTGATGGCGCCAGCCAGTACGGGCAGCGACAACAGAAGCAGGAAGGCCGTAACCAGAATGGACCAAACAAATAGCGGCATCTTATGAAGCGTCATGCCCGGGGTCCGCATATTCAAAATTGTGGTGATGAAATTTGCGGCACCAAGAATTGAGCTCGCACCGGCCAAATGCAGTGAGAAGATCGCCAGATCAACTGCCGGCCCCGGCTGGGCCACGTTCGCACTTAACGGTGGATAGATGGTCCAGCCGCCTCCTACACCGGTCGCTTCTTCGGAAACACCTGCCACAAACGGCGAAGCAAGAAGCAAGGCAAATGACGGGATAAGTAACCAGAAACTGATATTGTTCATTCGCGGGAACGCCATATCAGGCGCGCCAATCATCAAAGGTACAATCCAGTTACCAAAGCCGCCGATCATTGCCGGCATCACCATGAAGAAGATCATGATCAAGCCGTGCGCCGTGATCAGCACATTGAACATATGGTGGTCTCCACCAAGAATTTGATTGCCCGGTTCTGCCAGTTCCATGCGGAATAGAACCGACATACCTCCACCAATGATCCCCGCGACAATGGCGAAGATAAGGTACATCGTGCCGATGTCCTTATGGTTGGTGGAATAGACGAACCGGCGCCAGCCTGTGGGCGTATGATCGTCGTGGCCGTGGGAGGTTGCTGCGTCATTCATTTCCTACCTGCCTTCTTGCTCAACGAGCCGAGTTATTAAGTTTAGCCGACGTCACGCCGCTCTGAAGTCATTGGGGCGAGGCCTGCAGCCTTGCGCTGCGCTGTCACCCAGGCGTCAAAGGCGGCCTTTGAAACAACCTTGACCTTAATGGGCATAAAGCCATGATTTACCCCGCAAAGTTCGGAACACTGACCGTAATAGGTGCCCTCTTTCTTTGCATTGAACCAGGTCTGGTTCAAACGACCGGGCACGCCATCAATCTTGACGCCAAAAGCAGGGATCGCCCAAGCATGAAGTACGTCATTGGCCGTCACCTGCACGCGAACCGTTGTATTTACGGGAACGACAACTTCAGTGTCGGTTTCAAGAAGCCGCTTGGGGTTCTTAATATTATTCTCTTTGGCAAATTTCGCGAGGTCAGCATCCTGGATCATATTAGAGGCAAATCCAAAATTACCATGATCGGGATATTCGTATTGCCAGTACCATTGATTGCCGATCGCCTTAACGGTCATATCCGCTTTCGGCACAACATCCGCTTTATAAAGCAATTTGAACGAGGGCACCGCGATTACGACCAGGATGATAACCGGAACAATCGTCCAGACCATCTCCAGCATCGCGTGATGGGTTGTCTTTGAAGGTACCGGGTTTCGTTTCGCGCTGAACCGCCACATCGTATAGACCAGCAGAACCAGTACAAAAATCGTAATCAGCGTGATGATCACCAATAGCAGATTATGAAAATCGGTAATGTCTTCCATCACCTCTGTGACAGCTGTTTGGAAGCCTGTCTGCCAAGGCTCAGCGAAAGTCGCCGAAGCGCTTGTCGCAAAAAGCCCACAAAACAGGCCTGCCCCAATCGATGAAATCGCCGAAAGAATTTTATTAAACCGCATCGCTCTCTTCCGTTCTTTGGCCTGAGCACCGCAAACCCTCCTGACAATCTGCCGGGAGAGATGTACTGCCACATTGGCTACAACGATTAATCAGGAAGACTCCTGATAAAATCTTTAACTATATTACCCCAAGCATTGGGGCTGCAGATAGCGTAAGGCGCCGACGCGACCCTATGTCGCAACTGCGTCCAGACAGAGTGTGGACGATATGGTAAACAGGCCGTTAACATTTTGATGGCAAATTCAGCTAAATGACCCCAGATTGGGGTTTTCGCCATAATTCGCAGTATTTTTGCCGATTTTTCTCCTGAAAGGACCTTGGAGTGACTGATTTAGCGAAAACCGACCAACTCTTTTTCGAAAAAGCCGGAATGGACCGGGATCGAATCAATGGCATCGTCGATGGTGCGCTAACAAGTGCAGATGATGGCGAACTGTTTCTTGAATACCGGCAGTCAGAAAGCCTTTCTTTCGACGATGGTCGTTTGCGTAGCGCTTCTTTCGATACTGCCCAGGGTTTCGGACTGAGAGCGATTGCTGATGAAGCCGTTGGATATTCTCATGCCTCAGAACTTTCCGAGGCAGCTATAAAAAGAGCGGCTGAAACTGTAACAGCTGTCCATGCAGGTCATAGCGGTTCAGCAGCTGAAGCACCTCAAGGGACAAACCTTTCCCTCTATACTGACACCAACCCGCTTGGTGAAGTCAGCTTCGAACAAAAGGTGTCGTTGCTGGCTGAAATAGATGCCTATGCGAGGGCCAAAGACCCAAGAGTCGCGCAGGTGTCAGCGTCCATTTCAGGCGAGTGGCAGGCGGTCCAGATTCTCAGAGCGGGCGGCGAACGCGTTGCAGATATTCGACCACTCGTACAGGTAAACGTTTCTATTGTCGCCGCCGAGGGTGACCGTATGGAAACCGGCAGCCATGGCACTGGCGGTCGAACCGGATATGCCACCTATATTGAACCCGACCAATGGCAGTCACAGGTTGACGAGGCATTGCGTCAGGCGCTGGTCAATCTCGACTCAGTTGATACGCCGGCCGGTGAAATGCAGGTCGTCATCGGCCCAGGTTGGCCGGGCATTTTGCTGCATGAAGCCATTGGGCATGGCCTCGAAGGTGACTTCAATCGCAAGAAAACGTCAGCGTTCTCAGGTCTCATGGGCGAACGCGTCGCTTCAGAAGGCGTTACCGTCGTTGATGACGGGACGATCCATGACCGCCGCGGCTCCCTCTCGATTGATGATGAAGGAACGCCAACATCAAAAACGGTCCTCATCGAAGATGGCATATTAGTTGGCTATATGCAGGATCGGCAAAATGCCTGCCTCATGGGCATGGCACCGACAGGAAATGGTCGCCGCGAAAGTTTTGCCCATGCACCAATGCCGCGCATGACGAACACCTACATGATGGATGGTAAACATTCACCGGAAGAAATTCTGAGCTCAGTTCAAAATGGTCTTTATGCCGTCAATTTTGGCGGCGGCCAGGTTGACATAACATCCGGAAAATTCGTGTTCACCGCCTCCGAAGCCTATCTTATTGAGAACGGTAAAGTTGGCGCGCCGGTAAAAGGGGCGACCCTTATCGGCAACGGTCCGGATGCACTGACCCACGTCAAAATGATCGGCAATGATATGACACTTGATCCAGGTGTCGGAACTTGCGGGAAGGACGGCCAAGGCGTACCAGTCGGTGTAGGTCAGCCAACGATGCTACTCGACAACCTTACCGTTGGTGGCACCGCAGCGTAATTCCCGCGACAGGCCCTTCAGTCAACGATTTTTGAAGCCAGTTTGTACTTTCTGAGAACCTCAAACAAGGCGCTTCGATCTACCGGTTTGGGAATGTAATCATCCATGCCAGCTTCGAGGTAGCGTTCCCGATCACCAGCCGTTGCGTTCGCCGTAACAGCAACGATGGGAACGCTTGCGCACCAACCACCTACTTCACGAATCTTTCGGGTTGCATGAATCCCATCCATGACCGGCATCTGGATATCCATAAAAATAACATCGAACTGTTCATCTTGAATGGCAGCAACTGCTTCAGCACCATTGACGGCAATCGTCGCATCAAAATCAAACGGTGCAAGATATACCTCAAGAACGCGTTGATTTACGCGGTTATCTTCTACGATCAATACGGAAACGTCGGTAGCAGTTTCAGGCTCTTCTTTTGCCTTAGATGTAGCTGGCGCTTTGTCGGCCTCGCCAGGCACACCAAACGGCAACTCAAAATAAAAGGTCGACCCCGTATCAACCTCGCTATCGACCCCTATCTCGCCGCCCATCATCTCGACGAGATTTCGACTGATCGCAATACCAAGACCTGCGCCACCCTCAGCCTCACCGATTGACGGGTTAGGTTGAATAAATCGCTGAAAAAGGACCTCCTGATCATCACAATCGAGTCCAATGCCGGTATCCTGCACCTCAAACCGGACGATATGTGAACCCTCTTTTAGACCTTTGGACAGAGCTTTCACCGTCACCGATCCATGGTCGGTATATTTTATCGCATTGGAGAGTAAATTGAATAAAACCTGCTTTATTCGATTAACATCGCCTTCCAGAACAGTAGGGATATCCAGTGCAATATCGACCGTTAGTGCCAGCCCTTTCGCATCCGCATGCGTCCGCCAAAGGCGCTCGGTATGAGCTATCATCTCATTGAGGCTAAAGCTCTGAATATCGATTTCAAGATGGCCGGCTTCAATTTTGGAAATATCTGAAATGTCATCGAGTAATGACACCAATGTTTCCGCGCAGTCTTTTATCGTTTCGACTTCAAGTTTTTGATTGTCAGACAATGTCGAACGCAACAGGGACTCTGCCATCCCAACAATGCCGTTCATTGGTGTTCTCAGCTCATGACTGACGCCAGCGAGAAATTCTGATTTGTTCAAAAATTGTGCCGCCGATATAAAATTGTGCCGCCGATATAAGGTCTGCTTCAACCAAATCCCGAAAACAGGTGAGCCAGTGGATAAACGGTTCTTCGTACTCCGTCGAAACAAGATCCATGACACAAATGGTTCCGAAGGCCTGGCCATCCGGCCAAAAAAGTGGCACCCCATAGTACGTCCGGAAGCCATGTTCAGTCCAAACAGGGCTTTCTTCCCAATAGGGATATTCGGGCGCATTTGGAACGTAAACCGGCTCCTGCTTAACAATTACCTCTTTGCAGAAGGTGTGGGCTTCAAATGGAAAAGTTGCCCCGATAGGAAACGGGTTGCTTTCCTGATCGCTAGAGACGACCGGACGAATACCCGATTCTGTTATCTGGCAAACCAAAGATGCCGAACCGCCAAAAGTTTTAGCGACGAGATTGACCAGCACCTGCCATTTGCTCAAGCGGTCAACGATTTCGTGACGTTCCCGGAGGAAAGTCCGTGAATGAATTAAACCCATTTTATTCTTTTATACTGACGCCAACCAAGATGAGAATTTCTTAGAATTTATGCCTTATCACCTATTCGTTACCATTGTGAAGTATAGTTAACAAAGCGTTAATTTATAATTTGGGGGAATTTATAAATTGTTGATTTTATTGAACAAAACAATAAATTGTAACTCTTGATATCGAAATCGACTGGCGGTTGCGAAAACACCCACTTTGCGGAGGAATACGTTGGCCTACGATCCATCCTCGACCAAATTGCTGACCTTTCACGACAAGCTACCAGCCTTCCTGGACAGGAGCGATACGCCCAGAGCGTATCTCGAGCGCTGTATAGAGACTATTGATGCTCGCGAGGCCGAGGTCAGGGCCTTTGTAACAATGTCGGTTGATCGCGCTCGCAAGATGGCGGACGAGGCAACGGAACGATATCGAAATGGCGCGCCGCTATCTCCTCTGGACGGCATGCCTATCGCTATTAAGGACGTGTTTGAAACCGAAGACATGCCGATGCAATTGGGTAGCCCGCTTTTTGACGGATACGAAACTGGTTGGGATGCAGCCTCGGTGTATTTTCTCCGCCGCGGGGGGGCGATCGTCGTCGGCAAAACAGTTACCACCGAATTTGCTTTTGGTGATCCCGGCCCGGCACGCAACCCGTGGGACACCAACCGCACACCTGGAGGTTCATCGAGTGGTTCAGGAGCGGCAGTCGGCGCCTCCATGGTTCCTGCCGCAACTGGAACACAAGTTCGTGGTTCGGTCTTACGGCCTGCCTGCTTCTGCGGTGCTTGGGCATTGAAGCCATCCCATGGCGCGATCAACACCCGTGGTGGCTTTCCGCCGCCACCAAGTGTCGGTCATTTGGGAATACTCGCCGGCTCCTTGGCGGATGCCTGGATAACCGGCTACTGGCTATCAAGAAATGCTGGAGGTGACGCCGGACATCCCAGCCTCAAAGGTGAGGCAGTTTTCCCCAAAGCCAGAAAACCGAAGCGCGTAGCGCGTATCGAAAGCGCAGGATGGCTCGAAACACCTGAAGAAACCCGTGCTATTTTCAACAAGATGCTCGACAAACTTGAGGGCCGCGGCGTCGAGGTCGTTGGTCGTCAGGATGATCCGGAACTGGAAGCCTACGAACAGGACCTGATCAAGTTGCGCGAGGTTATGGAAGTGACTTTGGCGTATGAGGGCCGCTGGCCGCTGATGATGTATGCTGATCGCAATCCTGAAAAGCTTGGGGAACGAGTTCTCAACAGAGCTCTTTCCTCTGCAGACATCACACCGGAACAATATGAAGAAACCCTGATATGGAGCGCGGAAGCCAAAGTACGACACCAGGCCCTATCAGAAAAATATGACGCCTTGCTCACGTTAAACGCTACAGGACCAGCGCCGGAGGGTATGCCAGTCGGCAATGCTGTGTATGGCGAACACTCCTCTCAGCTTGGTGTTCCGGCCTTGAATGTCCCACTTTTAGCCCAAGATGATATGCCCCTGGGCATTCAGCTCATCGGATATTATCGCCAAGATTATGACTTGGTCGCCATTGCCCACTGGCTCATCCATGCCGTATTGCGGGATGAAGACTAATCCATGCTTATGTTCCTCTAGATCATGGCGTCACTTTGCGCCATGATCGCGAATTATTTAGACGACGATTTAATTTGATTAGCAATTAATTTCCAGGGAGATAACAAATGAACCGAAACGAGGTGGCCCGCGTTCAATCCTACCTCCGAAAGACATTTGGAAATAATGGAATTGAAATAGATATGCCGGAGAAACCTGGTCAACCGGTTGAAGTACGCGTAGGACCAGAATTTATCGGCGTTCTACATCGCGACGAGGATGAAGGCGAAGTGTCCTATTCCTTGATGATGTCGATTTTGGAAGAGGACCTGCCCCCGGACATGTCCCGCTAGGCTGGGACCAACCTTCTTAGTGCGCGCTGCTGACGCCTGGCAGAACCCGCGCCCACACCAAATTGCCGTCTTTGATTCGCAAAATATTCTTCGCGTGTGACGGCACCATCGCCGTTTCGGTCATAACCAGCAGCAAAGGGGGATAAAACTGGTTCACCATCCGTTGGCGCATCCTCCGGAAGCGGCAACGGATTACCGGGCAAGCCAAGCCTCGCCAAAGGATCACGACGTAATTTTCGCAATGCCTCTTGCGCCGGATTGCGAAGTCGCGGCTGCAGCACTTTTCTGTCTTGATTGTAAAATTTCTGAAGATCGCGTTCCCACGGCTGGACCTGCTGCTGAGCCGATACTTGGAACATCGCGCCAGAACCAATTAATCCACACAGGATCAATATGCTGAAAAATTGTATCTTACGTCTTTTCATGCCGATTGCCCTAATAGGCGTACTCATCAAACACGGGATCAATTTTACCATCCCAGACACTGTGATATTTCTCAAGTTTTTCTTCTGCCGCCGTTCGACCGCTATCTACAATCTCATACAGCGTTCCAAGGAAACCCGTCTCATCGGTCCCAATTGCATCAATGCGGTTTCGTCGACGCAACCCGGCACTAGCGATCTCCAGCGTTTCGCGAGCAACATCTTGAATTGTCTGATTACGAAACGGCGTTTTCAAAGCCTGCTTGGGCACCTCAACACGCAATCGTTCGTGCTCTTCGGGTGTCCAGTCCTTTATCAAATCCCAGGCTGCGTCGAGGGAAGACTGATCATAAAGCAAACCCGTCCAAAGCGCAGGCAACGCACATAACCGTCTCCACGGACCGCCATCCGCACCCCGCATTTCAATAAACTTCTTGAGCCGAACTTCAGGAAACACCGTGGTCAGATGATCTCCCCAATCACCCGTCGTGGGTATCTCTCCCGGCAAGGCCGGCAACTCGCCATTTAAGAAATCTCTAAAGGATTGTCCAGCTGCATCAAGATAAACACCATCGCGATACACAAAATACATGGGAACATCGAGCATGTAGTCGACATAGCGTTCGAACCCCATGCCCTCTTCAAAGACAAAAGGCAGAATGCCACAGCGGTCTGGGTCAGTGTCCTCCCAGATATGGCTTCGATAAGAAAGATATCCGCTCGGCTTGCCCTCCAAAAACGGGGAATCCGCGAATAGCGCCGTCGCGATGGGTTGCAGCGCCAGCGAAACTCGGAATTTCTTGACCATATCGGCTTCTGATTGAAAATCGAGGTTGACCTGGACAGTCGACGTTCGAACCATCATGTCGAGCCCAAGCGAACCAACCTTGGGCATGTAATCCCGCATAATTTTATAACGACCTTTTGGCATCCACGGGATATCGCCGCGCTTCCATTTGGGATTAAAACCGACACCGATCAGGCCAATGCCGAGTTCCTCGGCAACTTCCTTAACCTGATTTAGATGCGAATGAACCTCATTACAGGTTTGATGAATATTCTCTAGCGGCGCACCAGCCTGTTCTACCTGTCCACCGGGTTCCAGCGTTATCGAACAACCATTGGCATGCGTTAGAGCGATAGGGTTCTCATTCTCCAGCACGGCTTCCCAGCCAAATCGCTGTAATCCTTCCAGAAGGGCGCGGATGCCCCAATCTCCTTCATAAGGCGCGGGCAGAAAAGTTTCATTCTGGAAAACAAACTTTTCGTGCTCGGTTCCAATGCGCCAATCCGAGGCTGGTTTGCATCCTGCCTCCAGGTATTCAACGAGCTGCTGCTTGCTGGAGATCGGGGTCCCAAGTGTTGCCGGTGGTGCTGCCATGCTAGATCCTACTCAACCGCTCTACGCTTTCTCACCGGCCCAATCGCCCAACACGGACTGCCAGCATGAGAGTGCTGCAACAGCCGCTGTATCTGCGCGTAAAATACGCGGCCCCAAGTCAATTGCCTAAAAGGTGGTTTTTTCTTTCAGGAGGTCAAGCTCGGATCGCGAAAATCCGCCTTCGGGCCCAATCAGAAAAGCCATCGGTTCAGCTTGACCGGCAGCCTTCAGATTGGTCAAAACTTGGTTGATCCCTGTGCCACCACCCGTTTCGTCATAGTAAAGCAGCCGTCTGTCTTCCGGCCAGTCTTTCAGGACGGCCAAAAGATTTGCGGGCTCATCAACTTCAGGTACCGACTGGCGACCGCACTGCTCCGCCGCCTCTATTGCATTGGCGCGCAGGCGCTGGGTATTGACGCGAGTGACGTCGGTAAATTCGGTAAACACCGGAATGATATCCGAAACCCCCAGCTCAGTGGCTTTGGACGCAACGAAATCTATACGTGCCCATTTGATGGGCGCAAAGATCAGCCACAAATCCGGTTCGGGTTTTTGTTCAACCACCTGTTCCTCCAGGGCAATCGAACACCGTCGTCGCGTAATACGGTCAATGACACTCCGCCATTCGCCATCACGTCCGTTAAACAGATGAACGGGATCACCAAGTGCCTTTCTCAAAACATTCATCAAATAATGTGCCTGGGCTTCGGATAGTGAAACCGGCTGTTCAGAGGTAAAAGGGTGATCGACAAAGAGTCGGGTTATACGCATCGTATTCGGAAAATCTGCAAAGACTTGGTTATCAAAAGATTGCTCAAATGCTTGAGCCAATTTCACAACAGCGTTAGAGCTTACGCCATGGCAGAGCAAGCCCGAAATGAAATTGACACTTCAGCAAGCGACATTCCGGTTGATAGCTGGGTCGACCGGCTGATGCCACGGGCGACACATCCCTATATTCGACTAGCCCGTTTCGATCGCCCAATTGGCACATGGTTACTGTTATTTCCATGCTGGTGGTCAATCGCCATGGCCTGGCCCAATTGGCAGGCAGCCCAGGAAATAATGTATCTGTTTGCCGCGTTTGGTATCGGCGCCCTGGTCATGCGTGGGGCGGGCTGCACCTATAACGATATTGTCGACCGTGATTTCGATGCCCAGGTTGCCCGGACAAAAAACCGACCCCTTCCCAGCGGCCAGGTCACCGTTAAACAGGCGGTAATATTCCTGGCCGTTTTACTCGCAATTGGCTTCAGCGTTTTGATCACTCTAAAGACCTATGCGATAGCGGTAGGCGCTGCGTCTCTTATCCTGGTCTTCACCTACCCCTTGATGAAACGGGTGACATTTTGGCCGCAATTCTTTCTCGGGCTGACGTTTAATTGGGGGGCCCTATTGGGCTGGGCCGCGGTTCGCGGCGATCTTGGGACACCCGCCATATTTCTCTATCTGGGCGGTCTCTTCTGGACCTTAGGATATGACACGATCTACGCCCATCAGGACCGACAGGACGATCCGCAAGCTGGCGTCAAATCAACCGCACGGCGATTGGGGCTCGGCAGCAAACCCTGGCTTTACGCCTTTTATGTAATCGCCGCTGGCCTGTTCGCCTATGCGGGGATAATCGGCGGTTTCGCCTGGCCGTACTTTGTCGGGCTCGGCCTCGGCGCCGTACAACTCCTATGGCAGGTTTGGGATGTCGATATCAACAATCCCAAAGACTGCCTCGCCAAGTTCAAATCGAACCGGCTTTTTTCATGGCTTTTCCTCGGCGGCATTCTGGCCGCTCAGGTAATGGCGCTTAGCTAACTTTCAACCCGCGACGGAAACGCATCAATTCCCATCTCGCGTCGGAATTCGGCGGTTGGTTCGAGCCGCACATCGTCGATCGGCACCCCTATGGAATCCGCAACCCGATCAATTGCATTAAAGGTCGCGGCGATGCCGCAAGCATCCACCAACCCATCAGCGCCGAGAGCTTGTGTCACCTCATCCTGAGCTGCAGTCAAACGATCCGAATCATCCCCGACGACTGCCTCTGCAAATTCTACCAGCAAAGCACCGTTTGGAATTCCACCATCTCCGTCCGCTTTGCCCATCACGCTGCTCAAATCAATCTCGTCACCAGTTTGTTCGCTGCTCGCACGGAGCAGAGCCGTATGGCTGGTGGTTCAATAGGCGCACTGATTGATGGCAGATATTCGCCCCGCAATCAGTTCAATTTGGGCGCGTGTGATCGCCCGAAACCGTGTTGCAAAATCCTTCATCTGTTCCGCATTGAGATACTGGTTTCCGACAAGATCGAAGAAACCGCGCGCTTCATCAGGCACCAGACTCAACGCCCGCCGGATATTGGATATCCCGGGCCCAAAAGTATCCCGATCCGCTTCGTTAGCATCTTCAGCCGCAATCCAGGGCAACCAAGCATCGCCCTGACGTGCCTCCGCCGGCCTGATGCGGTTTGGCTCCCCCGGCATCGCTGCGGGAATTTCGCGGATCGCCATTCCGACCGCATGCGCAAAAGTATCCAGCGAAATCGTTGTACAGGCGACACCCACCGTTTCGACATACTCTTCCTCGCTTAAACCGCCCTCGATCAACTCGCGGGCCCAGCTTTGTTTCAGCCGCGCGGAGTCAGTCGCCAGGCGATGGATGAGTTCAACCTGGGCCTCTGGCAAGTCGGTCACTGTGTCATGGGTCCCAATCACACCATAGGGCATGAGCGATGCCTTCCGTTCGGCACATAGGGGACAAAGCCTCGCATTTCGAACTTCTCGCGCAGTCGCAACACGTGTTTCACCTGTCAGCCATGTACCGGGTGCGGCGATACGTTGCCAGGCACGTTGATGTGCATTGAGTAAATCCTGTCGGATAGGCACCGGTGCATCGTCATAAGAAACAGCTGTCATCTATTCCTCCAATTCCGTGTAGATGAATGACAGATTACACCACGCTCTATGTCAATTAGGGAGTTTGGGGTATCACTGAATCGTCACGACAGGTTTTTGTGGTACATAACCCGCAAGTCGCCACAGATTGGAAATGAGTATGGACAAGCCAACCTCCGAACGCATCGCAATCACACAACAAGATGCCATTGCTATCATTACCCTGAACCGCCCTGAAAAACTCAATGCCATAGATGACACCATGCGTACTGACCTTATGGCGGCCATCGATTGGGCGAGCCAGGAGGAAGAGGTTCGAGCCATCGTCCTTACTGGCAGCGGCAAAGCCTTTTGTGCAGGCGGAGACATTTCTGCCATGCGGGAACGTCTCGAAGCCCCAATTGGCACAGTTGCCATGAATGGCTGGAAACGGCAGCGCCGCACTCATCACGCCGTAACGATGCTGCATGGGCTAGCGAAACCGACCATCGCCGCGGTGAATGGAGCAGCTGCAGGGTTGGGGGCAGACCTCGCTTTGTGCTGCGATTTTGTGATCGCGTCAGACAAGGCAATGTTCACGATGAGTTATCTCCTTCGCGGCCTCATCCCGGACGGTGGGGGTATGTATTTTCTGCCACGACGCGTCGGGCTGGCACGTGCCAAGGAACTGATCTTTTCCGGTCGCCGTGTCCCGGCGGAAGAAGCTCAATCTATGGGCATGATCGAAGCTGTGACAACTTCTGAGACGTTACTCGACGAAGCGATTGCCACCGCCGAACGGATGACAGCCGGGTCGCCCAATGCGCTGGCGCTTGCGAAATCGATTATGGATCAAAGTCTGGAACTATCCATTGAAGAGGTTTTTGCACTGGGATGCCAAGCTCAGGCAATTTGTTACACGACCGACGAGCATCGGAATGCCGTGACGGCGTTTTTAGATAAAACAAAAAAATAACATCGTGCCGAACGCCACAATCGCCACAATTGAAAAGCTGTTTCGGCCAAGGTCAGTAGCCATCATTGGTGCTTCCGCCGACCCCGGAAAAACCGCAGGCCGACCGCTACAGTTTCTGAGTAAACACGGTTTCCGCGGCGAAATCTGGCCGGTAAATCCCCGCTCTTCAGAAATCAATGGTCTGCGCTGTTATAACAGTATTGATGATCTTCCAGGTGTACCCGATGCCGCCATGATCCTGCTGGGACCAGCGGGAACCGAAGACGCGGCCAGAAATCTATCATCGCTCGGCACCAAAGTTGCAATCGTATTGGCAGGTGGCTACGGCGAAACAGGCCCCAATGGCGTCAAACGGCAAGCCGCGTTATCGGAAGCCGCCGGACAGATGCGTATTCTTGGACCTAACACAATCGGGCTGCTAAATTTGCAGGACCGCATCACCCTTTCCGCTTCTGGTGCACTCGATACGGAGCACCTCACGTCAGGTAAGATCGGCGTTATTTCACAATCCGGTGGCATTCTGGGATCCCTCCTGTCCCGCGCTGCGGCAAAAGGGATTGGCCTGTCCCATCTGGCGGCGACTGGCAATGAAGGTGACCTTGAAGTCTGCGATATCCTTGAATGGATGATCGAGGAAAAAGAAACCACCGTTATCACGCTCTATCTCGAGGGGCTACGCGATACAAAACGTTTCGGCAAGCTGGCCAAAGTGGCAAAACGGGCCGGAAAACACCTGGTTGCGTACAAAGTCGGCAAATCTGAGGCTGGAGCTCTCGCCTCGGCGTCCCACACCGGTGCTATGGCCGGAGATGACCGGCTCTATGACGCTTTGTTTGCTCAAACCGGCATTGTGCGGGCAGATCGCTTCGACGACCTTCTGGATATCGCCATGGCGCTGAGCATGGGCAAGAAACCCAAGGGACGGCGGGTCGGCATTCTTACCTCGACGGGCGGTGCAGGTGGGCTGGTCGCCGATAGATGTGGATTGGCGGGATACACAACACCTGCCCCCAGCCGTAACACCGCAGCTCAACTTGCCAAGCTGTTTAGCCATGTCGGGTTTACTGCCGACCGTAATCCAATTGATCTGACACTGGCCGGCCTGACACCAGAAATCGTCGGCGGATCCATAACGGCATTGCTGGAAGCAAAAGAATATGACGTCGTCATCCCCATTGTCGGATCTTCCGGTGTAGGGCGGCCGGAACTCGTTGCCGACCCCGTCATAGAAGCTGTCAAAAACACATCAAAGCCGTTGCTGGTGTATTGTAGCCCCGATGCACCGGCAATTTTACATCGTCTCAACAGTGCCGGTGTCCCTACCTATGCGGCACCTGAATCCTGCGGCGATGCGTTACAAGCCCTGCTGACACTCTAAAGAGACAACAAAGATTCGCGCGGATATCCGATCTCTATCGCGTCCGCACGCATGGCCGCCACACGTCCAACCCGGACAACACTATCGTCAATGTGTTCGGCAACAAATTGATCAAGATCCATTCCCACCGCGAGTCGGTCCCGCAAAAAACTCAGCGCCTCCGCCTGCCTTGCTGACGCGAATTTGCGGTTAGTTGCTGGTATTTCCGCCAAGCTCAAACAGCCGCCATTGTGATTGTAACAACCGACTTTCGCGGTATAGGCAAAAACCTCGAGGGGAGCAGATCCGAAGTCGGTCTCTAATCCGACATCTGTCAGTCGGTCATAACTGTAATTTCCCTCGGTCGCATGCATGCGCTCAAGCTGCGCATCAGTGAACCAGGCAACAAAAACCGACACTGTGGTACCCGGTGAATTTTGAAATGTTGCGGGCATCGACCCATACCCCGCGAGATGCGCCGCATAGACCACGTCAAAATCAGGAAGACGCCCCCTGACCACCGGAATAGGGCCACTATCAGGCATTTCGGCATATTTACGGGCGAGTTGCTCCGGTGATTGATTGGAACCCGCAGCCAATACCGGTGTCCGCCCGCTGATATCAAAATCATCTTCTTCTAAGGGCCGCCATTGTCCGGTCTCAAAGACATAGGAATGGTCCGGTGCCGGAAACGGATAGGCCTTAGCGTGTGCAACAGGATCGATCAAAACTACTCTCGCTTTCCATACACATCCTCTACGACAGCTTCATTCCGTTGGCAATTCGCTTCCACCGTTCAGCAATGCGTTTGCCAAATCCCCCCAACAACGTGCTAAACAGTTGCGCGCCCGTGTGTTTTTCGGGTTATGAGAGTGAAAAACGATGGCATTTGCCGATCTGCGCGATTTTATCGAACAGCTTGAAAAGGACGGCCAGTTGAGCCGAGTCACCAAGCCTGTCTCAACGGCGCTCGAAATGACAGAGATTCAGACCCGGCTTCTCGCCGAGGGCGGCCCCGTCGTGCTGTTTGAAAATCCATTACGGGCCGATGGCACACCAAGCGACATGCCAGTTCTGGTCAACTTGTTTGGTACCGTAGAAAGGGTCGCTGCCGGTATGAATCGCACGCCAGACGAACTCCGCAAATTTGGTGAACAACTTGCTTTTCTGCGTCAGCCTGAACCACCGGGTGGTTGGCGCGAGGCATTGCAAATGCTGCCGATGGTTAAATCGGTTTTTGCGATGAAACCTAAGACGGTCTCAGATGCCCCCTGTCAGGAAGTTGTCCTCACGGGTGACGATATAGATCTTTCGCAGCTTCCGATTCAAAGTTGTTGGCCGGATGAACCGGCGCCGCTGATAACCTGGCCTCTGGTCGTCACTGTGGGTCCTGCTGGCACAAATCTTGGCATCTACCGAATGCAGGTCACGGGACGCAACACGACCTTGATGCGCTGGCTCAAACATCGCGGCGGTGCAGAGGCTCATGCAGCGGCAACCGATGATGCTATCCCCGCCGCCGCCGTTATTGGCGCTGATCCGGCGACCGTTATTGCCGCCGTTGCGCCAGTGCCCGAATCCGTGTCGGAATACCAGTTTGCAGGTTTGCTACGCGACAAAAAGGTTGAGCTGGTCGATTGCAAAACGATCCCACTGAAAGTCCCCGCCAACGCGGAGATCGTGCTCGAAGGCCACGTTTCACGAACTCACTATGAAGGCGAAGGTCCCTATGGCGACCATACGGGCTATTACAATGCGGTCGAAGATTTTCCGGTCTTTACGGTCACCGCCATCACAATGCGACGTGACCCGATCTATCTCTCGACCTTCACTGGCCGTCCACCGGACGAGCCGTCAGTTCTGGGGGAAGCGCTCAATGATGTCTTTGTGCCATTCCTGACACAACAGTTTCCCGAGATTACCGATTTTTGGTTGCCGCCGGAGGCCTGTTCCTATCGCGTTGCTGTTGTTTCCATTTGCAAAGGTTACCCCGGTCACGCCAAACGTATCATGATGGCGGTATGGTCTTATCTGCGCCAGTTTATGTACACAAAGTTTGTCATCGTGATGGATGACGATATTGATGCGCGAAACTGGAAAGATGTGGTTTGGGCTATTTCAACAAATGTGGACCCGGCACGAGACTGCACTTTCGTTGAAAACACGCCAATCGATTATCTTGATTTTGCCTCTCCGGAATCCGGTCTCGGCTCAAAAGTCGGGATTGATGCCACGGCTAAAATACCCCCTGAAACCAAGCGCCCCTGGGGACGCAAGATTCGCATGAGCGACGATGTAATTGAAAAAGTAACCCGTGACTGGCAGGAATATGGTCTGCCCGGCTCCGGCAACCCCATCTGGAAAGGGAATTCTAATGACTGAACAGGTAAACCAGCTCGACCTATTGTCGCGATTGCTGGAGATGGCCAAGAAGGAGGGAGCGGAAAGCGCTGACGCGGTTGTATTTGATGCCACCTCTATCGAAGTCGCCCAACGGCTCGGGGCACCTGAAAAGCTGGAGCGTGCTAAGTCTGCTGACATGGGCTTGCGGGTTTTTATCGGCAAACAGCAGGCCATTGTCTCCTCAACTGATCATTCGGATGACGCCCTGCGCGAGATGGCGGAACGCGCTGTTGCCATGGCGAAAGTCGCCCCGGAAGATCCATGGTGTGGAATTGCGGAGCCAGATCAGATCGCAACAACCCTGGCGGAGATGGACAGTTTCGATCCCGTTGAGCCCGAAACTCAAACCCTGATCGATATGGCCAACGAGGCGGAAGATGCCGCCCGTGCAGTGGCTGGCGTTACCAACTCCGAAGGGGCAGAAGCGGGTTACAGCAGAGCCCGTATCGCGCTCGCCGCCACGAACGGTTTCGCACAGGATTACGCCGTCACCAGCCACAGCTTTTCTACTTCCGTCATCGCTGGCGAAGGCACCACGATGGAGCGTGATTACGACTTTGCAACTGCCGTTTATGCAGAGGACCTTCAAAACCCGGCAGACGTTGGAAGAAGTGCCGGAGAACGCGCCGTCGCCCGCCTCAATCCGCAAAAGAAAAAGACCTCACAGGTACCGGTCATCTATGACTGGCGCGCCTCTTCAAGCCTGTTACGTCATCTGACAGGTGCCATCAATGGTGCGGGCATAGCGCGCGGCACATCGTTTCTAAAAGAAATGATGGGAGAGCAAGTCTTCGGCGATAATATTACCATTCACGATGACCCGCACAGAAAACGTGGCCTGAGTTCCAAGCCCTTTGACGGTGAAGGTATCGCCACGACACCCAAGAAAATCATTGAGAATGGCAAGCTAACAACCTGGCTGCTTGATCTCGCCTCGGCACGCCAGCTGGGCCTTGCAACAACCGGCAATGCGTCGCGCGGCACCGGTGGCCCGCCAAGCCCGTCTTCAACCAACGTGTATCTTGAGGCGGGAGAGCACTCGGTTGCAGAGCTGATCTCCGATATCAAAGAAGGGTTTCTGGTCAATGAATTGATAGGTATGGGCGTCAATGGAGTAACCGGGGATTATAGCCGTGGCGCCAGCGGATTCTGGATCGAAAACGGTGAAATTACCTATCCGGTAAGCGAGATGACGATAGCGGGTAATCTCAAGGAAATGTTTGCCAATCTCATACCGGCGAACGATCTTGAGTTCCGCTATGGGACAGACGCCCCGACGGTGCGGATTGACGGTATGACCGTCGCCGGACTCTGAATTATTTTTGCGGGTAAAGTCCAATAGGCTTTGCACGCATTTAATTAGCGGGATTCAAGGCACATGTTATGATTCCGCGCCCTGAATTGCGAGCACATGAACAGTTCTGATACCCAGATCGTGGCAACACAACACAACCCAGCCACCACGCAATCACTCGTCTCGCGGCTTGTGCGTGAATACATACGCCCGCATCGCGGTCGATTGAGTCTGGCTGTATTGTGTATGGCCGTTGTCGCAGCAACCACAGCCGCAAACGCCTATTTGATGAAACCGGTCTTTGACGATGTTTTTATCCTCAAGGATGAAACGATGTTGATCCTCATCCCGATCGCCATCCTCTGTATTGCGGTGATCAAGGGGGCAGCGACATACGGCCAGGCGGTTCTGATGAGTTACATTGGTCAGCGGATCGTCGCAACGATCCAGGGCGGGATGTTTTCGCACCTTATGTGGGCCGACATCGCCTACTTCCAGAAGACTGCCACTGGCAAATTGATTTCACGATTTAATAACGACGCCAATATGTTGCGAGCGGCAGTCTCAAATGTGCTCGTTGGCATCGCCAAGGACACTCTGACTCTGATCTTTCTGATCGGCTTGCTGTTCTATCATGACTGGGCACTGGCGTTGATCGCTTTTGTCGTCTTTCCCACCGCGGTCTATCCGATTGTCAGGATCGGCCAGCGCATGCGGAAGGTATCGGACAATACCCAGGTTCAGATGGGTGAATTGACAACCATCCTTGATGAGACATTCCGGGGTGCCCGCCATGTTCGTGCTTACGGTATGGAAAATTACGAAATTGACCGGGCGGGCCGCATCATCGAGACCATCTTCCAGCTGGTGCAGAAAGCAGCGCGAGTCAGGTCAGCCACCCACCCCATTATGGAATCTCTCGGTGGCGTCGCAATTGCGGTCATTATTTTCTACGGTGGAAGCCAAGTTGTTACCGGCGCAACGACGCCCGGCACCTTTGCATCCTTTATTTCCGCCCTGCTGATGGCCTACCCGGCGATGAAAAACCTTGCCAATCTCAATGCCAACCTCCAGGAGGGTCTTGCGGCGGCACAACGCATCTTCACACTGATCAATGCCGAGCCAACAATTCAGGACAGGCCTGACGCCAAACAGCTCGGAACGGTTCGAGGGGATGTCGAATTTAAGAATGTCCGGTTCGGGTATGAGAAAGGCCGTGCCGCCCTGTCGGGTATTGATCTTGATATTCCTGCTGGCAGCACCGTTGCCCTCGTTGGTCCGTCCGGCGCAGGCAAATCGACTGTCTTGAACCTTATCCCAAGATTCTACGACAGTGATGAGGGCGCGGTCCTGGTTGACGGTGAGAATTTAGGTGACGTTACTGTGGCCTCACTGAGAGCCAATATTGCATTAGTTTCGCAGGACATAACACTGTTTGACGATACCGTCCGCAGCAATATCGCCTATGGCAAGCTGGAAGCTACAGATGACGAAATCATCGCAGTTGCTCAAGCCGCCGAGGCACATGACTTCATATCCGGCTTGACGTCGGGCTATGAAACCCATGTTGGAGGGCGCGGCTTAAAACTTTCCGGCGGGCAGCGACAGCGAATTGCCATTGCCAGAGCAATGTTGAAAAACGCTCCGATCCTGTTGCTGGATGAAGCGACATCGGCGTTGGATACTGAAACCGAACGGCTGGTTCAGTCGGCACTCGAAAAATTGACCAAAGGCCGTACGACTATTGTCATCGCCCATCGCCTTTCAACGGTTATGGCGGCCGACAAAATTTATGTCATGGATGCCGGGCAGATCATTGAGCAGGGAACCCACGCAGAGCTTCTCGCAAAGGAAGGCGCCTATGCTCGACTCTATGCTGTGCAGTTTGCCGACCAGGCCGAAGGCTCCGTCGCGGCAGAGGTTTCTGCCTAGATAATGGCGCTGTTCAAAAATATGATGCGGCGCCCTGGTCCACGGGCTACCGCGTGTTGGCTGGCGGCGAACTATATTCGTCTTGTCAAAGCCACGGGCTGCTGGCGAATTGAGGGTTCGGAAATCCCGGAGAAGCTAATCAGCGAAAACAAACCCTTTCTTGTTGCGTTCTGGCACGGCCGCCTTTTGATGATGTCCCTGGCATGGCCCTATGCGCCCCCTTTTAAGATGGTAATATCGCACCACCCCGATGGAGAGCTGATCACCCGTACCATTGGTATTCTAGGTTTTGATTCAATCGGTGGGTCCTCGTCACGAGGCGGCGTTGGTGCGGCACGATCCATGTTGCGAGCTCTTAAAGCAGGAGAGTATGTCGGCGTCACACCGGATGGTCCGCGTGGACCGAGAATGCAAGCGGCCGAAGGGGTCGTGTTCGCCGCACGGCACGCGGGCGTTCCTATATTGCCATTAAGCTATACGGCGAAGGGCAACAAAACCCTCTCAAGCTGGGACAGGTTCCTTATCCCGCTTCCCTTTTGCAAAGGCGTGATGAAATGGGGCAAACCAATTGAAATTCGCACCGACGCCGATGCGCAGGAAATAAAATCCGTTACGACAGCGCTCGAAAACGAACTAAACCAGATCACCCGGCAACTGGATTCAGAGTTAGGAATTTCTCCGATTGAGCCTGCGCCAAGAACAGCAGGGTCATCGTCATGATTCTGCCGGTTTATCGAGGACTGTCTTACGCAGCCGCCCCTATTCTTCGTAACTTTCTGGGACGGCGAAAACAACGTGGTAAGGAAGATCCAGAGCGAATTGATGAGCGGTTCGGCAACCCGAGCAAAAAACGCCCTGTTGGTGCTGTCATCTGGATACATGCGGCGAGCGTTGGCGAAGCTATCTCCGTTCTTTCGCTTATAAAAAGGCTGGATACAGACTATCCAGACCACATCATCCTGCTCACGACAGGAACGGTGACATCCGCGACAATCATGGCGGAACGGTTACCACAAGATGTCATTCACCAGTTCATACCCGTTGATCAACCAATCTGGATTAAGCGATTTCTTGATCATTGGCGGCCAGATATCGTCCTATGGGTCGAGTCTGAATTCTGGCCTAATCTATTAACTTCTATCAAAGCCCGATCCATCCCATTGATTTTAATAAATGCGCGCGTTTCGCCGGATTCGTTTCGAGGCTGGCAGCGTGTTCCACGTACCATCGCGCGCTTACTCCGCTGTTTTTCACTTTGTCTCGCCCAAAGTGAACAAGACGCGGAAAAGCTCGCAACGTTGGGAGCAAAAAATGTTCATGTCCCCGGCAACCTAAAATTTGCGGCAGAGCCGCTCCCCGTAGACGATGCGGCGCTCTCAAAATTATGGAATGAAATTAGCACCAGGCCAGTTTGGATTGCAGCAAGCACCCATGCGGGAGAAGAAGTTGCCGTTGCAAATGCGCATCGCGCCATAGCGGATAAACATCCTGATGTTTTAACAATTATAATTCCGCGACACCCCGCGCGAGGATCAGAAATCGCAGCACAACTTGCAGATCAAGGGTTTACGATCGCGAGACGGAGCGAACAGACTCCATTACATGCCAAAAGTGATCTTTATATAGCTGATACTGTTGGTGAACTTGGCTTGTTTTACAGACTGGCAACAATCGCCTTCATTGGCGGCACACTTATCCCTCATGGCGGCCAAAATATGCTGGAAGCCGCCAAGCTTGAATGCGCAATTATCCACGGCCCTTCGACGACTAATTTTACAGCGATCACCAACGAAATTTCAGCGGCAGGTGGGTCAACAATCATACAAAACGACGCTGAGCTGGCAGACGCGGTTTCGATCCTGTTCTCCGACGATGACCGCCGGAAGGAACAGATTACAGCGGCATACAATGTAGCACAGGCCAAGGCGGGGATTCTGGACAATGTCCTCGTCCAGCTTGACCCTTTTCTTACAACTCTCGAGACATCTCGCCCCGATGACTTGGCCACTAAATAAGATGCGTCCGCCCGAATTCTGGCATCGGCCCGGTGTGACAGGGAGCATTTTATCACCGCTTTCCCTGGTTTGGCGCGCGGGATCATGCATACGAAATAACTTTTCAGGAAAGCCATGGATCGCCCCAATTCCTGTTCTATGTGTTGGCAATCTCACCGCTGGAGGTGCAGGCAAAACACCGCTTGCTATTGATTTAACGCGTGCTTTAAGTGGCATCGGGCACAAACCACATCTTCTGAGCCGTGGATATGGCGGAACAACCTCTGGCCCGGCTCTGGTCGACCCCAAAGGACACAGCGCCTTGGAGACTGGAGACGAACCACTGCTTCTCGCCGAAGCAGCGCCAACCTGGGTGTCGCAGAATCGTATCGCTGGTGCGAAAAAGGCTATTGAGAATGGCGCCACAATTATCGTTATGGATGACGGCTACCAGAATAACGACTTGGCAAAAAATCTCTCTATCCTGACAATCGACGGCGGATACGGTTTTGGCAACGGGCACGTTATTCCTGCGGGACCGCTAAGGGAAACCATCTCTTCCGGCCTGATGCGCTGTGATGCCGCCGTCATTATCGGAGAAGATAGATACGGGGTTGCGCAAACAATTGAAAAGAGCTGTCCGCTGTTTCGAGCGCGGGTTGTTGCAATTCCCAACCCTGAAGTCCCTGGAAGAAAAGTTTTTGCGTTCGCTGGTATCGCACGACCTCCGAAATTCTATGAAACCCTTCAGGAATTAGGCTGCGATATTATCGGTACGCAGGATTTTCCTGATCACCATAAATTTGACCCGGACGAACTAATCAAGATATGTGACCATGCAACGCAACTGGGCGCAGTCCCGGTTACAACGGAGAAGGATTACGTGCGTCTGCCGGAAGAAGCCCAGCCCCTGATTAAAACCATTCGCATCGCTCTTGAATGGGAGGAAGAGAATGCGCATGAGCGCCTTCTCGATAGGGTTTCGTTGAATGGCTAAGCGGAGTCCTGCGCAAAGACGTATTTACCGTGCCGTTGGCTACCCTTTGGAAGCCCTGGGTGTTGCAATTGTATACGGGTTCTTTTCGCTGCTTCCTTTAGACGCCGCATCTGGATTTGGCGGCTGGATTGGTCGAACATTGGGACCAAGACTTGGGTACCACAAGCGCGCCATGGACAGCCTTAAACGCGCCTTTCCAGACTATGACGACGAAAAAATACAGCACATCATCAGCGGTTTGTGGGACAACCTTGGACGCGTCCTGGCCGAACTCCCGCATCTCGAAAAAATTATCGCCGATCGGGTCGAGGTCCTCAACGAAGAGAATATTGCTGATGTTAAGCCCGAGGGAAAACCTTGCATCTTTTTCTCCGGCCACTTTGCCAATTGGGAACTCTTCGCCCTGACCGCCCAAAAATCTGGTGTTCCTTATGTCCAGGTGTATCGCGCCACTAACAATCACTTCGTCGACGCGATGCTAAGAAAAATCAGAAAACTCGAAGACGACGATATTATCCCGAAAGGCCCTCGCGGTGCCCGAGGGGCGATTTCCGCTCTTCGTGCAGGGCGTCGCCTGGGCATGCTTGTTGATCAAAAAATGAATGATGGCATTGCCGTTGAGTTTTTTGGCCGTAACGCTATGACGGCCCCGGCAGTCGCTGAGCTTTCTATCCGCTATGATTGCCCCGCTATTCCGGTGCGCATAATACGCACAACCGGTTGTCAATTTCAGGTACGGTTGGTGCCTGAATTGACGAAGCCCGCTGATGGCGATGTGCCCAGCATGATGCGGGATATCAACGCGTTATTCGAGGAATGGGCAACCGAAACGCCTGATCAATGGCTGGGTTGGTTGCACCGGCGCTGGCCTGAAGACTAACCTAATTTCGTTTTACGTCGCGCTTTGGCATGGGCCCGACGAGCAAAGATGGATCAAGGCGCATCGTCTTCCAGGTCAGCCCCCAATGCAAATGCGGTCCCGTCGCGCGACCGGTTTTTCCGATCCGACCTATGAGCTGACCTTTGCGAACGCGCTGCCCCTCTTTGACAAGAACCTTGCTGAGATGGATATAAATTGTCCCCACACCAAGGCCGTGGTCGATCTGAATTGTTTTGCCCGTAAAAAACATCCCTTCATGAGTGAGGGAAACAATGCCGGCGGACGCCGCAATGACAGGGCTCCCTGTCGGGGCGGCAATATCAACGCCGAGATGCGGAGCCCGGGGCTTACCGTTGAGAATACGTTGACTACCATAAACACCAGAGATACGACCTGCCGCTGGCCAGACGAACCCATCCTGAAAATCTCCTGCCATCGTCATACGACGGCGAGCTGTCACAAGCAGCTTCCGTTCCCTTGCAATGCGTTTGTAGTCCCGTTTTTTGGGGGTGACCTTGCGCTTAGGCAAGCCATCAATGCGCTGAATCCTGTAGGAACGATTTCTTATCTTTAGAGTCTTTTGTTTTATATGACCGTCTTGTTGTCGAACCGTGATAAGGGCCGTCGACTTGGCGTTGCGCGGAAGACCAAAAACGAAACTGCCATCGGGCAATGTCTCCAAGGGAATGCCATCCAGAGACACGGTGCTGCCAGACGCCACCTTTCCGATTACGAGAGCGCCTTGTGTAACCGAACCCTTTAACTCCAAAGCAGCGACCTGCCCGGCAGCCAGCAAAAAAACTGCAACTAAAAGCGTCCGCATCACAGGAGCGACCCCTGACCATCATCAAAAGCGCCTGGTTTCCGCGCAGTTTTCTTCGCTGCTGGTTTTTTTGCCGTTGCGCGTGGCTTAGCCGATTTCGGTTCTCCTTCAACGCTGCCATTCAACAGGGCGCCGCGAATTCCATCAGCGAACTCAATTTCCACCGGGCCGCCAGCGACAGCCTCTGCCGCCCGCATGACTGGCTTGCCATCACCATCTCTTACCAGTGCGAAACCACGCTCAAGGACCCCTTTATAGGAAAGGCTTTCCAGCAGTTGTCCCTGTCCAACCAATCGCTCCTCATCTGTACGAAAAATGCGCCCTATCGCATTGGACAAACGTACCGAAGCTTCGAGACCCTCAAATCGGATTTTGCTGTTGTTAACATTAGATGAAATTGCCAGTTCAAATCGTTCAGCAGTTTGGATCAATCGTTCTTCTGCCGCTGTCATAACATCGCGCGGATGTCGCAAACGTGCTCCCACACCAGAGACACGTTCGCGATGCTGTTCAAGCTTGTTGGCGAGCAATAGTTTCAGTCGGTCCGTTTCGCTATCGAGGCGTTGCGTGGCTTCCTCTAACAAATAGTCGGGCTGAGGTAATCCTCGTGCCAACCCCTCCAACTGTAGCCGCTGGTCTTCCCAACAGCGTTCCAGACCCGCGACCAGTCGCCCTTGACTATCTGCCAACTGCGCTTCCAAATCGGCACGTACCGGGACGGCCATTTCAGCAGCAGCCGTTGGTGTTGGGGCCCGAATATCGGCTGCGAAATCGATGAGCGTGGTATCGGTTTCGTGACCAACAGCGGAAATTAAGGGGATATCACTCTCAGATACTGCACGCACAACAACTTCTTCATTGAAGGCCCAAAGATCCTCAGGGCTGCCGCCACCACGCGCAACTATCAACAAATCTGGACGCGGGACGACACCATCGCGGTCACAAGCGTTAAAACCATTTATCGCCCCCGCAACTTGCTCGGCGGCACCATCGCCCTGCACGATTACCGGCCACAAAAGAACGCGACGAGGAAAACGATCCGAGAGGCGGTGCAATATATCTCGAATTACGGCCCCGGTCGGAGACGTAATGACACCGATGATTTCAGGTAAAAAAGGTAACTCCTGCTTGCGTTCAGGATCGAACAGGCCTTCTGCGGTCAGTTTCTTGCGACGGTCTTCCAGCAGCTTTAAGAGAGCCCCCTCACCTGCGAGCTCAACGGCCTCGACGACAATTTGGTATTTTGAACTACGGGGATAGGACGAGATACGCCCGGTGCAAATGACCTCCATTCCCTCTTCAAGCGTGATCCCAAGTTTGCCAACGGAACCGTGCCAGCAAACGCCATCCATCGCAGCGTCTTCGTCTTTCAACGTGAAATAGAGGTGTCCTGAACCGTGATAGTTCGGGCGCGAGACCTCCCCCTTTACCCGCACGCGTCCAAAAGCACCTTCCAGCGTTCGTTTAACGGCATTGGATATCTCACCGACCGAAAACTCATTGATATTATGTTCGAGCGCTGTCGCCGTCGGCGCATCAGAGTCAAAAAGGGGGCTGTTGTCGGTCATCGCGACTCACATTCTATGCTAAACGGGAAGACGCATACCAGCGGCGTGATGCGACAAACGAAAAGCATAGGGGGATTTAAGGGTGAAGGTTCTGGTGGTAGGCGGCGGCGGCCGCGAACATGCGCTTTGCTGGGCAATTGCAGGCTCCCCCTTGGTTACCAAGCTTTATTGCGCACCAGGAAATGCTGGCATTGCGCAAGATGCTGAATGCGTCGCCATTGCCGCCGAAGACGTCGATGGGATTATTCGATTCGTCCAAGACAATGATATCGAGTTTGTGGTCATCGGTCCTGAAGCGCCACTCGTCGCCGGTCTTTCAGACAAACTTTTGGACATCGGCATTAAATCCTTTGGACCAAGTGCCGCCGCTGCGGTCATGGAGGGCTCCAAAGGGTTTATGAAGGATTTTTGCGCGCGGCATGAAATCCCTACGGCTGCCTATGGCCGATTTAGCGATATTGCAGCGGCAAAGACTTTTATCGCCAAGCAGGGTGCGCCAATCGTAGTGAAAGCTGACGGGTTAGCCGCCGGTAAGGGCGTGATAATTGCCGAAACTATCGACCAGGCGAATGCCGCCGTAGACGACATGCTGGCGGGTGGTGCGTTCGGTGAAGCGGGCGCCGAAATTGTCATCGAAGAGTTTCTTGGTGGTGAGGAGGCAAGTTTTTTTGCTCTTTGCGATGGTGAAACGGCTTTGCCCCTGGCTTCCGCCCAGGATCACAAGCGTGTCGGCGATGGTGATACCGGACCCAATACGGGTGGCATGGGAGCCTACTCCCCTGCCCCGATCGTGACGGAGGAAATGGTCGAGACCATTATGGAGACCATCATCAATCCAACGATGGACGGGATGAAAGCCGAAGGGAAGCCATATAAAGGCGTCCTTTATGCAGGTCTTATGATTGAAGACGGACAGCCGAAGTTGCTGGAATATAATGTTCGGTTTGGCGATCCCGAATGTCAGGTATTGATGATGCGGTTGATGTCAGACTTGCTGACCGCTCTCATCGCATCTGCAGACGGGGTGCTCAAGGATTTTGACCTTCGATGGTACTATGAGACAGCCCTCACTGTGGTTATGGCCGCCAATGGCTATCCCGGCAGCTATGAAAAAGGGAGTGTTATTAAAGGATTAGAGAAAGCCGGCGAAGATCGTGACATCACTGTTTTCCATGCCGGCACGGCGTTTAGTGAGAATGAGAAAATCTGTGCAACAGGTGGCAGGGTGCTGGCAGTAACAGCGCTTGGCGATACAGTGGCCGAAGCACAGACAAGCGCTTATAAGGCTATAGATAAGATCGACTGGCCCGGCGGGTTTTGCCGCCGTGATATCGGTTGGCGGGCCGTGGAACGAGAATGAGGAAGATTTCTCCAAAATAAGAGAAAGTAACTATGGAAATCCGAATAGACGGGAGATCGGCCCTAATCACGGGCGGCAGCCAGGGGCTTGGCAAGGGAATGGCCCTCAAATTCGCAGAAGCTGGCGCCGATGTTGCGATCATTGCGAGAAACCAGGACCTTCTGGACGCCGCAAAGGCGGACATAGAGAGCGTTGGTAAAGGTCAGGTCGTCGCCATTTCCTGTGATCTAATGGACCCCGCTGCTACAGCGGATGCCTTCGCAACAGCAGAGTCAGCGTTGGGTAAGGTCGATATCCTGATCAACAATGCGGGTACGTCAAAAGCGGGGCCGTTTCTCAGCATTTCGGATCAGGAATGGCATGACGATTTTGAGCTGAAACTTTTCGCCGCCATACGGTTGGCCCGTTTCGCGCTACCCGCCATGCAGTCTCGCAAATGGGGACGCATTATCAATGTTCTAAATATTGGTTCAAAAGCTCCCGGCGCGAACGGTGCGCCAACGGCGGTCGCCCGGGCGGCAGGGCTGGCACTGACGAAGGTCCTCGCCAATACAGGCGCACCCGACAATGTGCTGGTAAACGCGTTGCTGGTCGGGTTTATCAAGTCAGGTCAGTGGGAACGGCTTTACGCCAATCAACAGCCAAACCAGGAATATGAGGACTTCCTGCAGGATATGGTCGACGCCCGGAATATTCCGCTCGGGCGCATCGGAGAAACCGAAGAGTTTGCCAGCACAGCCTTGTTCCTTGCCTCTGAAGCAGGTGGCTACATTACAGGCGCAGCGATTAACGTCGATGGCGGGAAATCACCAGTCGTCTAGTTGTCGTAATATTTTTCCGGTTCAACGAGTTCATTTTCCGTTAGCCCGCGCAAAGCCGCCTGCGCCATAGCCACACGGGTCTCTTCGGTGCTGGCACCGATATGCGGTGTCGCCAAAAAGTTCGGTAGATTAAGTAACCTGTCATTTTCAGCAGGTTCCACGGCAAAAACATCAAAACAGGCGGCCCGTAGCGACTCATCTTCCAATCGATCCGCAAGCGCATCCTCATCAACAATTTCACCGCAGCAGGTATTTACGAGAACGGCTTCCGGGCGCATGCGTTCAAGCACCTCCCGCGTATAGAGCCCCCGGGTCGATTGGGTCTTGGGTAGATGAAGGGTCAGAACCTCTGATCTTTGCAGCAATTCATCAAACGACACCGGCGTGACGCCGTGTTCGGCATAAAATTCTGGGTAATATTCCGTATCACAGGACAAGATCGTGCAGTTAAAGGGCTTGAGCAGGCGCACCACTTCTTTACCGATATTGCCGCAGCCATGAATACCGACCGTGCGTCCTGTTAACAGCTCGCCATTGCGGTAGCGCGGCCGATCACTCGCCCGCATAGACTGGTTGAGCGGCGTAATCCAACGCAAGGCACTGATCATAAAACTCAGCGCCAACTCCGCGACCGACAGCTTGTTCACACCAAACGTGTAGCCAAACCGGATGCCGTGCGCCTTCAAGGCGTCGAAATCTATCGTCTCACAACCCGCTCCAAACTTGGCGATGGTCTTGAGTTCTGGGAGGGCCGAGAGAACCTTATCTGTCAGCGGCTCAAACCCGACAATTGCCGCATCACAACCCGACAGAAACTCGATCAAACGATCCTCGTCTGTAATCCTCTCATCATCCACCAACCTTGCATCAGGATAGGCGTCGACAATAATTTGCCGCATTACGGGATGGGAGCAGGGCGTGGCAGCCGAAACACCGAGTTGTTTGAACATGACAGGTACCTTTGTTGGGAACGTGCAAACGCTATTTCGATTAGATTAAGCCGCTACGCTTTGGCCTTCAACGGCACCAGAATTGACAGGCTCCTCGCCCGAGCTATAGTCGCGGCGAATTTAAACAACAATATTCTGAATAACCATGTCACCGCTGGAACGCTTCAAGGATTTCAACATCGCCTATCAGGGTATGTTCTATCCAATGGAAACCGATCATATGGGGCACGCCAACGTGCGCTATTACAGCCGCGCGTTTAACGAAGCGGCCTATTTCACCTTCACGACGGCGAATATTACGCCAACCTATATGCGAGAAAATGACCGCGGTATGGCGGCAGTGACCGAAAACTTTGAATATAAGCGGGAGATCCTGCCGGGTGACCTGATTCAAATCAGAACTTGCTTTATCAACTTCACGCCTAAAAGCCTTCATGTATGGGGTGTGATGATCGATGCCTGCACCGACGAAATATGTGCGATCAATGATCAAGTGTGTGTTTCGCTAGACACGATCACCCGCAAATCCACGCCGTGGCCGGAGGAAATTCTTGAGAAGGGCAAAAAGTTGGTAAAAGAGCGGCCAGTGCTCTAGCCGCTCTTTCCCAAACTGTTACTCGCCGCTACTCACTTCAGCGGTTTTCTTCGACTTCGGGTTCGCCAAATAATCTTTGGTTCCCCAGATTACCCCGATTGCCAGGCCGATACCGTTGATCAACAAGCCGTTTGATATCGCGTCCGCTGGTAGCAGGAGCAATATTCCTGCGACAAACAGCAAGACCCTGCCAATTGTTCCCTGTGGCCCAAACATGTAGCCGATCAGCCCACATGAGCCAAACCACACCCCGATAAAGGCTGTCACCGCCCCCGTGAAGATGGCCATTGGTTCGCCCTGCCACAGCAAGGCAGGCGACAGAACAAATATGAATGGCACGACATAGGCGATCCAACCAAGTCGAACGGCCGTTGCGCCGGTCTCCATCGGTTTGGCCCCCGATAGGTTCGCCGCCGCGAAGGCGGCTATTGCCACGGGCGGCGTAATCATCGACATCAGACCGAAATACAGCACGAACATATGGGCTGAAATCGGGTGAATGCCGAGCTTGATCAGCGACGGCGCGATCATCGTGGCCAACAACAGGTAGATCGCCGAGGTTGGCATTCCCATGCCAAGCAGGATCGACACAATCGCTGTAAGGACCAGCAGCAGGAACAGGCTGTCTTCGCCAACAGCGGCGAGAAGCAAGGTCAATGACTGCCCCAGGCCTGTCCGATCCAGTATCGAGATGATGATACCGGCCATCGCGCCAATCGCGACGATGTCAGCCGATGACTTACCGCAGCCAGCGATTGAGTCCCAAATTTGCTTGGGCGAAATACGATGCCCCTTATACCCAAATATCAGGCTAACGCCGGCCACTGAAATCGCAGCCCAGAAAGCAGATTCCTGCGGTGGCAAATTCAACGAGAACAATGTCCACACCAGAATCACGTAGGGCAGCAGGAAGAACCAGCCTTCTCTCATAACCTTCCCAATTAAGGGAATTCGATCTTTTGGTAGGGGCGCAATCTTGTTCTTGGCGGCTTCCAGATCGACCTGAACAAAGACCGCCAGATAATACAACGCCGCCGGAATCAGCGCTGCGAGAATAATCTCGGTATATTCCAGCTCCAGAATTTCCGCCATCAGGAAGGCGGCAGCACCCATGATAGGTGGCATAATTTGTCCACCGGTCGAGGCAACGGCCTCAATAGCGCCGGAGCTCTTGCGGTCATACCCCGCCTGCTGCATTAACGGGATCGTAATCACGCCTGTGGAGGCAACATTAGCAACCGCGGAACCAGAAATTGATCCAAAGAAACCCGAAGCAACAACGGCGATCTTTGCAGAACCACCCCGTGAACGACCCATCATCGCCGCTGCGAGATCTGTAAACCATTCCGACGCTCCAGTATGGAGAAGCAACTGCCCCATCCAAATAAAGAGCACGACAGTCAAAACGATAATTTTGAGCGGCAACCCAAGGAGCGACGCGTTATTTGTTCCCAGTTCCGCTGTTAACCGATGTGGCGCCTGAAACAGGAACCCATGTTCCGGCAGGAAATGCCCCAGATAGGCATAAACGACAAAGACAGAAAAAATAATTGTCAGGCTCATACCGGCGGTCCGGCGCAAGGCCTCGACTGTCATCGGTAAGATAACGAGACTTATCCAAAACATCGTTGGCCGCATGGCAAACGGATTTAACTCAATATCTCCATACACCCAGAGCAGATAAGAGCATGTGCCAAATCCTAGCGCAGCCAGGATAACGTCATACCAGGGTATTGAAGGTCGGTTTTTCCCACCGCTCGCTGGAAATCGGATAAAGACGATAGTCAGCACGAGACCATAGCAGGCGACCATAGCCTGCTCGTCCAACCACTCGAAGCCAACCTTGAGCGGTAATTCGATAGCCCAGCTCAGGGCGATAATCGTAATGAGTGCTCCGCAGGTGAGGCACAACACGTTTACAAGGGGGCCTTCTTTCCATTGCTCAAGAAGCGCTGCACCCTTTTTATTTTCTGGCGCTGCCGCCGTCGAGGACGTATCGGACACGTCGAAATCTCCGCTGAATATTCTTAAAGATTATCGAGAAATTATAAGTGACTTTTTCAAAAATAAAATGCCCGCGTCCAAATAAAGGACGCGGGCATAACACTAAATCTTCTGCAAATGCTCTGACCTATTAACGAGACCAGAGGCCTACTTCCTTATAGTACTTCACAGCACCAGGATGATAGGCATAACCCTGATCCTTCGCCATGCGCTTGTTGGCACGGTAGGAACGCCACAGTGGGCCGCCTTCTTTAAGCTGCTTTTCTTGCTGGTGCATGACCTTTGCAACCTTATAAGCGACGTCGTTGGAGAGGCCTTTGTGAGTCCAGAGCAGGAAGTCGTAGCTGACAAAATTTGTCGGCTCGATAACGCCTGTCAAACCTTTCGCCGGCTGAATGACGGCCCATTCTGACCGCGGGAACCACTTTTGCATGCGCTTAAGAGCAGCGGGTGATTTGTCAAAAGAGATATGACGAATACCGCCTTTGATTTTAGCATTCATCTGTTTCACGAAGCCCGAACCTGCGGCGGCGATCGCCATGTCAATTTTGCCGGCCATGAAAGCACGCCAATGCTGCACAAGACCAACCTGAGGAACATTCTTAACGTCCTTCATCGTCAGGTTATCGGTTGCCAGAGCACCACTCGTGATGTTGACGAAAAGCGGCGCACCTTTAAAACCACTGGCGACGTGTTTGCCTTTCATCTGTGAAACGCGCGTAATACCCGACTTAAGAGAAACAACCGGGCTAACCGTAAATTTCATCATGGTGGTTATAATGCGCAAATTCTTATGCTTCTTGCCCTTTGACAGCATGATGCCCTGCTTGGCCATATGGTACTGAGAAATATTCGAAATACCGAAGCCCAGTTCACCAGCATTGACCACAGGAATATACTGCTGTGTGCCGCCCATGGTCTGCTTACGCATCTGAACGCCTGGGGCATGTTCAGAAACAGCTTTCGAAATTGTCGCCGTAATTTGCGACACGGCGCCGGCTTTAGTCGAACCGATACCAAAGGTCTGCGCAGACGCCGAAGCGGCCAGCCCGACCGCGGCGGCGGTTGCGAGTGTTAAAGGTACAAACTTCATAACTCTCTCCCTATTCATTAAATGTCTTCATCCGCAATGGGCGGAATCTACACGCCTGTGACACTGCGTCAAATAAAAGATGACACAAACAATATTAGGCAACATCGTCCAGAAAACCTGAAATTGTCGCATTAAACAAGGCCGGGTTTTCTGTCGCCGAATAATGACCTACATCAGGAATAAGGCAAAATTGTGCGTTTGTCAGGGCTGCCTGTACAGAACGATAAATTGACTCCGGAGCGACGGGGTCATCGGCACCGCATAAAACGAGGGATGGAGTCTGCATATAGGCAACATCTGCGAAAAAATCCGCCGTACTGAGCATCTCGACAGCTTGCCGAAATCCTGCCGGTTTGACCTGTGCCATGATGCCAACGGCCTTCTCACGTGCGGCATCGGAAACACCAGGACTCATAATTGCAGGCCCTTTTTCATAGGCGAATCTTTTTGGCCCGAGCGCGTTAAACACCTCCAGCCGACCTCGTTTCGCTTTTTCGCGCTCTGCTGGTTCCAATCCGCCGAATCCGGTCAGACCATGTGCAAAAATATAACTCCGCACCTTTTTATGATTCTGTACGCAGTATCTGGCAGCTATGAGGGCTGCAATCGATTGTCCCAAAATATGGGCCTGGTCGATATTCAGGTAATCCAGCAGAGCACAAAGACGCCCAGCATAATCATCCACGGTCGGTGCGGAATTGTCGAAACCATCAGAACCGCCATAACCCGGCATATCCCAGGCTATAATGCGGCGACAATCACTCAAGCCGCTGAGTTGCGCTTCCCAACTTTCCGAGATGCCGCCAATTCCATGCAGCAAGATCAACGGGTCTCCGTCACCAGCTTCGCGCCAGGCGAGGGTTTGACCTTCAATATTCGTGGTTTGAAGTGCCGGTATCGGCACAGCGATCAGGCCACCGATTCCCGTTCTTCCGGAGGCGTTGTATCATACATGGTCCAGACCCGATCCAGTTCCGCGAGACACTCTGGGTCCCAGTCTTTCTTCGGCGTCATATCGACTGCCCAGTGCCCTTCGGTATCCTCGCCACGTAGCACCATCACTGATGCACCAGGGAAACCAGTCTCCTTTATTGAGGGAGGGACATAATGAATAGACAGCCCAATACGACGGTCATCCGAATTGTTCGGGGCTGAGCCATGAACACAATCTTCCTTATGGAAAGAAAACTGACCAGCCTTGAGAATCATCGACTGGGCTTTGGATTCATCGACGCCAACAATTGTCTGGCCACGAGACAGTAAATTGTCTTCCGCTTTAAACTCTTTATGGTCGTAGATGCCCTGATTATGCGTGCCCGGAATAAACTCCATACAACCGCTCTCTAGATTGCTGTCCGAAATGGCCAGCCATGCGGTCAAGGTATCCGGTGGCTCCAGACCGTAATAGGTCGAGTCCTGATGCCAGGAAACAAAGCCCGGATCATGCGCTTCTTTCTGAAAAAAGCTCGACCCCCAGCACAGAATATTGGGACCGATGATGTCTTCAACGGCGTCGAGCAGTTTTGGGTGGGAAATCACATCGCATAAAAACGTAAAAGGCAGGTGCGCTTTAATCTTGCAGCGTTGCTGAATTTGCGAGCCCATCTCCGCCTCAACCTCTTCGACCTTCGCGCGCAGCTGCGCCGCCTCTTCAGTCGAAAACAGGTCAACCGGTCCGACAAACCCGTCACGATGATAGGCGTCAACCTGATCCTGAGTAAGGTGCTTGGGCATCCTGATACGCTCCGCAAATATATTAGTCCCGTGGCGCACACGCTAACCGGTCGAGAATGATTCTACAAGAATGCTCGGCTGGACGCGATGCAACCGATGTTCTATCAGTACCCGCCCCGTGAATTTATGAAATTCAAGTAATGAACGAGAGTACGGATAATGACTGAGCAAGAAGAACCCAGCGTAGAACGCACCCCCATCGCCTATGGCGACCTCCGGGGTTGGATTGACGCCCTGCGCAAAGAAGGGGAACTCGCTGAAATCGACGCGGAAGTGAACTGGGACGTCGAATTGGGCAACATTATCCGTATGGGACAGGGGACCGGCCACGGCCCCGCCTTTCTGTTCAACAACATCACAGATTATAACGGACCCAACGCCGTTTCCTCTCAGGTCTTCACCGGAGGCCAGGGCAGTTATTCACGTCTAGCAATGATGTTCGGTATACCACGCGATACGCCTGTGAAGGACCTGGTCCAGGTTTGCCGAACCATTTTTAACAATCAGGTCACTCCCAACACCGTCAAAACTGGCGCTGTAAAAGAGAACATTCTTAAGGGAGACGATATCGATCTGCTGAAATTCCCGGTTCCAAAATGGAATCGTGGCGACGGTGGCCGCTACGCCCTGACTTATGCTGGCTGTGTAACCAAAGACCCGGATACAGATGTCCACAATATCGGTATCTATCGCGGGATGGTTCTCGATAAGGACCGGCTTGGTGTTCTTTTATGGCGGGCACAGGGTTGGGGCACGCATTATGCCAAGCACATGGAACGCGGCGACAAAATGCCGGTTGCCTTTGTTATCGGCTGGGAACCTTCGATGGGCTTTACCGGTGGTGCTCCGATACCGCGGTCAGTTTCCGAATATGACATTATGGGTTCGATCCGCGGTAAGCCCGTCGACCTTGTCGATTGCGAAACTGTTCCGCTGCAGGTTCCGGCTGATGCAGAAATCGTCATTGAAGGGTGGATTTCGACCGACCCCTCAACCTTTGAACCCGAGGGTCCTTATGCCGAGTTTACCGGCTATTACGCGCCCGACCATTCCCCGAAACATGTCGCCCAGATCACCTGTATTACCCATCGCGATAAACCGATCTTCCGCGGTTGTGTCGAAGGAGCCATTCCAGGTAGTTATGGCGAAAACCCGATTATGAGTTCGATCCAACGATCCGCTACCGCCTGGAATGCCCTTGAGTCCGCGGGCGTCCCAGGTGTTCAGGACGTCTTTGGCATGCCCATCCAGGCCTGTGTGAATACAGTTGTTTCAATCAAGCAGACCTATCGCGGACAGGCGAAACAGGTTGCTGCCGCGTTATGGGGTAATTCCGCATCCCATGTTCGATACAAACATGTCACTGTCGTCGATGAAGACATTGATGTGCATGATTACGATGCTATCGATTGGGCAATGGCGTGGCGTTTTAACGCCGGAGAAGGTGATCTCGTCGTTTATCCGGAGAATTGGGGCGCCGGACTGGATCCCAGCGTCAGAACACGTGATTCCAATGTCCATTTGTTTGGCACCGGGAAATGGCACCGTGTCTTGTTCGACTGCACCATCAATTTGGATTACGAACCTGGTGAGGATGGTCGACGGTATCCGCCGACAATCCACCCGGACGAAGCGGATGCAGAAAACATCCGTAATCGCTGGGCCCAGCTTGGCATGGATAAATGGGGCGATCCGCTTAAACCGGTTTGACGAGCAATAGTTAGCGGTTTTTATCCGCCGCGCCCTTTTCAATTGAGCGCGAAATAGATTGTAGCTGTTCTCGCAGCCATACGTGACGTGGCGAGTCTACCGTTCGCTGGTGCCAAATAAGGTTCATCGTAAAACCCGGAAGGTGAAGCGGCAGTGCGACGGGCTTCAATGTCCAATCAAAGTACCGCGTGAGTCTTAGCGGAACGACACTAAAAAGATCGGATCCGCGAAGCAGGCTGGGGATCATAAAAAAGTTCGGTATCGTCAAAACAATATCGCGACGACGACCTTTGATCTTGAGCTCCTCATCCACAGGATCCGTGAGCCGCGTGTTAGCAACTGAAACACGCACATGCTCAAACCCACAGAACTCATCCAGAGAGACTCTAGAGCCAACAGAATTATTTGCCTTATCAACGGCTCCGACAAAATCTTCACTGAAGAGACGGGTCGCGATGGCGTTCTGGGGCGATTTCGACAGCAACGTAATGGCGACATCTATCTCCTGGCGTTCGAGCTGCCCGCAAATATCATCTTCCAAAGGCCGTACATTAATTCTGATGCCAGGGGCTGAGTTCCGAATAGTCTTCAGCAAGGGGGCCACGATAGAGAATTGGCCGTAATCGTTGGCGCCGACAGTCAGGCTTGCCTCTGCCGTTGCCGGATCAAAGGACTTAGTCGCAAACAGCTCTTCAAAATCATGCAAAACCAACTTTGCCGCGCGCGCCAACTCTGCACCCCGGATAGAGGGCGTCATGCCCCGTTGGGTTCTTATGAATAATGGATCATCAAATGCTTCGCGCATACGGGCCAAAGCTGCACTTACCGCAGGCTGTGTTATGCCGAGACGTGTTGCCGCGCTGGTTACACTTCTTTCTTCCTCGAGCATGACCAGCACCCGAACAAGATTGAAATCAAAACTACGGAGATCAACCACGTCAATTTTGACCAGATAGATAGATCATAGACAAACGGCAAACTTCAAAAAATTCAGACAAACAATCCATAATTTGTATTTATATTTAATATAAACAAATTAAATTTGATTTATACCTAAAATTTTGAAATTCTGCCGACGAATTGGGGGTGAGCCGCTCAAAACGGTGAAACTTCAGTATTGCGGTTGACGAATATTCGTCGCGGAATTAACACAACCACACGCCAGCGTATGGAACTTGAAAGAACAGGATAATGGCCGGAACAGACAATGATATTGACGCCTTTGGCGGTGTCTCGAACAGACTGCAACCCAAAGCATATGGCGATCTTCGGGAATGGATCGAAGCACTGCGCGCCGAAGGCGAATTGCAGGAAATCAACGCTGAGGTCGATTGGGATTGCGAACTGGGAACCGTCGCCCGCAAGGCGTTTGGTACAGGCAACGGCCCTGCCCTGCTGTTCAAGAATATCGGCGGTTATAACGGCGATGACGCGCGCTGCAGTCAGCTATTTACTGGCGGTATGTCGAACTTCTCGCGCATCGCAATGACGCTGGGCCTGCCAAAAGATGCATCTGTTACCGATATGGTGCAGGCCACGCGCTACTATCTGAGCCAACGAGTTGCACCGGTTGAAGTAGATAACGGGCCGGTAAAGGAAAACATCGTCACAGGCGACGATATTAACCTGTACGATTTTCCAATTCCAAAATGGCATCGCGAAGATGGCGGCCGCTACATCAACACCTTCCAGGCAACGATTACGATGGACCCCGACACTGGTGTTCATAACCTGGGTATCTATCGGGGAATGTTGGGTCAAAAAGACACTCTGCCGGTCCTCCTATGGCGCGCGCAGAACTGGGGTGTTCACTTCCAGAAATGGGCTGACCGCGGCATGAAAATGCCGGTTGCTCACGTCTATGGTTGGGAACCCTGCATGCCGTATTGTGCTTCTGCCCCTGTGCCAACCGGTGTTTCAGAATATGACGTGATGGGCGCCATCCGTGGCAAGCCAGTTGAACTCGTCAAATGCGAGACCAGTGACATCATGGTACCAGCCAGCGCTGAATTGGTGGTTGAAGGATTTATTGATCCTGATCCGGCAACGTTCGAGATGGAGGGCCCGTTTGGCGAATATACCGGTTATTTCGGTGGCGATCAGGGACCAAAGCATGTCACCAAAGTCACTGCTATTACCCATCGCGACCAGCCTATTTTCCGGGGCACGCTCGAGGGCACCCTACCGTCAATGTTGAATGAGAACAGCATTATGAGTTCGGTACAGCGAGCTGGTGTGGCCTGGAATGTTCTGGAACGTGCCGGTGTTCCAGGTGTGACGGACGTCCATTGCGCCCCTGCCAATAACGGTACGACGCTGTTCATCCAGCTGAACCAGACCTATCGGGGTCAGGCAAAACAGGCAGCCGCCGCAATCTGGGGCTCAAACGCATCGCATCTTCGATACAAACATATCTGGGTAGTCGATCAGGACATCGACATTCACGATTATGCGGCGGTGGATTGGGCCTTTGCCTATCGCGTCAATGCAGCCGAAGATGACATCGTCTTTTTCCCAGGTTCATGGGGGTCATTGCTGGATCCATCGACGCGCCTCAAAGACCGGGATCCGATGCTCTTTGGCACTGGCAAATGGTGCCGGGTCCTCATCGATGCGACCGTTAACCTCGATTTCGAACCGGAAGAGCAATATAACGGCGATCGTTACCCCGCCATGGTCATCCCGCATAAGGAAGACATGGATAAGGTCAACGCCCGCTGGAAAGAGTACGGCTTCGAGGATTAAGGTTTTTCTGCCGTATCGCGGAAAAGTTATCTTTGATTCAGATTTAGGCCCCATATTCTAAGGCACTGAGTACGCAAGTGCGTGCGAAAGCCAAGGAATATGCCATCCTGTCTGTTTGCAATCCGTTCTCTCTCGAGACCATCGGTGAAGTCTCTTTAGGCACATGGGAAGAAGCCGATAAGTGGCTCACCGCCGCTGATCGATTACATCGTGATCGCGATAGCTGGCTTCCCGCCCATCAGCGGATTTCTGTTTTGCACAAAGCCAGCGCCCTCATGCGTGAGCGTTTTGACGAGCTTGCTTTTCAAATTGCCAATGAAGGGGGCAAGCCGCTCATTGATGCCCGGATCGAAGTCGACCGTGCGATCGATGGTGTCGAACTCGCTGCCAAGGAATTAAGTCATCTCACTGGCACACGAAATTCCAATGGATCTCACCGCCGCCGGCGCCGGCCGAATGGCCTTTACCAGCAAGGAACCGATTGGGCCGGTTGTCGCGGTTTCCGCATTCAATCACCCACTAAATCTGATTATCCATCAGGTAGCACCCGCTATCGCCACGGGCTGCCCCGTCATTATCAAACCGGCAGATGACACACCGCTTTCGGCGCAAAGCTTTGTAAACATCTTATATGAGGCCGGACTCCCCGAAGAATGGTGCCAGTATTTTCCCTGTGACATTCCTACGGCAGAACGTCTTATTACAGACCCGCGTGTAGCATTTTTCAGTTTTATCGGATCAGCCCGCGTTGGCTGGATGCTGCGATCAAAACTCGCACCGGGCACCAGGGCGGCATTAGAACATGGCGGTGCCGCGCCGGTTATTATCGATGAAAGCGCAGATATCGACGCAATGCTGCCCCTTTTGGTCAAAGGTGGATTTTACCACGCTGGACAGGTTTGCGTATCGGTTCAGCGCGTCTTTGCACCAGCATCGATGGCGCATGATATCGCCGGACTTATCGCCGAACAGGCGAGCAAGCTCGTCGTGGGAAATGCAATTGAGGAGAAGGTCGAGGTTGGCCCCCTCATTCGCCCGGGCGAAGTGTCGCGCGTGGCTGAATGGGTATCTGAGGCCATGGAAAGCGGTGGAGATGTTCTGTGTGGTAGCGAAAAATTGGGTGAAACTGCCTTTGCACCTACAGTAATTTTGAACCCTTGTAGCGACACACGTCTTTCAACTGCTGAAATTTTTGGCCCCGTACTCGCAGTCTATAGCTATGAGACTATTGAGGAAGCGATTGATCGTGCCAACGCCCTACCCTTTGCTTTTCAGGCAGCTGGATTTACGCAACGACTCGACACCGCCACCAAACTGATACGGTCTCTGGATGCAACGGCTGTCATGATAAATGATCACACAGCTTTTCGAGTCGACTGGATGCCGTTTGCAGGACGGCGACAGTCAGGCTATGGCACCGGCGGAATCGGTCACACCATGCACGACCTGACCCAGGACAAGATGGCCGTCATCAGGCTTTAGAGAGAAACCTACTTGCCACCACAGGCGTTGGATGTTCCCTGCAGCTGCTTGCCAAATTCCGCGACTGTTTTTCCTAATTTCAGTGAGACATTCTTCAAGGAATCCGCCGACAAAACCTCAGAAAATTCCTGATGTAACGATTGCCGCTTAATTTCCAGTACCTTCTTGTTGGACAAATCGGGGGCAGGCCCCCAACCGATAATTTTTAGGACGGCCTCGCCAATCAATGGCTTTTGCTGACAAAAGTGGCTGAGCGCGTCCATTCCTTTGACATTCAGGGTAATGAGAACCGGGCGCCGTCGCGTATGAACGCGGCCTCGAACCGGATTCACATAGCTGAAAACCGAGAGCGCGTGGACACTATTGGCTTCGGCTTCAGCCTTTTTCCGCGCTTTTAGCTGTTCTTCAGTTTCTTCCGCCGCCATGGCACCAGCAGGTGCAAAAGCGAGCAATGCACAAAAAGTAATAAAACCGGACAGAAATTTCATGATCTACTCCGCCAATCTTGTTGCCAAAATGGTGGACCAAAGGCCTAAAATTCCGGTGAAAAATTATCGTAAATAAAACGTTGATGGGATGAAGTTATCCACAGTGAGAACAATATCCGCGTTAGAACTGACTGCTTATGCTGAAATACAGGCGGGGGTCCTTGCGTTCCGCTTCACCACTATCGCTTTGCCGGGTAAGGGGCATCGCAGCCTCAAACTGCGCCCGAAAATTGTACGGTAATGACAACCCTACTCCACCACCGGCAGAGACTACCGATGCGCGTGTATATCCCACGCCCCAAACCGCACCGGCATCATAAAATCCGTAAAGCTGCACCGAATCCAAGACAGGCTTCAGATCGGCAGGTAAGTTGAATTGTAGTTCAGCAGATCCCGAAACACCGAGGTTACCGCTAATTTCTGACGGATCGAATGCCCGGCCGAAGTTCTGTCCACCGACCGTAAATTCTTCTGATGACAACAATGTATGGGGTGACCATTGTCCCGCACTCGACAATTGCAGATCGAGATGTTCAACGATTTTCTGCACCCGTGTAAAATCTGCTCTGACTTTCAAAAAGTCAGCACGTCCGTTGGTATTCGAAACAAATCCGGATTCTTCGTCGGAGGCGCCAAATATGTCGAAACCCTGACTATACTGACCTGACAACCAGTTCGTACCGCCCCAACCATCTGACGAATTGAACCGCGACTTCAGCCTTAAGATCCGGAGCTTGTCATCAAACGTGCCATTATCTCCACTCTTGTCGGATTCGAAGGCATCCAGCTTGATTGAAGCAAAAAGATTGAGATCCCTACTCCTGATGAGAGGGTGAGAGACTTCCAGTGAAATTCGCGTTCCGTGGCTGTTCTCTTTGGTAAAAAGCGCTTCATCTCCCAAATCCACAATACTGCGCGACGCAAAAATCGATGCCTGAGTCCCGGCACCATTCAAAATATGGTCCTGTTGAAACTCTACGTAGCGAAGTTCTTCAGGTGTCTGGGGAATTGTGAAGACAGCCAGCCTGGTTCGTTCAAGAAGGCCAATAATGGAATTTAGGTTTACACCTGCATAGACCTGTAAAGGTCCAACAGCCGTCGTACCACGATTGTCGAAATTCACGAAACCGCCCACTTTCTGGTGAGTCACGGCGATTTCAAGACGATACGCTCCTCTTTCCAGGTCAATCTATTTGACGCTCGGGGTTACGCCGATCCCTAGGATATCAGCCATAAGGAGCAGGTTTCGTTCAAGGGTGCCAAGCTTAAGAGGTTTCTCTGCCTGAATATTAGCCGCCCAACCCTTGAACAAGCTCGATCTTCCCGGCTTATCGCCCTTGAATTCAACGCGTTCCACGAACCCTTCCACCACGCGGAGTTCCAGAATGCCAAACTCGGCTGCCTGCGGCGGCGCATAGACGCGCGTCAGGAAATATCCATCTTTGTGATATTTTTCGGTGATCGCCTTTACGATCTTGTCGACCTCGGCAATCGAGATTTCCCGATTGAGGTAAGGTTCATAAATCGGTGCGAGCTGCGCCAAGGTAAAAACGCTGTTTCCAACCAGCTGTGCCCCTATCAGACGAAATTTCTCGGATTCCTTCCTGGTTTCGGTTTTCTCTGTTTTCGGAGCAGCAATAGAATCGATTTCGCTTAGTTTCTCGGCCGGCCGTTCAAGCCGTTCCTGAATCTTTCCGGCGTCGTTGGCCCCGCCAGAAGACTGCGCAAACGAAAATCCAAGTAAAAACGTTATGCAAACGAATGCACCAATAAAAAATAATTTATTTTTTTTATGGCCCCATTGAGACCCGGTCGACTGATTCATTTACGCAACAATTTGCTGGTGTTTCCTATACCCGACGACAGTCGATTAACCATGACCTCAGAAGACCATGGGAAAAAAGCGCCGAAATTCTTCTGCTAAACCAGGTGCTTAAGCCAGGACAACTAACGCCTTCCCACAGTTATCCGAGCCAACCCAGCATCGAATGTTAACCATAATATTAACGAAAAGGTTAACAAAGAATTATCTCAAATTTTTCTAAAATTTTACTAAGTTATTGATTTAATTTATCTTTTTAAATTTTCGTAAGATTTGAAAGGTAAAAATCGCCGCAATGTTAATCGCAGTTTTGTAGCAATTTTTAATCAACCAGCCCCGGGAGGGCAGAAAAATGGAAAATTTGAACAACACCGCCAAAACTTCAAGTAGATATGGCTACCTGATCTGGGGTGCCATGGCGATGGGCGCCCTCTTAGTCAATACGAACAGCGCTAAAGCAGAGCACGCACGCGACTGGCGGGTAACTGATATTAAGGACACAAAAGAGCCACGACGGGAAGGCATGGCATGTGCTCAAGCGCGGCGAAACTATTCATCCCGGTATGGAAGTCAAAACCGGTCCAAAAGGACGTGTTATTATGGTCCAGCCCGGAGACTCACTTGATGTCGCGCCAAGCAGCCATTTTAACATTCCAAAATCAGGTAAGGCGAAGGGCAAAAAACCGGCAACCCGTATTGCGCAAAAAATGGGATCAATCCTGTTCAAAATCACGACCAGGCCGGACAAACCGTTCTCGGTAAAAACACCCTATTTAGCGGCGGTTATCAAAGGAACGACTTTTACGGTTTCCGTTGATCAGCGCAACGCTGCTTTGCATGTTACCGAGGGTGCCGTCCAGGTCAGCTCTATTTTGAGTGGCCAAACTGCCCTCGTGAGACCTGGCCAGACAGCTGCTGTCAGCAACCGGAATGGCGGTCAGATGCGGCTGATTGGCTTCAAAAAGCAATCGACGCCAGGAGCAAAGGGCAAGGACAAAGCTAAAGCTGACCCCGCCAATGCTAAACCGGCGGCGGAGAAGCAATCACAGAACAGCCCACAAGGCGGTCGTGGCAAAGCAGCACGCTCTGTCATCAAAAAGATGGTTGGTGCCAAACGGGTCAATATCTCTAAAGTTTCGCGCGGCCTCGTCAATGATGCAGGTGCCCCTAAAGCGACCGGGCGCGGCAATTCCCGGAAACTTTCAAAAAACACCGTCAAAAAACTAAGAGCTTTCAAAGTTCCGAAGAGCTTCTCCATCCCGGCAACCGTTGCTGCCCAAGCTAGCTACGGCAATGGCAACGGAAACAGCGCCAACAATAGCGGTATTGGAAATGGCGGCGGCAACGGAAACAGTAACGGCGGCGGTAATGGAAACAGTAACGGAAATGGCAATGGTAACTGAAACGGGAACAAATAGTTCCTCCTGAAATTGCTTTGCAAAGAAACGGTCTCCTTTCGAGGAGGCCGTTTTCTTTTCTGACAACCCTGAACGGTTCTTTAAACTGTTCCAACTACCCTTTATGGCCGGATTTGTAGAAAACTGTTTGGCCATTCGAGGCAGCATTGAAAGACCGAAATACACTGAGACGAATAATGCCCCATCTGGTGGTGTTTCTTACCGTCGCGGGAATATATCTCGGCGAGTTTTTGTCGTCCTTAGGTTTTGCTCTCACAGATCTCGCTTTCAAGCTCCTGAAGCGGGAAGCCAGCCAGGAAATTGTTGTTGTCGAAATCGACACAAGGAGCCTGAAAGAACTCAACATCTGGCCGTGGCCGCGGCGCTATCACGCCCAGATTATAGACCGCCTCCTCGCCGCCGGTGCTAAGTCTGTTGCCCTCGATATTGACTTTAGTTCCCATTCCAATGAAGAAGATGACAAAGCCTTGGGAGACGCAATTACCCGCGCTAATGGCCGCGTTTTATTGCCCGTCTTCAAACAGTTCCATGCCGCTAAGGGTCATGAAACAAAGGTTTTTCATTCCGTTCCCGTACCAACAGTCGGCGCGAATGCTCATCTTGCAACGGTTAATATCCGAGTAGAGGAGGATGGCCGCGTAAGGCGCTATCTCACCGCCGACGACATTCAAGGCCATAACATCACCAGCATGGCTGGCATCCTCGCGACGAGCAAGGAAATGCCACATGGTTCTTTTTATATTGATCTGGGTATCCAACCGGACACGCTTCCAAGATTGTCCTATATGGACGTCATCCAGGGAAATTTTCTCAATAGTACCGTAGCCGGAAAACGAGTTATTGTGGGCGCCACGGCCGTGGAACTTGGTGACCACTAAACGTTGCCGTCCACAAAGTGATTCCTGGTCCAGTCCTGCAAGCGCTCGCCTTTGAAACGATTATCCAGAACCGGATGATCCATCGACTGGACACTTGGCCGGTTCTGATTGTCGCTTTATTCCTTGCTATTTTTCTTGGCCCTTTTCTTGATCGTACCTCTTGGCGAATCGGCGCATTCTGTACAGGGTCCGTCATTTTCTTAAGCGGTGGGATTTCCCTGGGCGTACTGGCAGCTTGGCCGATCATTGTCGATACTGCTCCCTGGGTACTTGTAACAGGTCTCTCCTATGTTGTTGGCCTTTGGCGATCAATCGACGCCCAAACCTTGTCGATTTTTGAGCATCGTGTTGAGGCGATGCATCGTCGAGCGATGATGAATAGCATGGTCGATGACAGTTTTGATGGTATCGCAACAGTTAATGAAGACGGCGTAGTAGAGCTCTTCAATCCGGCAGCAGGACAGATACTGGGCATCACAACAGATGACGCCATGGATCAGCCCATTCACAACTATTTACCCTGGTCGAAAGAAATCGAGGCCCTATACAACAAAGCTGAAGGAGATGAGGACCAAAGAGGTGGCTTAAGTGACAATATGTTCGGACCGGCCGAATTCCCCCTGACGACCCAAGACGGAAGAGAGCTTATTATAGAGCTGCTGATCAGTACGTCTCGACTATCTATCAAGGCAAATAAACGACGTTCGGAACATGTCGACAAAAAAATGTTCATCTACACTTTTCGCGATATCACGGAACGGAAGAAAGCCGAAGAAGTACAGGAGCAAGCACGTAAAACAGCGGAGTCGGCAAACCGCGCCAAAACAGAATTTCTCGCTAATATGAGTCACGAACTCCGGACACCGTTAAACGCGGTTATCGGGTTTTCAGAAATTATCAAAACCGAGGCCTTTGGCCCTGTGGGATCTCCTCAATATGTCGAATACTCGACTGACATCTATAATAGCGGCTCCCATCTTCTTGAAATCATCAACGACGTCCTCGATATGTCGAAGATTGAGGCTGGCGAATTGGAGCCCAATGAAGCTCCCTTTGGCTTTGGCCGTATTGTCGCCACTGCCCTAAAAATGCTTGCCGAAAGAGCCGAAAAGGGCAATGTCACGCTTTCTGCAGATATCCCCGACGATCTTCCCGAGTTAATGGCAGACGAGCGGATGATCAAACAGGTTCTCCTGAACCTATTATCCAATGCCGTTAAATTCACGCCCGAAGGTGGCAGTGTAAAACTCATTGCCCGCATCGGGGCAAACGGGTTTGTCTTTTCAGTCAGTGATACCAGCATCGGCATACCCGCCGACAAGATAAATATCATCCTGCAACCGTTTGGTCAGGCGGATTCCAGATTGGAGAGGGCCTATGAAGGTACAGGCCTCGGTTTGCCATTGGTCAAATCAATGACCGAACTCCACCAGGGCGAGCTAAAACTTGAGAGCAAAGAAGGGGAAGGGACGACGGCAACCGTCAGATTGCCGGCAACAAGACTCATTGAACATCGGAAATCTGCCTAACCGAGATTGGTCATCCAAAGCAGTTATGATCCCAAATCTGCCGTGTTTTAACGACTTTGGCATTTCCGGGAAGTGGCGTTCTTTCGACATTAAAAAAATCGAAAAAGTTGATAGCTGGTCGAGTCCAATGGCTTGGCTATTCCATAAACGACAAAGATATCGTCCATAATTCAACGCCATATGATTGCGCTTGTTTTCATAACTGGCATCTTCGAGATTGGATAAATATTTTCGCCAGCGGTAGTTTTTATACACAGCGGAAACCAGCTCAGGTTTTTCAAAAGAAGGAATTCCTGTTTTCGCATTGTAGACGTCCACCACATGACCATCTTTGAGCTCCCCCATCATAACTGGCCAGGGGCTGACCAGTTCGGGATAAGGCGCAAACATAGTCCAGTTTTGATAAAGCCCCAGGAACTGTCGCACCTGCCAAAGCGGCTCCGGAATTTGAAGCCCGGATTGTGGAAGCGTTGAAACATTCTGCGCCAGAACGAGTGAGAACGAGACTGCGACAAATACGTTTTGCCAGAGCGGTGGCCTCAACTGAATCTTTTCCCAGGGTAAAACACGCGCAGACACATTGCTTAACGTATTACGATTCCGGGCGATCCATAGATACAACCGATCTCCCATTTTTCGTATTGGTGTTACAGTGAGAAGCCTTGCAACAGGCCAGAATATCGGTGAACAGATAAATAGATGCCGCATCGCATCCCACCGTATCAATGCGACATTTCCCTGGGAAACAACCCAGCTATTGTGGGATTCCAACAATGCACCAGCCTGCGCATCTGACTGCGCTGGTTTGATCGGCACCTCGGGTAATATGAGAAAAACCTTTAACAAGCGGCAGGTTTTAAGACAAAACCCGCAATCCCGGTCATACCAAATTTTCAACCCTTCGCGGGCATCGGGTCGTAATTTCCGGCAAAACCAATCCCACATCCAGCCAAGCATAAAGGTCAGGTTCATAATAATTGAAATGAGCGGAAAAATCCCGATTTCCAGGAACAGAAAGAAACCGCAATGCATCGTGATGAACGCCGTCATCAATATTGCGCGCAATGGCCGTTGGAGAATTGGTGAGAAAATCAGAATTGGGCCAATAAGTTCTAGCGCCCAGACGTAATAGGTTAGACCTTGAAGAAGTGTCTCGAACTGCCGGAACCACAATGCCAGTGACGTCGCAAAATAATCGAGCTGCAAAGCAAAATAGATGGCTGTCCCGTCGGGAATCCATCGCGCATCGGATTTTAACAAGGCGCTAAAGAAATACATCGACATGCCCTGTAACAACAACGCAGCCGTCACAAGGGAAACGAAATCATTCGACTTAGCAGATTCCCTGAGAACCATCGCAGCATCAACGGAGAAACGCGCTCCCAACGGCAAAAACATCGCCCAGAACAACAGAACCATCACCAGTTGATCCTCACCGGAATGAATTTCCCAGTTGCGGTTCTGCATGGAGAGCAGCAGTACCCACGACATAGCTGTGGCGAGCCTCGTCCGCCATCCAACGATCATCAAAACAGCGAATGCACCTGCAAGGACAAACAAAGCTGCCTGAAATACTGCGCTGCCATTCATCAAGTGAAACGAAAAGGCACCCGCCGCCAATCCATCTATGGCGGCGGCTCTTGGGAATATTCCAAAATCCGTATAATGGGCCACTAGGTCCCGAGACCGCAGGATCAGATCCAAAATCAGGAAACTGCCCAACAAAACCCGAAAAACGGCAAGTGTGCGCAGATCTATGCCAAATATTTCCCGCCAGCCAGCGACGCCCAGCCAGGCTGGCACTGCGGCTTTAGTCAAAGATAATGGGTTTACCTGTCCCGGCTGCACAGTCTGGCCTCAACAACATCATTCGGCCACTAATGGTATGACGTTAGGGTAAACGAGACCTTACTCGTGATTGGTCACCGATCAGGCGGTCACTTGATTTTCAGCGCCTTCAGACCAGCAGCGACACCTTTCAGGGACACGGCTAGCTGGACAGGTTGAGCATTGGCTGTGGGCTTAAAGGCAACGACCAACTGTTTGCCTTTCTTTAATTCCGCTTTCAGACTGTCTGAAACCTGAATAGCGGCCTGGCAGCCCTGCTGCGTACAACGCTGCAATACAAATTTGAACTGCTTACCTTCATCAACTTTCCCAGCAACCCCTGAACCGAGGAATATGCCCAGCGGTGCCAGGACGATAAGTCCAAGGTTCTTTTTCTCCCCGATCGAGGCCAGCGTTGCTCGCAACACCGGACGACGGGTTTTTTGATTCACAAGCTGTTGAAAAATGACGCATCGCGTATCGCTCGCCGATAAGGCCTGACATTGAAAGGTCCAATCGCCAATGCGCTGCCCCACCCGGGGGGATTGTGTGCCAGAATTGGATTCAGCGGGTTTTGCCGGAACGCGTTGAGCGCTTGCCCCAAGAGGCAGCAGAATTGCAAAACCAAAGAAAAAATCGTAAGAGCGACAATCGCCCGGAAATCAAGAAACCGCATAACAATCCTTTAAAAGATAGTACTACAGCGCCAAGCCACGCCCAGCTTTAAACATAGTGGTCGCCGGTCCCAGCTTCCAACAATTTATTTCGTAATAATTTCGGGCCCCATAAGCGCGGTGGGCAAGACAGTCGAAATCCAGGGCACATAAGTGACCAAAATTAAGAAGACAAACATGATTCCGACCCAGGGTAATGCCGCTTTCACAACACCAAGAACCGACATTTGCGCGACGCCCGCTGTCACAAACAGATTGAGCCCCACAGGCGGCGTTATCATACCAATCTCCATATTCACCACCATAATGATACCCAGGTGAATAGGATCTATGCCCAGCTGGATCGCGATGGGGAATACCAGCGGCGCAACAATAATCAAAAGCCCGGAAGGCTCCATAAATTGTCCACCGATCAACAACATCACGTTGACGACGATGAGGAACACAATTGGGCCGAAGCCTGCAGCCAGCATCGTTCCAGCGATGGCCTGCGGGATTCGTTCCTCCGTCAACACATGCTTGAGAATAAGCGCATTCGCAATGATGAACATCAGCATGATGGTTAGCTTGCCAGCTTCAAAAAGCGTTTTCTTTGTGTCGGGGTGCCAAAAGGATGAAAGCGTGCGCGTAACGATGGCGAGGCCGCCTTTACCGGCAGAGACAAATGGCCCCATGTCGCGGTAAACGAAGTTGGCGATAAAAAAAGCATAAATCGCCGCAACGGCTGCGGCTTCAGTCGGCGTAAAGACGCCGCCATAAATTCCGCCCAGAATTATAAAGATGAGGAGTAGTCCCCAAAAAGCGTCGCGTGCAGATTCCCATAGCTCCCCCCATCCCGCCCAAGGCTGAGATGGCAGCCCGCGGAAACGGGCGGTAACGTAAATACCCATGATCAACATCAGGCCAGCAATTAGCCCTGGGATCACACCAGCCAGGAACATGCGGCCTACTGAGACATCTGTCGCCGCAGCATAGACGACCATAACGATTGATGGCGGTATCAAAATACCAAGCGTCCCTGCGTTACAGATCACGCCAGCAGCGAATTCTCTTGAGTATCCTACCTCTCGCATTCCCGCGATAACGATGGAGCCAATAGCCACCACCGTTGCCGGCGAAGAGCCTGACAAGGCTGCAAACATCATACAGGCAACGACGGACGCGATGGCCAAACCACCAGGCATATGCCCAACCAGCGCAATCGCAAATCGGATGATCCGGCGGGCAACACCACCGGTCGACATAAAAGTCGAGGCCAGAATGAAAAACGGGATAGCCAGTAAAGTGTAATGCCCGTCAAAGGCGGAGAATAAGGTCTGTGCGATCGACGCGAGCGACCCATCGGAAAACATCATTAGGAACAGAACGCTCGACAGCCCTAGAGAGACCGCAACCGGTACGCCAATTGCCATCAAACCAATTACCAACCCGAATAGAATGGCGACTTCCATGTGTCAGCCCTCTCGCTTCGAGTTATCTGCGTGGCTTGCTTCCACTTCCTGCAAAAGTTCTTCCGCCTCATGTGAAGCGATAAGCAATTCCTGCTTTCCGCGCCAAATGCGGCAGGTGGCCTGACAAACGCGCCAGGTAAAAAGAGACATCGCGATTGGCAGTACCGCGTATGGGATAAAGCGTGGAATTTTCTCGTATTTTTCGCCCTCATTCATCCAGGTTGCGATGAACTGCAGAAATTCGGGCATGGGAATATCATTGGTTTCGAGAAAGGCCCGCTTGGTTGCGAAGGGATACCAGTAGTCCCATCCGCCTTTCAGCAGCAGCAGCGCAAAGACAAGACAGGCGACAGCTGCACACAACCCCATAATTCGTCTACCTGCCGGCGACATTTTCGCGATTACAATATCAACACCGAGATGCAGAGATTTCTTCACGCCGTAGCTGGCGCCGAGCAACACCATCCATGCAAACAAGAATACCGTTGCTTCCAGGGCCCATAAGATATTGTCATTGAAGACATATCGGGCAACTGCATTTGCAAATGTAATCAGGGTCATTAGCCCTAGAAAAATAGCAATTAGGCTTTCTTCAAGCTGATCGCCCAGTCCAGAACTAGCGGACGTATTTTCCGTCATTCGAAACCTTCCTGCCCCTGCCTTACCGCTTGTGCAGCTTATTATTAGGGAAAATGCGGTCAGCTATAGCTGACCGCATTTCCTTAGACGACTTACAACCCCGGAGTCGACTTAACTTCCTGCATTGGCCTTCTGAGCAGCATTAATCATATCTGCACCAACATCGCCTTCGAATTTTTTCCAAACCGGGCGAAGAGCCTTAACCCAAGCCACCCGTTGAGCTGCGGACAGGGTGCGAACCTTACCGCCAGCGGCGAGAATTTTTTTCTTGTTAGCCTGATTCACAGCGTAGGCTTCCTTATTGCGAAGTTCTGTGACTTCTTTAAGAATCGTCGTGAATTGACTGCGAACATCTTTCGGCAAACCCTTCAACCAATCGGTTGAGGTCACAACCAGATAATCAATGATACCATGATTGGTTTCGGTTACGCCGTCCTGAACTTCGAAGAACTTCTTGCCATAAATGTTCGACCAGGTGTTTTCCTGACCATCAACGACCTTAGTCTGCAGAGCGCCATAAACTTCCTTAAAGGCCATTTTCTGTGGGTTTGAACCGAGCGCTTTGAACTGGGCCACCAGCACATCTGAAGGCTGGACGCGGAACTTAAGACCTGATGCATCGGAAGGATTGATGAGTGGCTTGCTGGCCGAAAGCTGTTTCATGCCGTTGTGCCAGAATTCGAGCCCCTTAAGACCACGACGCGTCATCGAATTCTTAAGGGCTTGACCAGCCTTGGAATTCTGAAATCGGTCAACCGCATTGATGTCCTGGAACATGAACGGAAGATCAAAAATCCGAAACTTCTTGGTGAACTTCTCGAATTTGGACAATGAAGGTGCCGCCAACTGGACATCACCCTGCAGCAAAGCTTCAAGAACTTTATTGTCATTATAAAGGCTTGAGTTTGGATATACCTTCATACAGGCCTTGCCCTGCATTTCTTTGTTGATACGTTTCTCAAGCAACGTTGCAGCGATACCCTTTGGATGCTTGTCCGTGTTCGTCACATGACTGAACTTGATCACAATTTCGCCCGGATCACATTTAGCATATGCGGCAGCAGAAAAACTCGTAGCGGCAGCTAGAGCTGCGGCCCCCAAAATAATTTTTTTCATTTCTCAACCTTTCTATTGTTGGATTGTCATATAACGGCCTTTTCCGGCCTGTTGTGGTATGGCGATTTTGCATCGCAACATCCATGCCAAACCTATACACAGCAGAATGTTAATTTTTATTAAGTAATTTCATAGTGTTACAAAGCGGAGGCCTGCGGACAAAGCCACCTAGTCAAATTCAAATGTGTAGGAGTTTACCCATCAGGCATTCCACATGTGGGACGAATGACACATCAGCCATTGCGAGGTGACTGGATAACGCAACGCCTCAATGACACAATAGCTGGCATCATAGAAAGGTCTTGCTATGGAAAAGCCGCAACTCCCTGCCGCACGACGTTTTGTCGATCAAATTCGTACACTCTATGCACAAAACCTGGACCCGGACACTCTCTGGTCAAAAATCAAAGAGGCGATGGAACCCTTGTTAGCTGATCCTAAGCTCATAGAAAGCTCTAAGACCTGGCCACTCACGGTTGAGGGCGCGCCAAAAGTTAAGAACCTCCTCTTCTATGAAGACCCAGATTACGGCTTCGTTTTCAATGCGACCGTGCGGAAGGCCAATTCCGTCACCAGCATTCATGATCATGGCGACGTATGGACCCTTTATGGCCTCATCGAAGGTCATGAAACCATGAACAGATATGAAAGAACTGATACCGCGCCACGCGACACTGGCCCAGCCCAGCTCAGGCAAGTCGGATGTCATAATATCGGTCCAGGCGGCGTCGACTCAGTCCCGCCCGGGAACATCCATCAGGAACATGGTGGACCCGAGAACAGTATGGCCTTCATTGTACGGGCACAAAAAGCCGGAACCTTCAAACAAAGAACCTACAATCAGGAAACCGGTGAAGTTAAGCTCAATGACGGACCAACTCTGATCCCCCACGAGCTGCGACAACCTAACCCCGCCTAATCCAATTCACTTCCTCTGTCAGGATTCCCAAGACGATACTTCTTGAGCTTGTCGTATAGCGTCTTTCTGGAAACACCAAGTTCTTTGTAAGTTGACTTTAACCGGCCACCATTCTTTTGCAGCGTTTCCTGCAAAATCTTTTTTTCAAAAGCTGCCAGTTGTATCGAGAGTGGTTCTCCGCTCAACTCAATAGAGTCATCGCCGCGTTCTGGCCTATCCAGTTCGATTGCTTGTCCCAGAACATATCGCCGAACACAATTCCGTAACTCCCTGACATTGCCGGGCCAATCATACGACATCAACGGCTGCATATCAGGCAACGGTATCTCATCGATAGCTCGGTCAAACTGGATACCTTCTTGGTGTATAAAGTGCGTCACCAACATGGCGATATCATCCCGACGATCACGAAGAGGCGGAATGGATACCGTCAAGACGTTGAGACGGTAATATAGGTCATCGCGAAAACTACCCTCACTTACAGCATCACGAAGGTCGCCTTTGCTGGAAGCGATAATGCGTACGTTAAACGGGATTTCCGTATTGGACCCCAAATGCACAATTTTGCGTTCCTCCAAAACTCGGAGCAGTCGAACCTGCAGTTCCAAAGGCATGCTTTCAATTTCATCGAGATAAACTGTGCCACCGTCGGCATATTCAAACTTGCCGATCCGTGTCTGACCCGCCCCCGTAAAGGCCCCCTTCTCATGCCCGAATAATTCGCTTTCGATCATGGTCTCCGGCAGAGCGCCACAATTCACAGGAACAAAGCGCTGCTCCGCACGGGGACTCAACTCATGCAATGCCTGAGCAACCTGCTCTTTCCCGGTACCCGTTTCACCGGTGATCAGGACATCGGCATCCACGGCCGCAAATTGCGTAATGCTCTCGCGCAGTTTTATCGCTCCAAGCGATTGTCCGACGAGCCTGTTTTCGAGTCGCGTCCCCTTGGTAAGAGCTTCTCGTAATTGCCGATTTTCAAGAACCAAGTTTCTTTTATCCAGACCACGCCGCACGGCATCGACCAGAACTTCGGAGGCAAACGGCTTTTCAATAAAGTCATAGACACCGTCGCGCATGGCTTTGACGGCCATAGGAACATCACCGTGCCCGGTGATCAATACGACGGGCAGATCAGGGTCAATTTCCAGGGCGCCAGCCATAAGCTGCAACCCATCGGTCCCCGCCATCCGAATATCGGTGACGAGTATGCCAGGCCACGCGGGATCAATTTCATCCAACACGCCATCGACAGATTCATAGCTGTTCACTTCGAACCCAGCGAGTTCCAACGCCTGGCTACAAGCCGTCCGCAAGTGCTTCTCATCATCGACAAAGATAACATTGGCCGTCATGCCTGAACCGTCTCTTCTGCCTCAGCCTTTTGCAGGACGACAGTAAATATCGTGCCTCCTTCGGGATTATCGTCCGATTTAATCTGACCGCCGAACTGATTGATAATACCGTACGAAATCGACAGACCTAACCCCGTTCCCTCGCCGACACCTTTGGTGGAATAAAATGGATCAAATATGTTGGCACGATCCTCTTTGCTGATACCAGCTCCAGTATCTGCGACCAGGATTTCAACCTGTTCGCCAAGTTCTTCAACCGAAATACTGAGCTTGCGCGTTTTACACCCTTTCATCGCATCTATCGCATTTGATATTAAATTCACAAAGACCTGTTGCAGACGTACTGCTCCACCAATTACCTGAAGAGATGGAGCCGGTAACTTCGATTCAAGTTCTACCACTTCTTCACGAAACCTTACTTCCAGCAAATTGAGCGCTTCATCTAAAGAACCCCTCAGCGACGTTGGTCGTGATTCAACAGCTTCACCGCGAGCATAGGTTCGCAGGTTACGGATTATCCGCGCCATGCGTTCAATGAGTTCGGAAATACCTTCTAAATTTGACCGAGCCTCTTCCGTTTGAGACCGTTCGAGAAAGGTCGCCACATTATCCGAATAGGATCGGATAGCCGCCAGCGGCTGATTGAGTTCATGACTTAGCCCGACAGACATCTGCCCAAGCGCCGCAAGTTTTGCGGATTGTACAAGATCCTCCTGGGCTTTATGGAGTTCTTCTTCTGCACGATGACGTACGGCAACTTCATTTTTCAATTGACGGTTCGCCGTCGTTAGGGCCTCGGTACGCTGTTCGACCTGATCCTCAAGATTGGCTTTCGCAGCCTCCTGCAAGGAAATTCGTTCATGGACTCTTAATTTTCTCTGATGTCTTACTGCCAGGAGCAAAAGTGCGCTCATAAGTATGAAGCTCACGACGACTAAGGCAATATTCGTTTGCACTGCTGCAGCTTCCAGCCGAGACAAGATTACCACCCGCCACCCAGCCGTAGGCATTTCCTTTTGCTGAAACAAGTAGCGATCTACTTTCTTTGCCGAAGATCTCTGATTAGCAGAGTCGAGACTTTCGAAAATCACCAAAACATTATCTTGCCGCGGTGTTGTTATTGGCCAAGAGGGATAATTGCGGTCACCATATTGATGAAGGCGTTTTAATTTTGTCAGAATTTCAGCATCAAGCGGTTTCGTAGCTCTAAATCGCCAATCAACGCGGGTGCTCATAAAAATGATTCCCGCGTCATCGACTACGAGAATCTCGTGATCGGGGGCTAACCACCGCTCCTCTAGACTGCCGAGCCGTAATCGGATTACTACAACGCCAATCTGGCGATCTTCAGCACGAATTGAATGAGAAAAGAAATAGCTCATCTCTCCAGCATCTGGTGGCCCCGAAATTGCGTGATATCGCCCGAGCCCGCCATGCATTGCCGCTTGAAAATACGGCTGCGCGCCAACAAAAACACCTACCAGGGATCTGTCAGACGCCCAGTTACTGGAAGCCACAACGGTCCCAGATTTGTTGACCAAGAAAGTATCTAAAGCACCGGATAAAAAATTAATGCGCTCCAATTCACGGTTCAAATTATCAAGGGTTGGACCAGACGCGGGATCAAGCAAAACCGATTGAAACAAGCGGCTATTGGCCAACAGCGCGGGTTGGTACTGAAATTTTGAAAGCTCGCTCCGGAGATTCATCACAACCAGGTTAAGCGTGTGTCCACTGCGCTCGCGAATTTCCTCACGACCAATCTGTTGAGACCAATAGTACGTCAACCAGAGCACAACAGCACTGATGACAACAAAACCAACAAGAACGACTGATCGGACGACGAGAGCTGATACCGGTCGTTTATGGCCCTTTGTAAAGTCGCTGTTTATCGCCTCATTGGCCATTAGCCCGAAACCGAATAATTATGTTTGCAGCTTTCCAAATAGTCTAACGAGTTAACGCCGGACTTCAAAAAAATCTTGCAGCATTCTGCGTGACCGCAATTCATCGATCCCTCCATAAACGTCAGGACGGTGATGACAGGTTGGCTGACTAAAGAAACGAGGGCCGTTTTCGACACCGCCACTCTTTGGATCAGACGTCCCAAAATAGAGCCTTCTAATCCGTGCCATAGAAATGGCTGCAGCGCACATCGCACAAGGCTCCAAGGTTACATAGAGATCGCAATCAACAAGACGGGTACCACCATAAACTTTTGCAGCTTCTCGCAGCACCAGCATTTCCGCATGCGCGGTAGCATCTTTGAGTTCCTCGGTTCGATTTCCGGCGGCCCCGAGCACTTCATGGCTTTGCGTATCAACAATAACCGCCCCCACGGGAACTTCCCCGCGCAACGCCGCTTCCGCCGCCTCGGCAAGAGCGATTTCCATGTATTTTTGTGCTTGAGGCGGAACAGACCCATTCATGCAGGCAAGATGCTGAGGTCCATGAAATCCGTCAAGCCTAGACAGTTGTTAGTCCGGTTGTTGGTATTTACTATAGCTCCCAGTTCTTTTGCCCAGGAGAGTCTCTGTTGAACCGGAGAGATCGCCGAGCCGCACAAAAACGCGAAAACTCGGTACAAACCAAAAATTCTCATAATCAGATTGTTGCTTTGGTGCAGGAAGCTATCGCTCTCCATCAGCCTCCATCAGCAAGGCCAGCCTGAAAACGCCGCTTCTTTGTACAATCAAATCCTGCAGCTGGATGCCAATAATGGTGATGCCCTGCACGTGTTTGGAATCGTTCAGTTGCAATACGGCAACCCCGAACAAGCTGTTGAACTCATTAACCGCGCGATCTCCAACGGTCTCGAAACCGCACTTGCCCACAATAACTTAGGCGTTGCGTTGCGATCTCTCGGTCGCCATGCCGAAGCCGCCACCCATTACCGCCACGCCGTAACTATCCAACCGGATTATGTCGAAGCTCGGGTCAATCTGGGCAACGCGCTACAGGATGCCGACAAGATTAGTGGTGCTATCCATTGCCACCGGGAAACGCTCAATCAGGTGCCGGACTGCGCTGATGCCCATTCTGGCCTTGCGCTCGCGTTGACGGAAAAAGGTTGGAAAGATGAGGCAGCACTGCATCACCGGCGCGCGGCAGAATTGGAGCCGCAATCAGCCATTTTTCAGAACAATTTAGGCTATCTTCTGTACGAAGAAAAAGACTTGGACAGTGCCCTTAACGCATTTCAAAACGCCATAGCGCTCGATGACCAATATGCACCAGCGCATTTTGGTATCGCGACGGCATTACAATTGATCGGACGCGGGCTTGAAGCCGAACAGGCCGCACGCTCAGGTCTAACAATCAACGAATCAAATGCGACCGGCTGGAATGTTCTCGGTCTCGCCTTGAGTGTCCAAGGAAAAACTCAGGATGCAGCGGAGGCGTTTCGTCGATCTTTGTCTTTTGACCCTGATTTACCTGACGCAGCTTCGAACCTTGCCAGTATTCTGGAGAAGGGAGGAGAGTTCGAGGAAGTTGTCACCATGTGGTCTCATGCGCTCGAATTGTGGTACCGCGACAATGCGCAGGGTGATGCTGTCGCTGAAGCGTATAACAACCGATCCCTCGTACACTTAGCCGGCGGGCAGTTTGCCCAGGGTTAGCAGGACTATCGGATGCGCCAGTCAGTACGTGAACTGGATATTCCCTTGGAACAAGACTCTCTGCCTGATCAGATCGATGGCAAACATATCTGTGTAAAATTTGATCAAGGCTTGGGAGACGAAATATTCTTTCTTCGCTTCATTGATCGCCTCAGGGAAAGAAACCCCGCGATTACATATCAAACGCAGGAAAAGATCGCCGATATCGTTAAACGATACCTGCCAGAAGACGATGTCATTACAAATACCCAACAAATTGATCCCGCCAAGTACGATCTCTGTATTTCAATCGGGGATTTGCCCTATCTACTCGACATGAAACATGAAGCCGACATTCCTCCATCAATTTCACTGAGTGTCATCCCGGAGGAATTGTCGTCGATAAAGAAAACACTGAAAGAACTAGGTCCACCGCCCTATTTTGGGTTCACTTGGCGCGCAGGAACGGAACACTATAACCGACTATTCAAAAATGCCCCTGCAGACGCAATAGCGAAAGCGTTACACGGAATCAAAGGCACATTCATCTCTCTTCAACGCAACCCGAAACAGAGCGAAACAGAGAGGATTCAGGAGATAATCGGCGAGCCAGTCCATAATTTAACCTATTTAAACGAAGACCTCGAAGCGATGCTCGCCTTACTCTCTGTACTTGATGATTATGTTTGCGTCAGCAACACCAACGTTCACTTGCGGGCGGCTGTCGGCAAGCCAAGCCGTGTGCTTGTACCTTTCCCCGCCGAATATCGTTGGATGCACAAAGGTAGAAAGTCCCCCAAGTTTCCTGAATCTTCTCTTTATCGACAGGCCGCTGATCAGTCTTGGGACGATGCCATGGAGGCGTTCGCCTCCGATTTTAGGACCTCCTAGCAAAAGAAATAGTCGACAGGGAATTCCAGAGTAGAATCAGACTGACTAGACACTAGCGCAACGTTTTGGCACAAACATCGCCATGAGTGACCAAGGAATGACTACGTGACCCAACTACCCTTTCCAATATATGTGGGTTGGGATTCGCGTGAAGACATTGCCTATCAAATCTGCCAACACTCCGTGAAAAGTCGAACTTCGGTCCCAATTACTGTTACACCCATAAAACAGCAATTGCTCAGAACAGATGGCCTCTATACCCGCGATGTAGACCCGCTGGCGGCAACCGAATTCACCTATACCCGTTTTTTTGTACCTTACTTGCAAGGTTATGAGGGCTGGACGCTATTTTGCGATTGTGATTTTTTATGGCTCACTGACATATCCAAGCTCATTTCGATGCTTGATGATCGTTATGCGGTCATGTGTGTCCATCACGATCATCAACCCAAGGAAGATCGCAAAATGGATGACAAACCTCAGACACAATATCCGCGCAAGAACTGGTCATCGCTTGTTTTGTATAATTGCAAACACCCCGCCAATGCTATCTTAACGCCGGATGTAATCAATTCGGAGACCGGAGCCTTCCTTCATAGATTCCAATGGCTGACCGATGACCTGATTGGAGAAATTCCCGAAAGTTGGAATTGGCTCGAAGGCTGGTGTGACAAGCCACAGCAAGGCAATCCTGACGCTATACATTATACGCGAGGCGGACCCTGGTTCGATGAATGGCAAACAGTCGATTACGCGGATCTCTGGCTTCAAGAAAGGGCAGCCTATGAAGCCACCCTTTCAAAAACCACCTAAAATCGTTTTAGATCAACTTATTTCACCATTGGCGGCATTTCCTCTAGGAGCCGACCGTACCCTTCACGCGGTTCATTAATCGACAGTCGTTTCTGGAACTCCCAAACGCGCGCTGTAACGGGGAACACGATTGGAATTCCAAGATCCTGTTCTAACATTGGGATAACCTTCATCGCTTTCCAGCCGGATCCCAGCATGTAGATGCCCTGAGCCCGTTTATGTTTCAAAGCCAGTTTTTTGATGAAGGAATATATTTCTTCCGAAGACAGGGTTTGGACCTTATTGAACGGCACATCGATGCCTTCCATGCCAAGAACATCAAACCCTTCCTTCTTAAAATAGTTGCCAAAGGTCTTGTTGATTTCGCCCTGAAAATAGCTGGCGCCGATGAAGCGTTTAACCTTGAGAGCCTTGAGCGCCGCAACATGGTTGGTACCGGACGTAAAAACCTGGGTTTTGTGTTTACGCTCCCAGGCACGAATTTTTTTCGCCTCGCCAGCGTTTCCGAGCACCATGAAAGGCGGTGCGCCCTCTGGATGAATAACATCGCATCCCTGATCAGCGAGGATTGCCACCTTTTCGTCGTAATCCTTCATGACCTCTTTAAACTCTGTACGATCACCCCGCGTAATATTATTAAAGAGCGGAATAACGCCAATTCCTTCGGGTAATATCCGGATCATGTCTTCAAGACCGCCCGGCCGCATTGTGGGTTTAATAATGCCGATAATTCCACGCCAGCTTGAGAACGCCATTTTCAACTCTCCCAATAAATCCCTTTGATTGGGCCAATTGTGCGAGTGGGACGCTAACTAAGCAAGGGCTCTCAGAATTTTGTACTCCCCAAATTCAATTTTTAGACTATAATTTTACTTTGTGATAAAAGTCACAGGACAACTTATACGTCCATATTGATCACTTGAATTGACTTGGGGAGGTCGCGTTGAAAAAAATTAAAAAACTTAGTGCTTTCGTTGTCGCATCTACACTCGGACTAGGAGTCGTTTCCGCCGCGCAGGCTGATGCGGTTTCAGATTTTTATGACGGCAAAACTGTCCGTTTTTATATCGGTGCTTCGCCCGGCGGTGGTTATGACTTGTATATGCGGACGCTGGTCCAGCATATGGGAAAACGTTTACCCGGGAAGCCCAATGCGATCGTGGTCAATATGCCGGGCTCCGGTGGCGTAAAAGCGTCCAACTACGTTTATAATGTCGCTCCAAGAGACGGAACGACCGTTATCACGCCGTTCTGGACACACCCCCTCTTCCAGTTGATCCGCCCACGCGGCATTAAGTTCGATATGAGCAAAATGCGCTGGATTGGTAGCATGGCTGCTCTCAACAGCATGGTTGTTGCTATGGGCAACGTTGCCAAGACGCTAGAGGATGCAAAGAAGAGAGAAATTATCCTTGCCGCCTCCGGCAAAGGTTCCGAAACCTACATATTTCCGCAATTCCTAAACGCAGCGGCGGGTACAAAATTCAAGATCGTAACCGGGTACCGGGGCACCGCGAAAATGACAAATGCCATGGAAGCTGGTGAAGCGCAGGGTCGCGGCGGTTCCTGGCAGAGCTGGAATGTCATTCGTCCTCAATGGATAGGTACTGGCAAGATATCGCCGCTGGTTCAGGCAGGTCTCGCGCCGCATCCTGACCCCGCAGTTAAAGGGGTTCCAATGCTCGTGGACGTTGTTCCGGCAAGCTACAAACCTATTGCAAAACTTTTGTCAGCACCTGTTGCGATGGCACGGATCGTAGGGTCGCCACCGGGCATTCCTGAAGCTCGGCTCGCGGGCCTTCGCAAGGCGTTCCTGGCGACGATGAAATATCCCAAATTTCTCGCCGATGCCAAGAAACGTAAAATGGACCTTTCTGTCCTGACCGGCGAGCAAGTTGAAGCAAATATTGCCGAATTGATGAAAACGCCGAAAGACATCCTGAAACGAACTGCAGAAGTCCTCGGCTACAACAAGAAGAAGAAAAAATCCAAGAAATAGGAATGGATGGGATGATCCGTTTCGGGGCGCTCCTGTTTGAGCGCCCCTTTTTCTTGACCTGACTCATCGGGTTTCTACAGTGGCGGTATGAACAAACCCATTATTGGCATTACCCTCGATTCCGAAGAACCAGGAGGTTATTCAAAATTCCCCTGGTATGCCGTTCGTGAAAACTATTGTGACGCAGTTGCTGATGCTGGCGGTACTCCCGTACCCCTGCCACATCAACCGGAGATCGCGGGCGCCTATCTCGAAATGATAGATGGGTTGGTAATTACCGGTGGAGCCTTTGATGTTGACCCGGCCTTATTTGGCGACAAAACCCGACATGAAACAGTTGTGACCAAAGACCGTCGTACGGAATTTGAACTCGCCGTTACCCAGGGCGCCATCAAACAGGATTTGCCTGTACTGGGAATTTGTGGCGGTCAGCAACTCCTCAATGTGGTTCTCGGCGGCACTTTGATCCAGCATATCCCTGACGAAATCGATAACGCGCTCGCCCATGAGCAACCAAATCCGCGGGATGAACCAGGGCATGAAATCACCGTCAAACAAGACACCTTGCTACATCAAATTACCGGCAATGAAACAATGTCGGTTAACAGCGCGCATCACCAGGCCGTTAAAGAAATTGCGGACCCAGTCATCATCAACGCGACAGCGCCAGACGGCGTTATTGAAGGCATTGAGTTACCGGGCAAACGGTTCTGTTTAGGCGTTCAATGGCATCCTGAGTTCTCGATCGACCCAGGTGACAGGCGCATTTTTGCTGCTTTCATAGACACGGCACGATAAATGGCCGAAGCCGACGCAAAAGGCGAACGCATCGCGAAACGTCTGTCACGCGCAGGCCTCTGTTCCCGTCGCGAAGCGGAGAGATGGATAGCGGCCGGTCGGGTGACTGTCGACGGCGCCACAATTTCAACGCCAGCAACCCTTGTTACTAACGAAACCATCATAACCGTAGATGGCCAACAGGTTGCAGAGCCCGAGCGGCCAAGGCTTTGGCGTTATCACAAACCCCGCGGAATTTTGTCTTCCAATAGTGACCCGGAGGGTCGCCCTACGGTATTTGACCATCTGCCCAAAAACCTGCCACGGGTGATGTTGGTCGGACGTCTCGACCTAAATTCTGAGGGGCTGCTCCTCCTAACCAACGACGGAGAACTTTCGCGAAAACTGGAGCTTCCTTCAACTGGATGGGTTCGACGCTATCGCGTTCGCGCCTATGGACCGCTTGACGAATCTCGACTGGAATCCCTTGCCGACGGAATCACAGTTGATGGCATTAAGTATGGCGAGATACAGGCACAGCTCGACAAAAGGCGCGGTGATAATTCCTGGATAACAGTGTCCCTTCAGGAGGGCAAAAATCGTGAAATTCGGAAAGTGATGGAGCATTTAGGTCTGCGGGTTAACCGCCTTATCAGGATTGCCTATGGCCCATTTCAGCTCGGTGAATTACACCGCGACACTGTTCGGGAAGTTTCTGCTCGTGTTCTCATGGAACAAACCGGTGTTGGAACACCAAAGCCTCGAAGGCTCTCCGCCAAACTCCCACCGATGAAATCCAATCCACCTGCCCCACGTAAAGACAACCAACGAAACAGAAGTAAAAATGCGCATCGTCAGCGGTAAACATCGCGGGCGACAGCTCATAGCACCGCCGGGACGCGCTTTAAGACCCACGAGTGACCGGGTCCGAGAATCCATGTTCAACATATTAACCCAAGGTGGCGAAGCACTTGGTGGCCGCAACTGGATCCAGGGTGCACATGTACTGGATGGATTTGCCGGTACAGGCGCCATGGGCCTCGAAGCCCTGTCCCGCGGCGCAGCGCATGTAACGCTCATAGACAATCAGGAAATCGCTCTACGATGCTGCCGCGAGAACGTTGAAATGTTACATGAAGAGGACAATGCCGACGTCTATTATGCCGATTGCCTGAAACCCAAGACCGCGTCTCAGCCTTGTTCACTTATCTTCCTCGACCCACCCTATCATCTTGGACTTGCGGTTCCGGCGTTGAAAGCTCTGGAAAATGCAGGCTGGGTAGCTGCAAATGCCCTCATCACTCTTGAGGTCGAGAGGACAGACGAAACGGAAACTCCACCCGAATTTACGCTGCTAGATGCCCGTCAATACGGCAAAGCGAAAATTTTATTCCTGCAAAAGTAACGCCAAATTTAGGCGTTATTCCGCAGCAACAGATTTCGTGCCCGGCAGCATCTCTATGATTTCATCGCTGGTAAAAATATCCGCGAAATGATTGAACATCGCACTTAAGGACGCATTGTGTGCTTCGTCGGATCGAGTCGCCGTTGCGTCCGATACAACCATCGTCCGGAAATTGAGCATATGCGCATCACGTGTCGTCGATTCAACGCAGACATCCGTAGCGATCCCCGTCATGACCAACGTATCAATCCCTGCGGCACGGAGCCTGTCTTCAAGGTCGGAGGCCCCTCTAATAAAAGCGCTAAAACGTGTCTTGGTGGTAATTTCATCTTCGGGCTGCACATCCATACCGTCCCAGATTTCTGCTCCGGGACGCCCGTCAGTCAATCCATCCAGCATACGTTCAACGTCTTCCGGGCTGAGATACTCCATATAGGCTGACCAGGTCTTGGGGGCGTCATCGCCATAAATTGCCCGTACCCAGTATACTTTGCTGCCTGCCGCCCGTAGCGCCTTGCATAACTTGTTGGTCGCGGGGGCAGCCCCGGCGCAATAAGGCGAATACGCAACCATACCCTCTTGCAGCCACACATTCTGCATATCGATCACGATGAGCGCTGTCTTGGCCGGGTCAATACTGTCATAGGCGTGAAGTTTTCCACCGCGACGCCGGAGAATATGCTCGACTGTCGACGGCGACAGTTGAACGTTGTGGAGTTTAGTGTCGGCCATATTATTCTCCGGATTAATTTGATCAGATTATAGATCAATCAACCTTAGCGACGACCAAACAGACGTTCAATGTCCGCCAAGTTTAACTCAACATAGGTAGGGCGGCCATGATTGCACTGGCCGGAGTGCGGCGTCTGCTCCATCTGGCGCAAAATCGCATCCATCTCAGCCTGGTTCAGTCGACGTCCCGAGCGCACGCTGCCGTGACAGGCCATCGTTCCACAAACTTCCTCGAGCCGCTCCTTGAGAGACAACCCGTCGCCAAGTTCCACCAAATCGTCAGCCAAATCCTTAACCAAACCTACGATATCTGTTTTGCCGAGCATTGCGGGTACTTCTCGGACAACCACAGCTCCCGGTCCAAAGGATTCCAGAACCAAGCCAAGTTCAGCAAACTCTGCCGACCGCTCAACCAAGCGCTGACACTGTACCTCCTCCAACTCGATAACTTCGGGAAGTAAGAGCCCCTGTCGGGCGACATCACCTGATTCCAGCGCCTGTTTCATTTTCTCATAGACGAGCCTTTCGTGTGCCGCATGCTGATCAACGATGACAATGCCTTCATTCGTTTGCGCGACAATATAGGTCTCGTGTAGTTGGGCGCGGGCTACCCCTAGCGGAAATGCTTCAGCACCAGATTGTTCTGCACTACCAGTAAATGGCACGACAGGGTCCTCTACAGACGCAGCAGAGGGTTGCTCAGTTCCCGGTAAAGGCGCGTAGTAATCTGCTGCTGCCTGCTGCACCATCGCACCACCAGGAGAGGATGGACGGTAGGAGGGCATAGCCCCACCAGGCGGTGTCCCAGGCCGGAACGCACCTAATGTCTGGGCTGATACCGTGGTCGAGGCGCGATGTCCGGCATCTGCCAGAGCATGTTTTAAAGCCCCAACAATTAATCCACGAACCGGACCGGCATCCCTGAACCGAACCTCTGTCTTCATGGGATGGACATTCACATCGACAAACAGAGGCGGAATTTCCAGGTACAACGCAACCATTGGATGGCGGTTACGCGCCAATAGATCCTGATATGCACCCCGCACAGCGCCCGTGAGGAGCGGATCGCGAACTGGCCGCCCATTCACAAACAAATATTGCGATCTGGCATAGGCCTTATTGAGGGTCGGCAATCCTGCATAACCTGTGAGGTGAATATCTTCACGTTCGGCATCAATGCGGAGGGCGTTCTCCGCAAACTCCCGACCCATAACGTCCGAAAGCCGTGCCAAACGGGCATCAAGCAAATCGCCTTGCGCAGCATCAAGCCGCAATCGTTTACCCTTCTCATCAAAAACGGAAAAACCAATCATTGGGTTGGCCATAGCGAGGCGCCGAACTACGTCAAGAATATGATTGAGCTCTGTGCGTTCCGTTTTAAGAAATTTCAACCGTGCAGGCGTTGCAAAGAACAGATCATCGATCTCGATCCTGGTCCCCACCGTCAGCGATACCGGCTTGATGGCTTCCTTTTCCCCACCAATAACGGCAATAGACCACGCCTCATCGGCGCCACGGGCCCGGCTTTCTATTGTAAGTCGGGAAACCGAACCGATAGAGGGCAACGCCTCACCCCGAAACCCAAGAGACGAAATATGCAGGAGGTCGTCATCCGGCAATTTAGACGTCGCATGTCGTTCCACGGCCAATGCCAATTCATCGCGGGTCATGCCCACACCGTCATCGGTTACAATAATTGAAGTCCGACCACCATTTTTGATCGTAACCTCAATTCGATGAGCATCGGCATCTATCGCATTCTCAACGAGTTCTTTCACGGCGGATGCAGGCCGTTCGACGACTTCCCCGGCGGCGATCCGGTTTACCGTCCCTTCAGGCAGACGACGTATAGTCATCTTCCCCCCTCGCCCGCTAGATACTTACGGGTCAGAATTTTCCCTTCTTCCACTGCGGGCTGGTCAAACGGGTCGACGCCGAACAAATGCGCCGCGATGATCGTCTCCAGCATAAAATGCATCATCAGCGCCCCCATCACGGTTTCGTCCAGGGTATCTATTTGAATAATTCGAGTTGTTCGGTTGTTCCGGATGAGAGTCTCAGCGGTCGCGCGTTGTTCGGCATCCATCAACGCGCCGACCGATTTACCCGACAGATATGCCAAATCATCGTCCTCGGCTAACGCAGGATCTACAGACGGGCCCTCACCGGCGCAGGACAGCATAATGATTGTAAACATCTTATCGCGTGGGCCATCCAGATAGAGCTGTAGTTGGCTATGTTGATCAACGATCCCAAGGGCATTTACAGGCGTTGTTCCTTTGCTGTCCTTACCAAGACTTTCTGCCCAGAGTTGACGGAACCACAGGCTAAAATCAGCAAGTCGGTCAACATAGGGCATCATTACCGTCGACAGGATGTTGTTTTCGGATGCCAATCCTACAGATATTGAAGCGCCGACCGCTGCTTCGATGTTTTCCGCTTTCTCTCCATCAAGCACCGGCTGCAATACGCCCATGGCACCGGCGCGGACGGCGCCAACATCCAACCCAGATATCATCGCCGGCAACAAGCCAACCAATGACAGCGCAGAATATCGGCCGCCTATATTGGGGTCATGATCCAGCACCGCCATGCCATGGCTTTTTGCGATCCGGCGTAGAAGATTTTCACCCGGCTCTGTGATCGCTGTGAAATGGTCTGCGGCTTTGTCTGGTCCTACCGTATTTTGGACAGCTTTGAGGCTGACCAAAAACTGCGTCATGGTTTCTGCCGTCGATCCGGATTTTGAAATAACGAGAAACCCTGTCCGATCAAGTGCTAGCTGATCCAGCATAGTGGACATGCTATGCGGGTCGACATTGTCGAAGAAATGAAGTCGGGGCGCGCCATCACGCGGTCCAAATTCGCTCTCTGACAAACGGCATAATGTTTGACCACCAAGGCTTGAGCCACCTGTCCCGAGAATAACAACATCATCAAACAGCTCGCGATAACGCGACGCAACAGGAACCAGCGCATCAATATCATCGGTCCGTTCCGCGAGGCGTAACAAAGGCAAGCTTCCGTCGGCATATTGTGCGCGTAAGATCTGAAGCGCCGGTTCAGTTTTTTTGAGCGTCGTCTCAAACTGCCCACTATCCAAGCCATGTGTGCCAAGCACAGCAGACAAACAAGATGACGTTATTTGGACATAGGACATAGACATCGCCTTTCGCCCTGACTGTAAACCAGCTGTACGAATCAGGAAAAGGCGCGCAGTGGAAAACCGGTGGATAGTTTACCGTTCGAAGCACCTAACCATAGGTGCCCTCGACATGCTCCGTCGTACAGTTTAATCGAATTACTCCAGAATGGTTTCTGAGGTGCATAGTGGAACTTTACGTTCTCGTAACGGTAGGTATTGCGTTCTTTTGTGGGGGTATCGTTAAAGGCATAACCGGTATGGGTTTGCCGTTGACGTCGATCGCCCTGATGTCAATTGTCCTCGACCTTCAGGTCGCCATCCCACTCCTTGTTGTTCCGATTATCGCAACAAATATTCTCCAAGCATTCCAGGGACCCCATTTCGCTGAGCTAATGAGAAAGTCCTGGCCCATGCTGGTCACGGCAGCGATTGGCGTCTTTGCAGGGACTTACGCGTTATACCGGCTGGATTCTTCTTATCTGCTTATCGCCTTAGGGCTAATCGTATTTTTGTACTCCATCAACAACCTGTGCGCGGTCCGCTTAAGTTGTTCTGAGAGAACCTGGCCCGTATTCTCACCAATCATAGGGTTCTTCTCTGGAATTTTGGCAGGAACGACAGGATCCATTGGTATTCCGGTCGTGATTTATTTTCAGGCCCTGGGGATGACCAAGAACCTGTTTGTCCAGGCATTGGGCATCCAGTTTCTCGTCACGGGAACAGTTCTGACTCTCTCACTCCTGCGCGAAGGAGGGTTGGCCATTGAGAACGCAACGATTTCAGCGCTTGCCCTTATCCCCTCTGTTCTCGGCATGTACGCTGGAAAAACACTGAGAGACAAAGTTTCCGAAGATAAATTCCGAACCTGGCTTTATGTCCTCTTGCTGCTGATCGGGCTCAACCTGATCCGCAAAGGAATTTTTTGATTCACGGTGTGGGTTTGATGCCTTTTGGTTGTCCGACGACGACCACTGTCAGCGCCTCCGGGCGCAACAACTTCCTGGCGACCCTTTTAATATCAGCAAGAGTAACAGCATTTATTAGACTAGCGCGTTTATCGAGATAATCCTTACCCAGATTATTGACCTGAACGGCGAGCAATAGACTGGCAATTCGGCGCGTCGAGTCCTGGCGCAACGGAAACGATCCATTGATATAGGTTTTTGCCGCGGCTAGCTCCTTTGCCGTTACACCCTTCTCCGCCATCTTTTTCCATTCATTGCGGATTACTTTGAGTGACTCCGCAACACGTGAATTGGCTGTCGCAACACCGCCCATATACAATGCCGCATGGTCATAGGGATTAAGGTAACTATAAACACCATAGGCCAAGCCTCGTTTCTCCCGGACCTCCTCCATCAAACGTGACGAAAAACCGCCGCCGCCTAGAATACGGTTGATAACTGATGCGATGTACCAATCCGGATGATCACGTTTTATGCCGGAATGTCCGAACATCACTGTGCTTTGAGGTATTTTTCGATCAATTACAATTGTTTTTCCAACAGCTGCCGGGGCTATTTCTGGAACTTTCTCGGCGCGTCCAGAGGACGGTAATGCACCAAAAACCTGGTCGAGCCGATGCCCCAGTTCCTCAGGGGAAATATCACCCGCAACAGCCACGAGCAGCGAGTTCCGAACGACATGGCGTCTCATAAAGTCCCTTAGATCTTTTGCAACCAGTGTCTTTACAGACTTGATCGTTCCATCACCCGGCTGCCCATAGGGATGGTTGGGAAAAGCCGCTTTATACCAGGCCCTCATACCAATTGAATCTGGATCCTGCGCGCTACGCTGAATGCTCGCGACAATCTGTCCACGAATTCGAGCCAGTGGTTTCTCGTCAAACCTAGGTTTGCTCAACGCCAAACCAAGCAACTCAAAGGCCTCATCCTGATTAGCCTTGAGTGTCCGAAACGATCCCCTAAACTTGTCGGTTGACGCAGAGAAACGCAACCGCGCCGCCGTGTCCTGAAGCTTTGTCTGAAATTCCTGAGATTTTAACTTACCCGCGCCCTCATCCAGCATGGCGGCAACCATACGGGCAAGGCCTGTTTTCCCTTTGGGGTCGTATGCTGTCCCCCCTGTTTTAAAAGCGAAATTCATAGAGATGACAGGAACGCTTTTGTCCTGAACAAGCCAGGCTGTAATTCCACCCGAGCTTCGTACTTCCTTGATATCGATGGCTTGGGAGGGTGTGGCTGTCAAGCAAAGGACGCTCAGCAATGACAGGGATACGTATCGGCGCCACATAGTGGGGGATAAATGTTGCATTGATCAGCCTCCCTCCTTTTGCTCTTTCCGCAAAATAGCCGTCACGGAACTTTCTGTTCTCAAAACGGCACGCGCGGCTGCGTTTACGTCCTCAACGGTCACAGCTTTTATGCGTTCCGGCCAAGATTCAACATCTTCAATAGTCCGCCCCGTCGACAAGGCTCGTCCGATAATATTTGGTGCGGCGCGAAGAGAGTCCCGTGCGTAGACGGCACTCGCAACCATCGATTTTACCGCGCGTTTAAGCTCTTTCTCCGTAACCCCGTCTTTCAGAAGTTTCTTCACCGCCACCTGCAGCGCCGCCTCTACTTTTTCAAGTGGAACACCCGGCTTGGGAGATGCAGAAATACCAAACGTTCCGTAATCCAGCGCATCCGGGTTCGACCAAGCACCCGCCGACGAAGCAATACCCTGATGAACCACCAGACTTCGATAGAGTTGCGCCGTTGAGCTGCCACCAAAGATTTCCGCTAAAACAAGTAAGGCGTAGGCCTGATTACCTTTAGCATTTGCATAGGTCGGTGCCAGGTAGGTTTGCGAAATACTAGGCTGTCCAACCCTCCGACTCGCCAACTCTACCCGTCGTCCGGCGAGTTGCGGAGGTTCCTTCACGCGGTTGCGAACGATTTTCGGGCCCCGCGGGATAACACCATAATATTTCTCAGCGAGCGGTTTTAAGTCTTTCGCATTGACATCACCGGCAACAATTAGAATGGCATTATTGGGCACATAATACCGTCGGTAAAAATCGAGCGCATCCCGAGTGGTCAATTGCTCTATCTCGTGCTTCCAGCCAATTATCGGGTTTTTATAGGGATGATTTAGAAACAGGGCGGCGCGCGATGCCTCCCACAGCTGCGACCCGGGGCTATTGTCGGTTCGCGACCGGCGTTCCTCCAATACAACGTCGCGCTCGGGCAGCACCTCTTTGTCGGTTAATACAAGATTGCGCATACGATCTGCTTCGAGACGCATTACCAACTCAAGCCTGTCGCGGGCAACGGTCTGAAAATATGCAGTGTAATCCTGCGCCGTGAAGGCGTTGTCGCGCCCACCATGGCGGGCGATGGTTTTCGAGAATTCTCCAGGTGGTACCGACTTGGTACCCTTGAACATTAGATGTTCAAAAAAGTGCGCAATGCCAGATTTTCCGCGCGGTTCATCTGCCGCGCCGATTTTGTACCAAACCATTTGAGACACGACCGGTGCACGCCGGTTGGGTATCACAACGACTTGCATGCCGTTTTTTAGCGTAAAACTCTCAGGGTTAAAGACAGCCGCCCCGACTACCCTCCCCTGCACGGTGATTGTCGCTACTAAAACTCCGAGAAAAATCGCCAATACCCGCAATGGAGTCATGTCATGCTCTCCAATTCTGTTGCCTTAGGCTATATGGATAAAGCGTCCGCTAATGCAAGACAGGAAATCTCAACTCTTAGTGACGGTGGCCAATTTACGAAAGTTTAAAAAATGCCTTCGAGCCAGCCTTTTTGCTTTCGGGTAATTGTGGGTACTTCACCCTTCGTGATGGACTCACCCTGTGCCGTGACCTCACGCAGGCGCCTAGATTCTCTTCGAGCATCCACGATCTTGCCGGGTTCCTCAGGATCCTGCCAGAAAATCACTTTCCTGAGAACACTTTTGTCTGCATCAGCCAAAGCGCTGCTTTCAACGTTAACCTTTTGTCTTATTGACGAGTCAACATTCAAAGCGCCAGCCCGTTTTAGAAAGGCTGCTTCTCCACGTGAAAATTTGCCAGAGGCAACAGCTGCATCCTGTCCTTTGCGACTAGAATTGCCGAGCAGAATAGTACGAGCCTTTCTGGTCGGTGTTGTTTCCTGAGGCCGCGCCGTTCCCGGTTTTGGTGGTCGCAAGCCAAATTGCGGCGGAATACTTAATGGCGCCCGGGTAACAACGGCGAATTCGTCCGGCACCTGTTTCCTCAAGCCAATAACTTCTTTGGCACTATCGCAGCCACCAAGGCCAATGGCGCCAACTAATAATCCGACAATTGCTGGTAAGACTGACCTATTCGTATTCATGCGCTGTAATCCGTATCCTGTCTGACACTATAATATTTAAGTGTTTTCGGGTTTCGATTTCAAGGAATCCAGTATTAATAATACTACACCTATGGTGATTGCAGAGTCAGCAATATTAAAGGCTGGCCAGTGCCAACCACCGACATGAAAATCAAGAAAATCAACCACTGCACCAAATCGAATGCGATCAATTACGTTACCAATTGCTCCGCCAATCACCAATGCGAGCGCAACGGCAAGAAGTGTCTCTTGAGCGCGCCACATCCAAATTGCCAACGCTATCGAAATTATGATCGCAAAAGCAATCAATGCGACGCTTGCCCAACCAGGGGCATCGCTAAATATACCAAAGCTGGCGCCGCGATTATGTACCAGGACAAGATCAAAAAAACTGGTTACCGGAATGATACGTGGCGGCACCATCGTAGCATTCAAGATCCACCATTTGCTGAGTTGATCAAAAAGAAGGGTCAGGATAGCAATCAGCGCGCCTAAGCGGGTCGGTCCGAGTTGGGTCATTGATTAATTGCTTTGTGCCGCAATGTTCGTATCCCCAACCACAGATGCGCAGCGACCGCACAAATCTTTATGGACTTCATGCGATCCGACTTCAGGTAGAATCTTCCAGCAGCGACCGCATTTCTCCCCTTCAGCAGCTGAAATTACTACCTGTACATCCGCAATTTCAGCAATTGAGAAAGCATCGGCACTTGCCTCACCGTCCTCAAAACAGGCCGAAGATGTAATACACAAATCAGCGAGATTAATTTCTGATAGCGCTGTCTGATAAGCCGACGATGCATAAACCGTAGCATGTGCTCCAAGGCTTGAACCTATACGCTTTTCGGCCCGCTCTATTTCGAGAGCACCGGTAACAACACGTCGAAGATTGCGGACAAGCTGCCATTTTTCCGCCAGCGCCTCATCCCGCCATTCCGCCGGAACTTCGGGGAACTGTCTAAGATGGATGCTAGCGTTCTCAGCCTGTTCTGGAAAACGCGTAAGCCATGCTTCTTCAGTTGTGAACGGGATAATTGGCGCGAGCCAGGCTGTGAGGGACATATATAATTGATCCAGCACCGTTCGAGCCGCACGACGATCTAGACCATCCGCGGAATCGCAATAGAGCGTGTCTTTCCAAATATCAAAGTAAAACGATGAGAGTTCGACGGCACAAAAATTATGCAAGGCCGTAAACATCGCGTGAAAATCGTACTTCGCGCAGCAATCGCGTACAAAGTCATTAAGTTCAGCAAGCCGATGCAGGACAAACCTTTCAAGTTCGGGCATATCGGCAGAGTCTACGCGCTCACTCTCGTCGAACTCATGGAGATTTCCCAGCAGATAGCGGAAGGTGTTGCGCAATCGGCGATAGGCATCTGCCTGATGTTTGATGATCTCAGGTCCGATTTTCAGATCTTCGGAATAGTCGGAAGCGACGACCCAGATACGCAAAATATCCGCGCCGAAGTTTTTGATGATTTCCTGAGGCGCAACAGTGTTCCCCTGAGACTTGGACATTTTCACGCCCTTCTCAGCAAGAACGAAACCGTGGGTCAAAACACCTTCATAGGGTGCGCGTCCGCGCGTGCCACAGGACTCAAGCAGGGACGAATGAAACCAGCCCCGATGTTGGTCAGACCCTTCGAGATACAAGGTTGCTGGCCATTCGAGATCATCGCGGTCTTCTAAAACAAAATTATGGGTGGAGCCGGAGTCAAACCAGACATCGAGAATATCAAAAATCTGTTCGTAATCGTCGGGGCTATAATCCTCGCCGAGAAACCGGGATGGCTCACTCGCAAACCAGCAATCAGCACCTTCCTGCTCAACGGCATCCGAAATCCGGTTCATCACGCCTTCATCACGCAGTGGTTCACCCGTCTCTTTGTGAACAAAAACAGTGATTGGAACACCCCAGGCCCGCTGGCGAGATACGCACCAGTCGGGCCGATTGGAGATCATACCCTGCAATCGATTTTTGCCAGTCGCTGGGAAAAATTCTGTTGCATCAATCGCGGCGAGCGCCTTGGTCCGCAGGTCGTTGGTTTCCATCGAGATAAACCATTGCGGTGTCGTCCGGTAAATCAATGGTGCCTTCGATCGCCAACTATGAGGATAGGAATGCACCAGGGTGTCCGAGGCGATCAAAGCGTTGGCTTCTGTCAGCGCGTCAGAAACGGGGCCATCTGCCTTATAAACATGTTGCCCGGCAAATAGCGGAACATGCTGATAGTAACAGCCATTTCCTTCCACTGTTCGGGGCACTTCAATCCCGTGGGCCTGCCCAACGACAAAATCCTCGACGCCATGGCCCGGCGCCGTGTGAACCAATCCCGTACCGTCTTCATCAGTTACGTGATCACCCGGCAGAAGCGGAACGTCAAAATCATATCCCTTGCCATGAAAAGGATGATGACAAACGGTTCCCTGCAAATCAGCACCCTTGAGGCGAGAAATTGTTTTTGCGTCTGCAATGCCACAAGCGGCCATCACACCAGCAGCCAAAGAATCCCCCACCAACAGTTTATCGCCCGACTTCAGAACTTCGTTTTCGCCTGGGTCCGTAACTTCGACGAGCGCGTATTCAAGATCAGCCCCGTAGGCGATCGCACGATTTCCAGGGATCGTCCAAGGTGTTGTTGTCCAAATGACCGCATGGGCACCTTCGAGCGCCTCAATTTCAGTTGAGACAACCGGGAATCTGACCCATATCTGGGCCGATTTATGGTCATGATATTCAACTTCGGCTTCTGCGAGGGCGGTCTTCTCCACTGGCGACCACATGACTGGCTTTTCGCCGCGAAACAGCCCTCCATTCAGCAGAAACTTTCCAAGTTCCCGGACAATGCGCCCTTCAGCAGCGTATGCCATGGTCGTATAGGGAGACTTCCAATCCCCTATCACACCAAGACGCTGAAATTCTTCCGACTGCACACCAATCCAGTGATCGGCAAATTCGCGGCATTCCTGGCGAAAATCTGCTACCGGAACCTCATCCTTGTCTTTGCCTTCTTTGCGATATTTTTCTTCTATCTTCCACTCAATGGGTAGGCCGTGGCAGTCCCAGCCTGGTACATAGTTAGCGTCCTTCCCAAGCATTTGCTGTGAGCGGTTGATAACGTCTTTGAGAATTTTGTTGAGGGCATGGCCAATATGCAGATTGCCATTCGCATAAGGCGGCCCGTCATGCAAAATGAATTTTTCACGCCCATGGGACTCTTCCCGCAGACGACGGTAAAGATCCATTTTCAGCCATCGCTTTAATGTTTCGGGCTCACGTTCCGGCAAAGATCCCCGCATAGGGAAATCTGTGGTCGGCAAAAAGACCGTAGATTTGTAATCGACGCTCATCGTTTATTTCCAGCTTCAGCAATCTGCTTGGGTGTCGTGATATCATCGGGAGCGGCAGCGTCAAGGATTTCCCGCGCTGTAACACAATCTGTTGCAATCTGAGCCTTGATTGCCTCGAAACCATCAAACTTCATTTCAGGTCGAATAAACTCGACAAAGGCGATCCGCAAAATCTTGCCATAAAGATCGTCATCGAAATCAAACAGATGCGTTTCAACCGTGATGCCTTCACCATCAAAGGTCGGTCGCCGACCAACATTTACGACGGCCTTGTGCCAAACTGTTACAGGTCCATCTGTCACCCCTACCCAGACGGCATATACGCCGAGCGCCGGCATGACATAACCCCCAGGATCAACATTTGCCGTCGGGAAACCTATTTGCCGTCCCCTTTGGTCACCGGTCATAACCTCGCCCCCGATTTCCCAGGCGCGACCCAGGAGTGTCGCAGCCTCACGCGGACGACCTTCCTGAATATGTTTACGAATTATTGTTGAAGAAAAAGCCGTGCCGTCTTCATCTTCCACAGCCGGTACAACGGTAACACCAAATCCGTGTTTCGCGCCGCCTTGCTCAAGAAGATCAACATCGCCCTTACGTCCTTTGCCAAAGACGAAGTCATATCCCGCGATGATATGGCGGGCCCCGAGCCCGTCGACCAGAACATTTTCAATAAATGAATTTGCTTCGAGGGACGAAAAATCCGTATTAAATGGCATCGCGTAATGAATATCAGTGCCCTGTGACGCAATATGCCGCGATTTAGCACTGCCGGGAGTCATTTCAAAAAGTGGCGCATCAGGCTGGAAGAACCGGCGAGGATGCGGATCAAAAGTCATCGCTGCGGAAGACACATTCAAAGACTTGGCCACAGCCATCATTTCGCCAATGACCGTTTGATGTCCGCGATGAACACCATCAAAGTTTCCAAGGGCGATAGCAGCCCCCCTGTCCGCTTCCGGCAGATACTGATATGTCCGAATAATACGCATGATAGCGGATGTCGTACTCATCGACGACCATCAAGTCAAACAGCAAGTAACATCGCCTGTTTTTACCGTAAGTTCTCGATGGGTCACCATTTCTTAACTCCCGGCTAACTTTACCCGACGTTAACCCTGACAATGCAGAATAAACGGCGAATCCGGGCTTGATCTTTATGCCTAAGAAAATCGCCTTGATTCGTAAAAGAAGGAACAGAGTTGTGAGAAATCAAGGTACTTGGGCAACGCCAAACCAGGGCATGCCGAAAATTCCAAAGATACGCGAATACGCCCAGGTCAAGATGAGCGATGGATCCGTCCTAACCGGGGATGTCTTTGTTGAAGCCACTTCCCGGATTCAGGACGTACTCAACAGCGCTACCCAGTTCATCCCCTTTGTCGACGAGAACGAGGTCATTCTTTTGTTAAACAAGGCCTCAATCGCCCACCTTCGTCCTTTTGACGCGTAGTTGTAGTCTTCAGAATCAGCCAAACTAATGATTGAGAGTGCAACTTGATATATTCAGAAACGGTGCAAAAAGCGTCCGAAATCGCTCAACAAACTATGGATGAGCTGGCCAGCGAAAAAATCGCACCAAACCCACAAAACTATACGATCTGGTTTGATCAAATTTCGGGTCGAAACCCCGCTCTTATGCGATTTATTGACCGCGCAAAGGAAAAGGGCATTGAATTCTCACCAGAACGTTTAGGGGAAATTTATACGCGCTTCATTGCAACGGAGAACGGTAATACAGCTCATCCTGACTGGAATGACCGGATGGAAGATGTCGCAAATAAGATCGCACAAGCGCTAAGTGAAATTGGCGATGGGACTGAGAAATATAGTGCCAAATTGAAAAATATTTCAGGCGATATAAATGACGCTCAAAATGGCACTGACCTCACGCAAGTGATTGGAAATATTTTAGCTGAAACAAAAATCATGGACGGCCAAGTTGAGAGTCTTCAAGACAGGGTTCTCGAGTCCAGTAATGAATTGGAAGCATTGCGACAGGAACTCGCCGAAACCAAACGCGATGCTATGACCGACAAACTCACGGGTCTTGCCAACCGTCGCTGCTTCGATGAATCACTACTGCAATTGACGGCAGAAGCCCGTGAAAATGGGCAACCCTTTTCGATTGCGTTATGTGACGTCGATCATTTTAAGAAATTTAACGACACTCACGGTCATCAGGTTGGCGATCAGGTTCTCCGTCTCGTCGGTCGGATACTTGTTGAGAATGTTAAGGGCAGCGATCTTCCAGCACGCTATGGAGGCGAAGAATTTGTAATCATTCTTCCCGAAACACCGTTAAAAGGTGCTTCGATCATTGCTGATCATCTGCGCGAAAAACTCGCCAGTCGGAAACTGGCACGAAAAGGGTCTTCCGATAGCTATGGTAAAGTCACCATGTCCATTGGGGTTACGGAATATATCATCGGTGAACCTATGGATGAGTTAATCGAACGGGCGGACGGACTGCTCTATAAAGCGAAACAGGATGGCCGTAACTGTGTTTGTGCGGCCATGGCGCATCCCGGCTTAAAGAAGGCCAGTTGAGCGCAAACAGCTGGTCTACGCTATTGCACTGACCAGTTTCGATAGTTGATAATGCTATCGCATGATTGTCATTTTTACCGATTTTGGGCCGTCAGGGCCTTATGTAGGGCAAATGCGCTCTGCCATTGCAGAGCATGCGCCTGACGAAACTGTAATAGAGCTCCTGTCTGACGCACCGGCTTTCGACCCTAAGGCATCAGCCTATTTTCTGGCAGCCCTCACCCCGGATTTTCCTGAAGATGCGATCTTTCTTTGTGTGGTGGACCCAGGCGTCGGCGGCGACCGTCTGCCGCTGACCCTTCAAGCCGACAGACAGATTTTTATCGGCCCTGATAACGGATTATTCTCAATAGTCGCGCGGCGATCCGAGCAATTTTCGGCACAGAAAATTGTCTGGAAACCTGATCACCTATCCGCAAGTTTTCATGGCAGAGATCTATTCGCTCCGGTCGCCGCAATGATATCGAACGGCATCAGTGTGGACGGTGAAACTGTTACAGCCAATACGCTGATCGGAAATGACTGGCCGGATGAGCTAGAATCCATCATCTATATCGACCATTTTGGCAATGCGATGACAGGCATCAGGGCCCAATCTTTGGCAACAACCGATCAACTCAAATGGGGCGAAAAATTATTTTCCTATGCTAGAACATTTTCTAGCGTGGAATCGGGGACAGCATTCTGGTACGAAAACGCCAACGGGCTTGCCGAAATCTCGGTTAACCAGGGACGCGCCGATGCGCTCGGATTGAAAATCGGCGACCCGATAACCATTTTGGCGTCCAAATAGAAGCTGCTTTTACGGAGCAAACGTGTCCACGATACCACCGATCAAGATCAGACCGGAAGGCCGCCCTTTTATCGCCATCTTCGCGGTGATAGCGATTTTTCTGTTCACCGTCGCCCAATGGCTCGGCTGCGTTGGTGTCGTTCTTATTGGCTGGTGTATGTACTTCTTCCGCGATCCTGACCGCGTGACGCCCAAAGAAACCGGCCTCGTGATTAGCCCCGCCGACGGGGTGATCCAAATGATCGCCGATGCCGTCCCTCCGACTGAACTCGAAATGGGGGATGCGCCAATGCGAAGAGTCAGCGTTTTCATGAATGTCTTCGACTGTCATGTAAATCGTGCCCCTCTGGATGGACAGGTTGTTAAAAACGCCTACCGACCTGGTAAATTTCTCAACGCCTCTCTCGATAAAGCCAGCGAAGACAACGAGCGCCGTTCGCTTATCATCCACACTGATTATGGTGTCGACATCGCCGTCGTGCAGATTGCCGGGTTGATAGCACGGCGTATCATCTGCTGGACGGACGAAGGGCGTACATTACGGACTGGTGAAAGATATGGCATGATCCGTTTCGGCAGCCGCGTCGATGTATACTTGCCTAAAGGCACACGTGTCCTGGCGATACCCGGACAGCGGGCGGTTGCTGGGGAAACACCCCTTGCGCAGCTGGACGACAGCCAAGACGACCGAAAGGGAGAATGGCGCTAATGGCCCGAAACCCAGACGAAAGACTATCTCGGGAGGAAAGACGCCAACTCAGGCGTGATCGCCTAAACCGTCTTTTACCGAATGCCCTGACCATGTTGGGACTTTGTTGCGGTCTCACGGCTGTCCGGTTTGGCCTGCAGGATAAATGGGAGGTCTCCATTCTTCTAATCGCAGCCGCAGCCCTCCTTGATACGCTCGATGGTCGTATGGCCCGGTTGATGGGTGGCCAAACAGAACTTGGTGGACAGCTTGATTCTCTGGTCGACGCCATTTCATTTGGCGTCGCCCCTGTGATGTTGATTTATCTCTGGTCTCTCAATAACGCTGGCGGCATTGGATGGGCTATTGCGATCCTGTTTGTTGTTTGCTCAGTCCTCAGACTCGCGCGCTTCAACGTGGCCTCCGCTGAAACGGACCTTCCAGCCTGGGCGGGCAGCTATTTCAGCGGCGTACCAGCCCCTGCAGCGGCTGGCATGGTTCTGCTGCCTTTGATGCTTGGGGTTGAGACCGGATGGGATTTCTTGCGCTCAGCTTGGCTTACCTTACCTTGGACAATTTTAATCTCGGGATTAATGATTGCGCCAATTCCGACCTATTCCTTCAAACGTATTCGCGTCCCAAAGAACCTCGTCAAAGTATCTTTAGCTGGCGTCGCCCTCTTTGCAGCCGCCCTGATTACCGAGCCCTGGCTGGCCTTATCCGCCTTAATTCTTGCTTTTTCTGTATCGATACCGTTTGCGGTTTTGTCCTTCCGGAAAAGGCAGCGGGAAGAAGAACTCAACCCTACCACCAGTGACGTTAGCCCCGACGACAACGCTTAGGGTTTTCGTTCACCTAATTCCGATCTCAGGTCACGAATCTCTGCCCGAAGCCGGGCAATTTCTTCGGAGACCAGCCGGGTATCTTCATCAATAACCGTTTCAATCCGCTCAACCGTACGTTCTTCTTCATCGGCGTGCAGTGTTTGCATGGAATCAACAATGATCGCGATAAAGAGGTTGAGGACCGTAAAACTCGAGATAATGATAAAGGGCACAAAAAATGCCCAGGCTACGGGAAACTCTTCCATCACCGGGCGAACAATCCCCATCGACCAGCTCTCCAGCGTCATGATCTGAAAGAGCGAATACATCGATTCACCAATGGTGCCGAACCACTGCGGAAATGCGCCCCCAAACAGTTTTGTCGCAATGACCGAGAAAACATAAAAGACCAGCAGCAGAAGCGCCGCTACCGACCCAATTCCAGGAACGGCACGCAAAAGCGCCTCGACGACCCGGCGCATACGGGGCACGCCAGAGATAAGTCGCAAGGCCCGTAAAATTCTAAGAGCCCGCAAGACACTGAATTGCTCGCTTGCCGGGACCAACGCAATCGCCACGATTACAAAATCGAAAACGCCCCACGGATCCAGAAAGAATCTGAGCCCATGGGCATACATCCGCAAAACAAGCTCGACGACAAAAATCCAGAGAATGACTTCATCAATCAGGTGGAGAGCATCTCCCATTTCCGCCATGACGCTTGGAGAGGTTTCCAACCCCAGGATGACGGCATTGATGAAAATTATAGCCAAAACCGTATATCGAAATGGCGCGGACTCCACCCATTCACGAAGCCAGGCACGATGTCCCGGCTCTCCGGCAGCTTCAGTGATATTCGTCATTTGGTTCTTTCTCCTGCGGCGCCGATTTTTAGCTATCGAATCCTCCTCTGACAAGGGATTCATCGCTCTAGATATCCCGAAAAATAGGAGTAAAGTTTAGATAACAGGATCAGCAAATATAAATGCTGGCCTACAGGGAGAAATTTGAGATGGTCTATAAACCGCCGGCGGTTATTGATGCTGATGCCCATGTCATCGAAAGCGGTTTGACCTGGGATTACCTGGAACCGGCCGAAGAAAAATACCGGCCCAAAATCGTTATTGATAAGAACAACCCTAAAATCAAAAAATGGGACGTTAATGGCAAAATTCGTGCGTTTGTCGTTGAAACTGTCGAAGCACCAGACGGCATTGGCGCCACAGCCGGAAAATCGGACCAAAACGTCGGAACACCTGCGGAAACGCGGCAGCTGAAAGATATCGAAGGTCGTCTTAAACACATGGATGCGCTCGACATCGACATCCAGATCCTGCACACATCACTCTGGCTTTATTCCCTGACGACCGACCCTGATGCGGAAGCCGCGATGACATTTGCATGAAATAAATGGCTCGCTGCAACCTGGGAAAAAAGCAATCAACGGCTTCCCTGGTCCTGTCTGGTGCCAACGCTAATGCCAGATGAAGCGGTGCGCCAGATGCGTTGGGCCCGTCAACACGGTGCTGTCGCAGTCTTCATGCGCCCGTGCGAGGATGACCGATTTCTTACCGATGAATCGTTTTATCCAATTTACGAAGAAGCCCAGAATCTCGATATGTCCATTGCTGTGCATATCGCCAACGGAAACCACGCCAACGTGGAATTCCTACAAGACGCTGCGGGCGGGAACCGCGGTATGACGTTTGGTATTTTTCGGGTGCCAGCCGTCGTCAGCTGCATGATGCTGGTAATGAGCGACATCAAAGAGAGCTTCCCGAAATTGCGGTGGGGCTTTATCGAGTCATCTGCTCAATGGATGCCGTGGGTTTATAACGAAGCCGCGAGGCGGATAGAGCTCACTGGCAAAAAAGCGCCACCCGATCTGTTTGAACAGAAAAATATATTCGTAACCTGCCAGACCAATGATGATCTGCCGTGGGTTTTGAAATATGCCGGTGATAATTCACTTCTGATCGGCACCGATTACGGACATGGCGACCCTTCATCGGATATCGACGCGACGGTTGGCATTCGTGAATATGAGGGGATCAGTGATCAGGTGAAGGACAACATTCTGTTTCACAATCCCAAGAAGTTGTTCGCTCTGGATATCAAGGGAAAGGCCGTTCGTAGCGCTGCCGAGTAAATACTCTACCGCGCGCCGTAGAGCAGCGTTGCATTTCCGCCAATTCGGCGGTTTTTCATTGGCCGGTACTAATCTATCCAGCGCTTAATTTCAGAGGTCGGGAATCGGGCATAATACGCTTCCATCCAGGCCAGCTTGCCACCACTTACCCTACCGACCCAGTTCTGCTTCTTTCCGGATTTCTCAACAAAATAGGCCGGATCGGACAAGCCATCGACTGTTCGTCTAACCAATCGATGTAATGCGCCATCTTCAATGCCATATAGATTTATACCGTTGCGCGCCGCCAAAGTCGCGATCATTACCAAAACCTGTATCGAATAAACGTGATAATGCAATGCCTTAGAGCGACGCTTCATCTCCAGCGGCAAGGTGCCGTCATCCTCGATCTGGCGCATGGCGACATGTTGCCGTTCAATCATCCAGTTAAAATGAGAACGGCTATTTAGCACGACACCTGCGAGCCCGACAGACCATGAAGCCCAGTAGGCATGGTTATTGTTACGGCTTGATCTGTGCATACCTGTCGAATAGTCATCGCGGACGACGTCCGCCCAATCGCCGATCCATTTTTTGATAGTCTTTTGTTCAGCCATATCAAATGGCTGTGCATCACGGATTTTCAAATAGGCGAGTGAAATCGTCCCCAGGGCCCATTTTCGAACATAGCCCCCCTGTCGGCTTACCTCGCCAAGAAATGCACGGTTCTTTACCCAGACACGCAGCCAATCGAATACGCATTGCGCAATTTCGGGAGCCGGTTGTTTGGTTGAAAGATAACGGTCACTCATTTTGATGACTGTTTTGGCGAAGCTGTCGATTGGTTTGCGGGCCGCGCGATATTTCCGCAGCGCATCCCTATCAACTACTGACGACCCTGAACCACGCTTGTAGAACCCGCCAAAGGTTAAATCCTGGACAGGCGATGGCGGTGTTTTGCAGATAAATCGCGATGAATGCGTCGCCTGGTCCCGCAACAGATTGTTTATGTCGAACGGCGGTTGCAGATATCCCGTTTGACTATGGACGACAGCTCCGTTCAGGCTAGCCGCTACGGCTACCAGCAGAGCAAGCAGTCTTGTCGTAGCCATTTGTCTTTTCAGCTTATCCCGCTTGCCCCAGCACAAAGGCAATTAAGCTTGAGACTGCCTCCTTAGAGGCTGGATCGTCGGGATTGTTGGTCGCAAAGGTATGTGGCTGGCCAGCATATTTATGAACCTCGATGCTGCCGCCCGCCTCCCTGTAACGTTCAGCAAACATATCAGCCCGGAAATGATCAACATTGTCATCTGCCTCGCCCTGAATTATCGCCGCCGGCGGCATATGGGTCGCGTCATCACGATCCAGAACCATGTATGGGTTACCAACCGACATCAACGCTTCGTCAGGGAAGTAGATGTTATGGGCTTCCACCAATCGATCCTTACCGCTTTCCTGTGCCATCTGGTATCGCGCCAGCGGGTCGAGGATTGGCCAACAAGCAATAAAGAAATCAATACTGGCATCCGTACCCTCAAGTGAGGGTTCATTAACGACATAGCTTGGCTCATTCGGCTGTAAAGCAACCAGCCCCATCTGTTGACCGCCACTGGAAGAACCCAACCCGCCAATAAGAGAGGTATTTGCCCCAATGGATTCTGCGTTCTTCTTGAACCAGCGCACGCCATAATTCGCGTCTTGTAACGGTCCTGGATAGGGCACCTGGGTCGACAGCCGGAAATCCAGTGCGAACACCCCAATCCCTGCAGCAGCAAACTGTTGATGGATAACCTGATTATTCATCCGGTCACCATTGCGCCAGGCGCCACCGTGAACATCGACAATATAAGGAAAAGGACCATCGCCATCAGGACGATAGAGACGTCCAAAGAGCTCCATATCATCAATCGTACGATAGCTAATATCTTGTTCAGTCACGGCCATGAGGGCACCTTCTGAAAGTGATTTTCTGCATCTTCCTACCGGTTGCGGTGCTGGTCAAATGCTATCGGTTTATCCACCGGAATCATTCATATGCTTGACTCATGGCTTTGACTCACGATAAGAACAAAACAAGAACATTTAATTTACATTACCAAGAACAGGTCTTCATGCCCCGGGATACAGTTTCACCGGACACTATTGCTCCCCCTTTTTCCCGCCACCATGCGTCAAAGGGAACCCAGCATATGGAAGATTTACGCGCCCGCATTCGGGCTCTTGAACGACCCGGTTGGGTAGAAGAGGAAAAGCTATTCTCCTTAGGCGTTGCGGAAATTGACCGCCAGCTTCCAGCCGGAGGATTTCTGCCAGCGGCGTTATACGAGGTTTCATCTGATCGCCCTGTTGATGCCGGTGCCGCAACCGGGTTCTGTATCACGTTGCTGGCAGCCCTTCTTAAACACCGCCATGGACGTGTCCTGTAGTGCCTGAATAACAATGTGACCGATGCCGGAGAAGATCTACCCACCCGCTTTAACCCCCTACGGGCTTGACCCTTCCTGTCTCACGGTCGTCAAGGCCACACGCGATACAGATGTTCTGTGGGCGATGGAAGAAGCGTTGCGGAGTAGTTCCTTCGTTGCTGTTCTCGGCGAACTCAAAGAAATATCCATGACAGCGAGCCGACGCTTGCAACTCGCGGCTGAAGAGAACGACGCCCTGACCATACTTCTGCGCCCGGCAACCAAAACACCTCGCCTGTCTGCCGCCGTACAGCGCTGGCGGATCATGGCAACCCCCAGCCACCCCAGAGGCTTTGCGGCAATGTTGAACGAGCCAGGAAATGCCTGCTGGAAAACCACATTATTCCGAAGCCGGGGCGGGACACCTGGCGCCTGGTTACTGGAATGGTGCGATGAGACGGATCATCTCGCTCTGGCTCCCCCGGTTTGCGACCGACCGGATCAGCCGCATAACGCCGGCCTTACAGGGTAAGCCGCTTGTCCTGGTGCAGGAGCGACAGGCCCGGCTATGCCTGAGCGCTCTCAATAATGCTGCCGAACAGGCCGGGCTAGCCCTTCACATGGCTCTGGCGAACGCCCGTGCCATCCTGCCGTCGGTCACAGTCCATCCCGCAGCGCCCGCAGCCGATGGAAAAATGCTCGCCCGTCTAGCACGGTGGTGCGGACGCTATAGCCCATGGACCAGTACCGGATCGGAAAACAATCCAGAACTCTCTCTCGAGGGCGCAGGTGGTGCTGGAATCTGGCTTGATGCAACAGGGTGCGCCCATCTGTTCGGCGGAGAAGAAACCATGCTCAGCGATATGGTTGGCCGTATCGAGAAGCTTGGCTTTACCGCACGCGCCGCCATGGCAGATACGCTGGGCTGCGCTTGGGCAATTGCCCGATTTTCGCCAAATGAAATCTGCAAAACCGTCCCCACTGGGGAAACACCAACCGCGCTCGCTCCCCTGGCCATCGCTGCCCTGCGCCACTCGCCCTGCATGAAGTCGGATTGCGCTATATTGGAGACCTGCTCGATATGCCACGAGCACCTCTGGCAGCACGTTTTGAAAAGGAATTCCGCTTACGTCTTGATGCGGCCCTCGGCAAAACAGCCGAGCCACTTTCTCCTATCCTCCCTAAAGTACCCCTTGTCGCCCGATTGGCTTTTGCCGAACCAATAGGCCATCGCGATGATATTGCCGCCGCTACTGGCAGGTTGCTCGACAAGCTGTGTGAAACACTGGAACAGGCTGGCCAAGGCTTAAACCTCGTAATTTTTATGATCTGGTGATTGAAGTTGCCATCGTCCGCCCCGGCCCCATCCAGGGTGACATGGTGCATCCCTATCTGCGGCGACGAAGCGGTGAAGAAGAGGTCGAGTACCCTTCCAAAGCGCTCCGCACGGTACTGGAGAAGACCTTTGGCGTTCCATTGTTTCAGGAACAGGCAATGAAAATCGCCATCGTAGCCGCTGGCTTCACCCCCGCTGAGGCTGATGGGTTACGCCGTGCCATGGCGACCTTCCGGCGCCTTGGCACCATTCAGAACTATCGCGACAAGATGATCCGCGGCATGACAGAACGCGGCTATGAACTCGATTTTGCCGAACGTTGTTTCAAACAAATTGAGGGATTTGGCGATTACGGATTTCCGGAAAGTCATGCAGCGAGCTTTGCCCTACTGGTCTACGTCTCGTCCTGGCTTAAATGTCATTACCCTGCCGCCTTCGCCTGTGCCCTGCTCAACAGCCAACCCATGGGGTTCTACGCCCCGGCCCAGATCGTGCGCGACGCTCGCGATCACGGCGTCACCGTACGGCCTGTTGATATCAATTACAGTGAGTGGGATTGCACGCTGGAGCCGGATCGGGAAAACCGGCCAGCTCTCAGGCTGGGGTTTCGCCAGATAAAGGGGTTAAAACCAGATGCGGCGGCAGCATTGCTTGAGGCTCGCAAAGCAGGGACTGCCCGCCCGTTTTCAGGCCCTGATGACTTATGGTTACGGAGCAATCCGATTATCGCTCAAGCATCATCCGCTTGAATTGTTACGCGACCGGCTGGCCAGCGAGGGAGTTATGCCTACTGCGCAACTGGGGAAAACCAAGAATGGTACACAGGTCACTGTTGCCGGTCTCGTTATCACCCGCCAGCGCCCGGGCACCGCCAGCGGTGTTATCTTTGCAACATTGGAGGATGAAACCGGCATCGCGAATGTCATTGTCTGGCCCAAACTGTTTGAGCGCTACCGCAAGGAAACGCTGGCCTCCCGCTTGCTCTGCGTAACGGGAGAACTGCAACGGGAGGGACTCGTCATTCATCTCGTCGCCAGGCGATTAACTGATATGACTGACCGGTTAATGGCGCTTATGGAAACGCCACAACGTTTCAAAACAGAGAGAACAGCCAGCACACGTCACAGTGAAGGGAGTGGCAGCGGACAGGTGATGTATCCATCACGCGATTTCCACTAACGGCCAGCTATCAACCGCCGGGCAGAACCGCTTTCCAGGCCTTCTTCGTTATGCGATCTGCCTTGAAATCATGCATCTCTTCAAGGCAATGCCGCAGCCCATAACCGCGCCCCGTATCCGCCCAGTGCTGGCAATACCGAAATTCCTTTGCGGCTTTCTGCAAACCAATATTGGAGGCCTCTGTCGGCTCTGGTCCAACGACATCCCGCCAAAGTGTCCGACGGCGTTCTGCACTTACCCTGCCCCATCGCGGCAAAGCGCTGATCAAACGCGTCATGGTCCCCACAGTGACAGTTTCCTGATCACTATCCGACGCCAGCACTCTGGCAACGATCTTGCGCTGCACTCCTGTAACATGTGCGATCTCGGATTTGCTCAACGGTGTTTTATCTCCGGCCTGAGCAACAGGAACCAGCGAGGCCAATGCACCGACATCGAGGGCCGCCACCTGTCCTCCCAAGCCTCTGACAGCGCTTTCCGGAAGGGTCACTCGCACCGCGAAATGTCCCCGTTTAGACTGGATCGAGACCTTATCGTTAACAACTACTGACCGTTGGGTTCCGTCTGGCGCCGTCGACACCAGCGTCAGAATTGTCCCTTTCGCCGTTCGGTACGGTGTTCCACCCCGTGGCGAAACCCGATGTTGCTGCATACAAAAAGCACTGAATTCCGCTGTGCATAAACCACCGGCGCACGTCACGGGCAATGGGGCCGCAGAAGCAACCACACCAAGAATTTGTGGCGCCGCGAGCACCGTCCCGCCAGACAAAACGAATAAAAATGAAAAGACGAGACCAAGCGCAAAGAACCGACTGCGAGCAACCATAGAACCCTCCATTTCAATATGGGTTTACTATGACTTCAGAAAATCCCGTCGTCCAGAATCTCTTGATAGTGCCTTACGGCAAGAGGGCGAGGCTTAACCAGGGAAACGCGATCACCAGGATCAACACTAGGAGCATCACGAATGCGAATGGGAACGCCCCGGTAAAGATATGCGAAAGCGTAATGGACGCATCCTGAATGGTGCTCTTAATCGTAAAACAGGAGATACCAAGCGGTGGCGTCAGCAACCCAATCTCCGCACCGATCACCGTAACGATACCGAACCAGACGACATTACCGCCTAGCGCCTCAACAGACGCCAGAAAAAGGGGCACAACAATCAGGATGATTGATGCCGTTTCAATGATTGTGCCAAGCAGTACCATCAAAATAACGTAAATCGTCATCAGCCCTGCCATACCGAGATTCATACTGGTCAGCCAGTCGCTGAATAGAGTTGGAAGCGCGGCAACACCCAGCATTCGGCTATACATCGAGGCGGAGATAATCAAGAACAGGATGGCAGCGGTGATCTGACCGGTTTCCACGAGTACCCGCCACAAGCCAGCGCGCGTCAGGCGGCGTTTCAGAACACCGATGGCCAGCGCCCCGAGTGAACCGGCGGCACCGGCTTCTTCTGGCGAAAACCAGCCCGTATAAATTCCGCCAAGCACCAAAACGACAAGAAAGGCGACCGGCGCCAGAAGTTTAAGAATTTCGAAAACTGACATTCTGTCCGGCTCGACGGCATCGGCGGCTACGCTATCACCGCCAATGAACTTTGGCGTTAGGCGCGCCATTACAAATATGCCAAGGATAAAGGCCGTCGCAAGCAGCAGACCTGGAATAAATCCGGCGATAAACATATGACCGACAGACTGTTCAGCGACGATGGCATAAATGATCAACATCGAAGACGGCGGGATCAGCATTCCCAACACGGAACTACCCGCAACCACCCCAACCGAAAATTGCCGCGTATAGCCAAACCGACGCATCTCCGGCACAGCGATGCGGGTAAAAACGGAGGCCGATGCAATCGAAGAGCCCGTAATCGACGCAAACAAAGCATTCGCTGCTACTGTCGCCATACCAAGCCCACCGCGGACACGCCGGAAGAGCTGATAGGCCACCCGATAAACATCCGACCCCAACCCGATTTCGCTGGAAACGATACCCATCAGGGCGAAGAGCGGGATATTAGCAAAGACCGCATGGGTAATGGTGTCGTGAGTTGCCGCCGCCAGCAGATTGATCGCGACATCAATGGAATCCCGATAAATCCACACCCCAACGAAGGAGACCAGCCCCAGCGACACGGCGACATGCACACCGGCATAAATCAGGATCAGAATAAGAAAAACAGAAGCGATGCCAATTTCGACGCCAACCATGACCTAACCTTTACTGACCTTTGCGAAGATGGAGGACGTGATCTTTCAACATAATGGTGAACTGAATCATCGTTACAGCGACAGCGAAGACGATGATCAATGCAATTGGCCACACCGGAAAGGTGAACATACCCTCGACACCAATGTAATAATCTTTAGACCAGGAATCGGTGAAGGTCGGGACGCTGCCCCACAGGACAATGAACATAAACACAGTTCCCAATAGGTAAGTCACAATCGCCATAACATGGCCCGCTGCTGGCTTTCGCCGCATAACCTGATTGTAAAGGCCATCTGAGCGCGTCAGCACACCCCTACGAAGGGAGTCCGCGAGCTGCATAAAAACAATGCCGACGATCGAGATTTCGATCATCTCGATTACGCCGATTATGGGTTTGTTGAAGGCAGAACGGCCTATCGCTTCAACATTAATCAGCACCATCAAAACAACAATCCAGCAAGAGCCGGTTGCGTTCATGCCACTGACAAGTTTCCCGAAAAGGCGAAGCGGGGCGCTTTGCTGCGGCCCCGCTTCCTCGTTCGGCTCAGGATTAGACAATCCTGCTTACTCCTTGTCCCACTGACGTAGTGCAGGTTGTTTCGCCGCCCGCATCTTGTTCATGTAGGATTTAAGCATCTTGGTGCCTGGAAGGCCTTTCTTATCCAAACCAGCCGCCCAGCTTTTTGCGATGTTGGGCATATTGTTGGCCCAACCTTTCCGCGCTGCCTGAGACATCTGGATAATGGATCCGCCCTTCTTCATGTAATTGGCATAGGCCTTGGCGGCATCATTTATGGACTGTTGCGACGTATGATCACGATACAGATGAGCGACTTCATGAATGACATCACGAACAGCCTTCGGCATACGCTTATAGGCATCGAGGTTCATCGTCAGCGCTTTGGAGTTCGCCGTACCGATATCTGCTTTGAGCATATATTTGGCGCCTTCAACGAGTTTAAAAGCAACCGCAGCCTGGGTCCAAAGCATGGAGCCATCGATTACGCCTGTTTTAAATTTATTATAATAATGAACCATCGAACCGATAACCAGCGTAGCGCCCGTCCCGGTCAGATAGCGCATATTGATACCAGCACCAGCAATCTTAAGTCCTTTGAACTCTTCAAGCTTGGTGATCTTGTTCCTAAAGAACATCTGATAGGTATCGATAACTGAGAAACTGGTCAGCAGAACCTGATTATATTTCAACCAGGCTTTCTTCATTTCAGGAAATTCTTCAGCGAGCTGGTCCACAGTCTGAGAAAGCAGAACAGGGTTTGTCGTCACAAACGGTGTTACATACGCAACAGCTTGCAATGGCACTTTGTCCTGATGGAACACGCTGGTGACAACACCAATATCGCCAAGGCCTTTTTGCATGCCGGTCATGACATGGCGGACTTTAACAATCTGGCCTGAAAAAGCTTTGTTCCAGCGGATTTTGTATTTGCCAGTCTTCGCCAGCCGCTTATCAACTTCCGGAATAAAGAAGTTGATAAATGTCTTTACCTGCAAGGCGCGGGTTGGGTAACCGTCTACCGCTGTGAGGCTTAGCGTCTTTTGCGCCGAGGCTGGTGTGCTTGCACCTGCGATACAAATGCCAGCCACCACACCAGCAGCCATCGCTTTAGAAAATGTCTTTGAACCAATTTTCATCATTCATCCCCTCATAATAAGTTTATTGGAAATGCCTACAGGCATCTTTCTTGCCAGAAGAAAATGCCTACAGGCATCTTTCTTGCCAGAAGAAAAGTCGAAAAAACAACCAATGTCAAATTAATATCGATATTTTTCCAATTTGGAAATGTTGTGCATCAGATTTGAAAACGGCCCGCCAAAGAAATTGGCAGGCCGTTAATTTGATATACCGGTATTTTACGCGAAAGGCGTCCATGCCGTCTGAACCGCTGGACGCGTTTCAATAGCATCGTGCCAACGTTTGATATTGGGATATTCATCAAAGCCAACATCGTTGAGGCCATGGCCATGCATGTCTGGATAGACAGTTATATCTGCAATCGAATAATCGCCCGCGATATATTCGTTGTCTGCAAGATGCTTTTCGTACATGTCCATCATGTCACGTAGGACACCGGTATAGTGTTCCTGTGCCCGCGGTACATCCTCACCCAATCGATGCATAAACAGGCCATATTGCTGCGCCAACGTGGTCCAGGTTGCTGAGCCATAGATAAACCATTGATCGACTTTGATACGCTGTATCGGGTCATCCAGGTAAAGATGAGGCGCATAATTCTCCGCCATATATTTCAGAATGGCGCCGGATTCGCATAGCGTAATCCTGTTCCCGCCGGGTCCGTCAGGGTCAACGATCGCCGGAATTTTGTGACCGGGGCTGATTTTAAGATATTCCGGGTCAAATTGTTCCTTATTCCGCAGATTAACGGGCTTCAGGTCATATTCGATACCGGTTTCCTCCACCATCTGGCGGGCTTTGTAACCGTTATCGGTCATCCATGTATAAAGTTCGAGCATTCTACTTAACTCCCTGTTGCTGACGCCAGCCAAGGTTGGGTTTCATGCCCTTTGGCAAATAGCGCGTTAGATTGATTCGGGTTGCGATTAACTTTCGAGCGACCATACAACGGATGTGTCATCGCCCGCACCTCATGATCGAGTTTAAAGAGAAGTTTTCCGTCGTCTGGGTCGACAATATCGATAAACCGGTATTGATGCTGGTTGGATTCCTGCGCGATACGGCCTCTATCAAGCAGTTTTTGATAGGGACCGGAAAAGTTCGCGATATAAATTTGCAGATGGTGACCGTCAAATTCCGCAATTTTTTTCCTGGTCTCGCTAAAAATAAGTTCCTGACGATGCCCGGCGCACACGCGTGCCGCGGGAGCCTTATCCCAACGACCCATCGTGACATCCGCCCCCATAATCTCGCGATAAAACCGCGCGATTCCTTTGGATGTCCCTACCGGGACATAAAACTGCGTATAGTTCATGCCAAGGACAAGTGGTGCCGTTGATTTTCCTGCACCATGGCATCGAATCTTATTTCCCCAGGGACATGTCACCTCAACATACCTGGCGCCTTTGGGCGTCTTGAAACCAAATTTAGTGCCCGATAGATCCTTTCGAACTAATTTAAGCCGCTCAACCAATTTCTTCAGATCAGGCAGGATCAAACCGATAGTGCCCCGCAGAACCTGAGTACCCCGTGTTGGCAGGTGGAACTGGCTATCACCAACGTTGATCCACATATTGCCGAGACCTGTCTGCATGTACGGATCGCGTGTCAGGCCGAGGCCGCCAACATAGAAAGTCGTCGCAACCTGCTGATCCGAAATCAGCAGATTGACATGCTCCAACCCAACAATATTTCCTAAATCTTCCTTTGAATGATCGAACTTTACTGCTTTCCCCGCCATCCTCGTCTCCCGCGCGCGTTACTTTGCAAACAGGGTATCAGCAGGGACTTAAACTGCAAATCGGATTTCATTATTATAGCGATACGGTGACAGCACCGGCGATCAACGCCATAATCAAGGTAAGCTGTAATGCAGTATGAGACACCGATGAGACAGTCCAATGAATGAAGCCTCAAAACCAGTGATCGACTACGCTGATATGGCGCAGGAATGGGTCAGGCGGGTCGATGAGATTGGCCCCATCCTGGATGCCGAAGCGGCCGATGGTGAGAAAATCCGTGAACTCACTGGCAAAGCAATGGCGGCACTCCACGAAAAACGGCTATTTCGTATGTTGTTGGCCAAGAAAGCTGGTGGCGAAGAACTCCCCTTGCCAGTGTTTTGCCGGGTTATCGAGGCAATTGCCAAATATGATGGCAGCGCGGCCTGGTGTGTTGGCCAGGGTAGCGGCTGTTCAATGCTTGGTGGATATCTCGACACAGAGATCAGTGGCAAAATTTGGGGTGACAACGCAAATGGCGTGCTTGCCTGGGGCCCTGGCAAGGCGGAAGCAAAAGCGGTTGATGGTGGTTATCTGGTAACTGCTAAGACCATGTTCGTCAGCGGTAGTCATCATGCCACCTGGCTGGCAACACATTGCTCCCCTGTGCATGAACCTGATGGCTCAGTTCGTATGGGCAAAGGTGACAAGCCGGAAATTCGTACTGCCTTTATTCCCGCCAGCGAAACCACGCTTTCAGATGACTGGTACGTATTTGGGCTCCGCAATACCGGCAGTGATGGGTTCCAACTAAAGGATCATTTCGTCCCTACTGAACACACCATCGTTCGGGCCACAATGATCGAGGGCACTGACGATCTTTCAACTCTCTATAACTTTTCGACCATGGCGATTTATGCAATGGGTTTTGCATCAGTCGCGCTCGGACTAAGCGCCGCTGTCGTCGAAAAGTTTCTCGAGATAGCCCAGAACAAAAAACCCCGTAACGCTGCGGATGTGCTCAAGGACAACCCGGTTGTTCAGGATGAGGTAGCCCGCATGCGTGCCAAATTACGGGGTGCGCGGCGTTATCTATTCACAGAAGTCGAAGATGCCTGGCAGGAAGCATTGATCAATGGTGCACCAACCCTGGAACAAAGATTGGAAATCCGTCTCGCGGCAACGCATGCTATTCACGAGGCAAAAGCCGTTGTCGACACATTGTTCGACACCGCTGGTACGAGTTCAATCTTTATGGATGGGCCATTTGAAAGACGCCTCCGCGATATCCACGCGGTTGCCTTACAAATTCAGGGACGCAAAACCCATTTCCGCACTGTAGGGGAATGGCTCATGGGCCATCCACCGAACATGAGCGTTATTTGACCTATTCAGCAGCCGCTGCGCCTTGAACTGCCTTGGCGGCATCAACTTCGGCCATATCGAAGACCATCTCCACAACCACGCCATTGGGATCAGGGAAAAAGATCTGCATCATGTCCTTATCCGGAGTGGGATGCTCGTCATACTTCATCCCTTTCTCATCCAATAGATCCTTGAAATCCTGATAGCCAGTTGAATCAAAGGCGATATGGCCAAAGCCTGCATCCATGCTTTCGGGCTGCAGTACCGGATTATCCTTGGGCCCTGTCGTTGAAATATGAACCCAGGGATGATCATCCCGCCACATCCAGTAACCGTGCCCCTTAAAGGGTTGCCGGTAGCCTTCGATCATGCCGAGAACATCACGATAAAAATCACGGGTTTCATCCAGTTTCTCTGGGGTCGACCGAATATTGATATGATGTATGCGACTAATATTCAGCATGGCTTTTCTCCTATAGTGGGGTCAGCTGCGTCAGTTGCGTGCCCGTCGTCCGAGGCATAGACTTTGAACTGACTATTGTGATCATATTGGAACCATTAACGCCGGGAGGCAAGACCATGGCGGAAGAACGTATCTGGGATAAATTTCTGACAGAACGCGACAAAGAAGTGTTTGCAGCTTCCGGCTATGGCGCGACGGCAGGCGGCGGAAAGAAACCTGCGCTTTTAATTATCGACGTCAATTACGCGTTTTGCGGCGAACGCAGTGAACCCATTCTCGAATCAATCGAAAAATGGCGCACGTCCTGTGGCGATGAAGCCTGGCAAGCCCTACCGCATATTCGGAAGCTGATAGATAAGTGCCACGACAAAGGCATTCCGGTTATCTACACCACCGGCACAGTGCGCGATGATGGCTGGGACAAAGGTGCGTGGCATTTTAAAAGCTCGCGCGGCAAGGAAGATGTTCCAACCGGTGCGCCGGACGCCAGGGATACCAATCGTGACGGTAACGACATTATGGATGAAATAGCCCCGGCCCCGCAGGACATCGTTATTCGCAAGCACAAGCCGAGCGCTTTCTACGGCACGCCATTAACCGGTTTTCTGAATGATCTCGGCGCGGACTCACTCGTGGTCACGGGGACCACGACATCAGGCTGCGTACGGGCATCTGTCCTCGACGGGTTTAGTGAAAATCTTCGGATCACCATTGCCGAAGAAGCTTGCTTTGACAGATCACAGGCCAGCCATGCAATAAATCTCTGTGACATGCACGCCAAGTACGCCGATGTCGTCTCTACGCAAGAGGCCCTCGACTACATTGACACGGTCGAAGCAGGTTACAATTTGCCAACCGGCACCGCGCTTTAAATCAGGAGCTCCTAAAATGGCTGAACGGATCTGGAATGAGTTTTTAACCGAGCGCGACAAGCAGGTTTTTGAGAAAAGCGGGTTTGGCGCTGAAGCGGGATTCGGTGAAAAACCGGCACTCCTCGTAATCGACGTGAGCTATAATTTTTGCGGCGATAAACGCGAACCGATTTTGGACTCAATTAAGAAATTTCATAATTCCTGCGGCGAAGACGCGTGGGACGCGCTCCCCCATATTCGAAAATTAATCGACAAGTGCCATGAGAAATGCATCCCGGTCATTTATACGACCGGCACTGTTCGCGAGGACGGTTGGGACGCTGGTGGCTGGGCCTGGAAAAACAGCCGCACCGACGAAGACGTAACGGCCCCAAAGACCAGCGGTTTCAACCGCGATGGCAATGAAATCATGGATGAGATCGCTCCGTCACCGGAGGATATTGTCATATACAAACATAAACCCAGTGCCTTTTATGGCACCCCGCTTTCGGGCTTTCTGAATGATTTAGGTGCTGACTCATTGCTCGTGACAGGAACCACAACATCCGGCTGCGTCCGGGCATCAGTCATTGATGCCTTCAGCAATAACTACCGGGTCGCCGTGGTTAAAGAAGGCTGCTTTGACAGATCACAGGCAAGCCATGCCATCAATCTATGCGACATGCATGCCAAATATGCTGACGTCGTTACAATAGAAGATGCACTGACCTATGTCGACGGGCTGGATGTCGATATGAACATTCCGACGGGCAAATCGCTATAGTCTAAATCGCCTGCGGCAGGTCTTCTGGTTCAGCGAAATCCAGCCAGGTTCCGCGGCCATCCTGTTTGGCAAGTTCATAGGCGCGCATGGCGATGCCAAGGTCGGCAACCCCATTGCCATTGGTATTTTTATGATAGGTGATCTGATCGTCACTTGTCCGACCGGGACACAGCTCCGTGCCAAGCTCACCCAACTCAAATATATCATCGAAATTGACCAGCCCCTTCTCGATGGGCTCGTGTAGATCGCCGGGCTCTTCCGTCAGAATAGTTTCACGAAGATTGCAAACAATCAGATCCGCACGTTCAGCGGTACGGTCGTCGATCTCGCGGCGGCGAGACGACCGATAGCCGCTTTTTACAAGCTGCACGTTTGACCCGATGATACCGGTGACATGCTGTCCTGGTTCCAGCAGGTTTCCGTCAAACAACGGGACAGAGGTATTGGTCGCACAGTGTACAACATCTGACCCCTTGATCACGGCTTCAGGCGTATCAACCGGTATGATCTCTAGATTGAACCGCTTCGAGTACTTCTCCGCAAAGTTCCGCCTATTATCGGGGTCTCGGCTATAGACCTTCACTTTAGTAATTGAACGTCGCTCCGTCAGAAGCGCCAAAAGCTGGTTTGCCGCCTGACCGGCTGAGCCAAACAAGCCAGCCACCTTGACATCCTGTCGTGGCAAATAACGAAACCCTATACCTGAGGTTGCCGCGGTCCGCAGCGCCATAACGCTGGTAAAGCCCAGCGTCTTTTCATCGACCCCACCAATCATGATGGCCAGCAAATGCCCGTTATTGGAATCATGAACCAAATGGACCGGGTAGCCACGGAACGCCTTGGTCTGGTTCTCGCCACCCTTGTTCAACTTATCAGGCCGCTCACCCGTGCCGATAACGCCAAGCCCGTGAACGCCACCAGGAAAATTGCTCACCCGTACGCCACCGGGCGAATGCACCCGGCGGCGTGGTGCCGAAATTGCTGGATAGTCTCTTGCTTCGCGATAGCCCTGCTCGATGATATCGATGGCTTCCTTCATGGTAACCAAACCCTGCAGTTCCTGCGGGCGGAGTAAAAGAACACGACGTGTCATCGGGCAAACTCCTCTTGCAATACTGCCAGATCAATAAGATCGATCATTATGCCCCGCCCGGCCGCCTTCGCCTTTTCATCAACCAACATCGCAACGGCAATCTCGGAGGCCGCGGTCCCGTTATTATTTTTGTGATAGGTGATTTCTTCTTCATTGTTACGACCGACAGCTTCACCCGTTGTCAGTTCGCCAAGCTCAATGATGTCCTCCAGCGCAATAATGCCCTGCTCTATCGGTTCATAAAGATCGCCCTGCTTCTCGGAGATCACAGATCCTCGAAGATTTGTCGCGACAATATCGGCTCGTTCGACTGTTCGATTATCGATCTCGCGACGCGCTGCTTTCAGGAAACCATCTTGGACAAGCTGCATATTGCCGCCGATGATTCCCGTGACATGCTGTCCCGGCTCAAGAAGATCTCCGTCGAACAAAACGACATTGGTATTGGTCGCACAAATGATGACATCCACTCCGACGATCGCCTTCTCGATGGATGTTACCGGTTCTATTTCAATATCAAATTTCTGAGCATATTTACGAGCAAACCAGGAACGGTTTTCCGCGCTTCGGCTATATACTTTAACGCGCTTAATGCGGGGTCTCACCGACAGCAAAGCAAGCAATTGATTTGCGGCCTGCCCTGCCGACCCAACTAACCCTACAGTCTCCGCATTTTCCCGCACCATATACTTGAACCCAACACCGGATGTCGCAGCCGTTCTCAGGGCAACGAGGCTGGTGTAACCCAAGGTCTTTTCAACAGGTTCTCCGACAACAATCGACAATAGCTCGCCGGTATTGGAGTCGTTCAACACGTGGATTGGATGTTCGCGGTAGGCGTACTCCTGATTACGACCGTCATCGAGTTGGATGACGTGATCTGCACGCGTTGCCGCCCCAATGACATTCATTTCATCTACACCGCCAGGAAAATTACTGATGCGCACACCTGCTGGCGAATGCACTCGTCGACGTGGTGCGTTAATGACCGGGTAGCGATGCCCACTGGCATAGCCCTTTTCGACCGCTTCAATGGCTTCACCCATATCCACCAGATCCTGAATTTCTTCAGGCCGCAAAAGAAGGAAGCCCATAAGCCAGTCCTATTCTATCCAAGACACGCGCAACAAAGCGCACACCACCAGAAGGCCGTGAACACCTTACGTCGTTATAAAGGGTTTTAGACTTACGCGCAGGCTTTGAGACCAGCACCTTCTAAAAGGTTCACATGGTCACAGGTGAGCTTCTTGCCGGTTTTCTCATTGACCTCGTAAACGTAGCCCTTGTGCCGCGCATTAAAGATGTCGGCTGCCTGTTTTACCTTCTTGGCGTCGATGGCAGCGCCCGCATCAACCGATGCTGAAAAGCGAGCCCAGAATTTTTTCTTACCCGCTTTGATGGCTTCGGTGTGAATCAACAATCCACCGAAAGTCTGTATCGTGGACTTGTAAAGCTTGTCCTTGGGCATGGGAACTTCCTCAGCCCGCTTAAGGTCGATCAACTCGATCTTATCGAGAACTTTGGCCATATCATTGGTCTCCCATTGACCGCGCTGTCGTTTACCCGCGGGAATATCTGCCAAACGGAAATCTTTTTGCGTCGCGAGAGGACGGCTTACCACAGTAAGGCCACCGCCAGGTGCCTGGATAACAAGCCGTTTGATGCGAGGCCGTTTGATGTCGACGACGGTTTTCTCTACCCAGTCTGCAGGCCCCTTGCCTGTACTTACAATCCCCTCAACCAACCAGGTTTGTTTCTTGCCGCCAACGCGCATATAGGTGCCGCCCCGGCCGCTTCCAAACAAATCTTCATTGCGTTTTCCGATCAGTCCTGACGCTATAACTTTGCCGTCCTTATCGCGCACGGTGATCTCGCGGGACTTTGCACCTTTCGTATTCACATCGCGGAGATTGAGACGTTCGTAGCGCTTGGGATCACTTGTCTTCGCTTCGAGAAATTTCAGCTGAGCCAGTTCAACAAGAACCGTTTTCACCTTGTTAAAATCTGCGGTGTAGCCCTTTAGTTCGGCTATACCCCAGCCGACGGATGTCCGCTTGATTGTATATGCCCGATCCGCAGATTTGATTTCAAAGGACGCTACATCATTTAACTTGGCGTCAACGCCAGGAAAGATGAGGGCGCGATCCCTTGCGATCATTGTACTGGCTGGGCGCGAGCTGATTGCTACAATCGCAGCGACAACCAGAATTGCAGTGACAATGGAATATATGATGAAAGATCGTGAAGTCATGACATTACATCTTTTCAGGTAAAATCTACGTCTATCAACTTAACTGGCCGCAGCCGCTTGATGCCGACGGGCATTCCGGCGGCGTACCAATCCGAGCCCTACGGCGAATACGACAATAATGGCGGGCATCAAACCAATATTAATGACCTTAAGGTTGGCATCGAGTTGATCGATATCCCGGCGCAACGCCAGTTGCACCGATCGCAATTCTTTGCGGATCGAAATTGATTCTCGCCGGAATTTCTCAATAGCTTCTTTTTGTTTATCTGACAAAATAACGGTCTTGCCTTCCTTGGTCTCTTTGGTTTGCAGGTCTTTCAGCTTGACCTCAATTTCTTTGAGCTTCTGAAGCAAAGCCTGTTCCGTCGCGCGGTATTTATGTTCAGCAGCGCGTTTAATTTCATCAACCTTGTGGAATGGGCGGCTGGTCACGCCACGGCTCCGGAGACTGATGAGCGCTGCAGTTCCTGCCATATTGTCAACAGCGTTGGTCAGGAAATCGGCATTATTGGCCACGGGCACTGAAATGCGTTGACCGAAAAAGTCCTGCTGACGCACCCAGAAACGATCAACCAGAATGTCTGTATCTGCAACAACGATCAGACTAACTGGTTTGACGCTTTCCTTGAGATGCTTCAGAAAATCAGGAACAGCTTCACCCTTTTTCAAAGCCGCTTCGCGGATTTCCTTGCGAATATTGTCTTTTGGACGCCCAGCGGGGAAGCCACTTTTGAATTTCCCTGTATAGCGCGCCGCAACAACGAACGGTTTACCGGTCGGCTTAAAATTCTTTATCAATTCCGTCGGCTTGGGATCGGCTTTTGTTTGCGAGACATTCAAAGACATCGATTGCGGGCTGGAGGTCAGCAAAGGATCCATCTTGTAGGTAGCCCCTGGTGCCTTTTCCAGATAACCGGATGTTGCAATATTGATCTGCTCAAGCTCACCGGTCACGACATCGGATTTTTTAATGCGATCGCCACTCAAGGTCAGCCAGGCGACATAGTCCGTAATAATCGGCTGCCCAAGTGCGTTCCGCCCTGCACTCACGCGCTGTGCACCGATGCGATCACCCAGGACTTTGGATTTATCGTACTTGATGCCCCAGGCCTTGAAGAGTTCTTTTAAATCAGATCCGTCGTCAGGCGGTTGGCGTTGCATTTGGTTGCCACGCGTCGCCTCTTCAGAATAGGGATCAACGAAGATGATGGTGTTGTTTCCCCGCATGACATGCTGATCGATATAATAACGATCAGTGTCATCCATATCCCGAGGATGAATTACCAGCAGCAAATCGAGGTCTTTGGGGATTGGGTTTTCAAGTGTAATACGCTCGACATCAAAACGTTGACGTAGCTGAGAAATAACCTCCCAGGGCGCGTACCGCTTCATCGGATCGGCACCAATCGGCAATGAAGAAACATACCCAATTTTTTTCTTCTTAGGATTGGCTAGGTTCGAGACCAAACGGGTCAAATCATATTCAAGGAATTGCTCACGCTGCGGCGAAATAAAGGAAATAACATCCAGGTCATCGGTCGTATTGGTTCCTGCCAGTCCAAAATAGCCAAGATTACCCGCCTGGGTGATAGGAATACCGTGCAGACCAAATCCGACAGCGCGATCTTCTTCAGGCGAAAAAGGTTCTGGACGAATAGTTTCAAGCTTAATTCGACCGTTTGACAGTTGGACGTAACGTTCGAGAAGCTCCCGAACACTGCGGGCATAATCTTTCAGCGACGGACTTTGTTTGACCAACTCGTCGGAAACAAATAGGCGCAAAGTCACAGGCTCACGCACCTTGGAAAGAATTTCTTTGGTTCCTTCCGACAGCGTAAAAATCTTTTCCTCCGTCAAATCAACACTAACCGTTCGAAATGTTTCCGTCGAAAAGATATGGAGCGCTACAAAGAATACAAATGTAACTGCGAGACCAGCGAGCCCTAACTTTGCACGATCCCAGGATTTAATACCGTTTGCCATGATCAGCCCCTACGCCCCTTTCTTAAGGTCTACGACGACCATGTTTGCAAAAAGGAAGACACCAATGATGGACACGAAGAAAATCATGTCACGAATATCAATTACGCCACGCACGATAGCATCGTAATGAACCAGAAAACTATATGAGCGAACCAGATCGACAACGAGATCAGGTGCCCAGCCCCGGAATGCCGATTGAACCAATTCCAGCCCACTCATCATAAACAGAAAGATAACCGCGGCACCGATCACAAAGGCGATGACCTGGTTTCGCGTCATCGATGAAACGAAACCACCAATGGCGAGATACGACCCCGCCATCAGAAAGCCACCAAGATAACTGGCAATTATGACGCCGTTGTCTGGGTCCCCCAAATAGTTGACGGTAATCCAAATTGGAAATGTCAGTGCCAAAGCGATGCCTGCAAAAATCCATGCCGCGAGAAACTTTCCGAAAACCGCATTGAACGTCGAAACGGGCAACGTCATAAGAAGCTCAAGTGTTCCTGCTTTGCGTTCTTCTGCCCATAGTCGCATGGCAATCGCAGGAATAAGAAAGAGATACAACCACGGTAAAAAACCGAATAGAGGCTGCATGTCGGCTTGGCCACGATCAAATAGCGCCCCAAAATAAAATGCTGTCACGCCGTTCAATGCCAAAAAGATGACAATAAAAACATAGGCCAGCGGGGTCGTAAAATAAGCACGCAATTCCCGTTTACAGATTGCCCAACTTGTCCCCATAACTATCTCCGTTAGGCCGCCGTTGTAATACGCCGGAATACCTCGTCGAGGCGTCCGCGTTCGGCCTGAATTTCCTGTACACTAATCTCTGCACCTTTTAGAGCCGCGCTCACTTCATCAATCACGACTTGCCCATCCTTCGGATAGGCTGTCATGGTGATGGAGCCACCCTGTGTCGAAGCTTCATCAACACGATCAACACCAGCAACAGCTTCAATCGCCGTTTTTGCCTTATCAGACTGAGTTGACGGCAGGCGAAGTGTTACAGCGTTGTGTAATTCGGATCGTGCTTCGAGGTCAGCGGGTGTGCCGTCTGCAACGATCTTGCCCTGGGCAATTACAATTGCCCTGCTGCAAACCGTGTCTACCTCATCAAGAAGATGGGTTGAAATTACGATAACCTTGTCCTTGGCCATCTCATTTATAAGCTTCCGTACCTCGTGCTTCTGGTTCGGATCCAGACCATCGGTTGGTTCGTCCAGAATGAGAATTTCAGGGTCATGCAGAATTGCCTGCGCGATACCAACGCGTCGCTTGTACCCTTTAGACAAGGTACCAATTGCCTGATGCATGACGTGTTCAATATTAATTCGACTTGCCGCGCTTGAGATTGCTTCTCGTTTACTGGCGCCGGACAGACCCCGCACATCAGAAATAAAAGCCAGCAACTCACTGGGCGTCATATCTTCATACAAAGGAGCGCCTTCGGGTAAATACCCGATACGCCGTTTAACCTCCAAAGGCTCGGCTGTTACGTCGTGACCTCCGACATAGGCAGTTCCAGAAGTTGGTGTCAGAAAACCTGTCACCATCCGCATTGCCGTAGTCTTGCCAGCACCATTGGGTCCAAGAAACCCGAGCACTTCACCACGGTTTACGCTGAAACTTATATTGTCGACGGCAGTAAACGAACCGAACTGCTTCGTTAGCCCCTCAATTTGGAGCATGCGATCCATTGCCTGCATCTCCTCCCATTTTCACCGTTCTCACGGCAGTTGTTTCGCGCCATTAATTGGGGCGGTTATCAACCTTCATCATCTTTCTCTTTTGGCTTTACTTAAGAGAATCCGACAAAAATCAACTCGCCAAACCAACCCCTAAAAAAAGGCAGGGTAGGATTTGGACATTCACCGTTTTTTTGTCAAGACCGTTTAACGGCGGCAGCGGTAAATTTTTTGTTCAAATTTCACCCGGTTCATTGATTCCGAGCAGCATTGCAACGTGATCCGCAATCGCCAAAGAGGCTGTCAATCCCGGGGATTCAATACCGTATAAATTCACCAAACTGCGGATACCGTGTTCACTCGCTCCCTGTACCAGGAAATCCCGCGCCGCCTCCCCCGGGGCCTGCAGCTTCGGCCGAATGCCAGAATAACCTGGTTGAATAGATCCATCCGGCAAATCGGGGTAATAGGCCCGAACGGCAGAATAAAAGGCATCAGCGCGTGCCGGATCAACATCATAATTTAGCTCATCAATCCATGCGACATCAGGGCCAAAACGGACCTGGCCGCCTAGATCAACGGTTACATGGACGCCAAGCCCCGCTTTTTCGGGTACCGGGTAGATCGGTCGTCTGAACGGCGGTTTGCCGACAAGTGAATAGTAATTTCCTTTGGCGTAGAAACAGGGCGGGATCGATTCTTTCGGTATACCGTCGATGGAGGACGCCGTTTTTTGCGCGTGCAGACCAGCGGCATTCACAACAATTTGTGCTTTAAGTATCGCGGGTGCCTCTCCACCCGTTGTCAGGACAATCCCATCACTTTCAATTGAACCACTTACAACAGGTGCATGAAATGCAATCATCGCCCCCGCCGCTTCAGCATCCCCCTGATAGGCAAGCATCAAACCATGACTATCTATGATACCGGTCGAAGGGGACCATAACGCTTTGACACAAAATACTGCTGGTTCCTCTGCGCTAACTTCTGCTGGCGTTCGCCATTCCAGATCGGGAACCCCGTTGGTTGTCGCCGCATGCTTTAAGCGCTCAAGCTCAGAAATTTGCTCTTCATTGGTTGCGACAATGAACTTTCCGCAATTTTGATGTTCCACACCGTGCGTTTGGCAATATTTGTAAAGTGCCTTTTTTCCCGCGACGCAAAACCGGGCCTTCCAACTGTCCTTGGGATAGTAAATTCCAGCGTGGATAACTTCGCTGTTTCTTGAGCTGGTTTCGGTCCCTATTGCATCCGCGGCTTCCAGGACGATCACCTCGCGTCCTGCCATAGCGAGACGACGGGCGACAGCAAGCCCAACAACGCCAGCCCCTATCACGACTGCTTCAACTAAATCAGCCATCCTGCTAACCTTTGTCACATTCACAATTTAGAGCTCGTTTCGTACCGCGCCGAAAGACTGGACGCAAGATTGACCAGAGTTACCGATTTAAAAGAAAAAAACATATAAAATTTTATTTAATTTAATTATTACATTTATATTTATTTATGAATAAATACTAAATTTATTTTATTTGATATTACTTGCACTCATTAAATAATAAAAATACTTTTATACCTACGTAATTTAAGGAATACCGTTATGTCGATGGGTGCAAACAACTACGAAGTGCGAATCCTCCAGAGAGGGAACTGGACTACTGAATCGCGATCCGTAGAACGGGAGTCCGCCCTGACAACCGCAAACCAACTCGCCGGTAACAGGATTTATGACGGCGTAAGAGTTATTGAAGAAGTCTATGTCGAGGAAGATGGCATATTTAGCGAAAAAACAATCTTCAGCTATTACAAGCAGGACGACAAAGTTGAACGTTCAAAAAAGGCATCTGAAGAGGGCACCAAACGACCTATACCTACAAGAAAATCAGATAAATACGAGTATTACGACGAAGAACCTGAGAACCGACGCGGCGCAATGCTTGCAGCAACTGTTGCCATTATTCTCGCAGGAAACGCCGCCCTCGCCTACTTCTTTGGCGACCAGATAACCGGTGCTTTGAGCTCGGTAAGCGCTAAAATAGATAGCCACAATTCCGGCATAATTTACGAGTTGCCCGCTGTCACAACGAGCTATCGAACCTCGACGGGGAATCGCACTATTCAAATCAGAGTAGGGCTGGAAGTTCAGAATAGCCAACAGACCGAGATGATGGACAAAAAACTATCCGACATCGTCACCAAAGTGGCTGCGGATTTGAGCCGTATGCAAGCGCGTGATGGCAGCGCCCATCTCGATACGGAAGCAATCAAACAAAAACTACGCAACGCTGTTAAGGAAGCTGGAGACACTTCTGTAGAGAGCGTTCTTTTCAAAGAAATAAATATTTTCAGGTAGTTGTATTTGGCAAAACGACGTGAGGCGTCAACGAGTCGTCGACAATCTTCAATTCGATAAATTCGCTTCCTTTTATAGAAATTATCTATTCAGCGAATTTGCCGACGACTTGAAACTTTTGAGAATCAGGAAACGACCATTTAGTCCTTGGGCGCAGGCGGAATACCCATGTTATTAGGACCATCACCATCATCTTTGGCTGTCGAAGATGTTGGCTCCATCGTATTGGAGTTATTTGACGCTAATGCTTCCGAACTGGGCGAGCCAGTAGAGCTGCTCATTGGCGAAGACTGCGCCGAAGGTGTGTTAAGAACCCGAACTCGTTTTTCGATTTCCGACCATGTCGTATTCCGTGCAACGTGGAGGTCATACTCCGCTTGAAGTCTTAACCAAAGCTCTGGCCCAGTATCAAAATACCGGCCAAAACGTAGCGCCGTATCCGCCGTGATCCCGCGCTTACCATTGGTAATATCACTAATTCGTCCAACCGGAACATCAATATCCCTAGCCAACTGATTGCGGCTAATCCCAAGGGGCTCCATCGCTCGTTCTAATAGGATTCGCCCTGGATGCAATGGTTCTGAATTTTTCATCACTGCGCCAAATTGTATTTCGGCAAGCATATTCCGTCAAACAGAATACAAACAAACGGATTGGCAGAAAATTGGGATGCGGACTTAATCATACAACTCTAAATTTTTCTTTTTATTCAAATGCTTCCTAAAAATATTATTCGAATCCATAGTAATTTCTTAATTCTAGTTTGAGAGGCTGGAGAGATAAACCGACAGGAAACGGGTTAAGTTGAATTGGTATGAATACTCGCACATTCTATAACCGTGTCGATCTTTTGCTGGTCTCGCCTCGCACACAGAACAGTTCCAGCCTTCGACAAACCTTAACTGATCTCGAATTCCGGGAAATCAGGACAGCGGCGAGTAATGCCGAAATTTTGAAGGTACTCGAAACACGCCCACCAGAATTGATGATTACTGAATTCGACCTGCCAGATGGAAACATTCGTGAAACGCTGGACGATATCCGGCATCACCGGATCGGCACGAATCCGTTCATGTCTATAATCGTCACAACATGGCAACCTTCAGAAGCTCTCGTCCATCAAGCACTCGACGCTGGCGCTGATGACCTTCTTATCCAGCCGGCTTCACGCGGACAATTGGCCAAACGTATCGAAACACTTGTGTTCAACAGAAAACCATTCGTTGTCACGTCAAACTATATCGGCCCGGACCGCAGAACTTCCGCCAGGCCAGGCACTGATGCCCTTGAAACTGTTGATGTGCCGAATGTCTTACAGTCCAAAATTATGGGGGAAGATAACACCAATGCTTCGCAAAATATGCTCGATGCGGCGATCGCCAAAGTAAATCTCGATAAGATTATTAGAAATGGCAGCCACATTGGATACTTGACCAAGAAAATTTTGTCCGCCTATGAAGAAGATAATGTCGACGGACCTTTAATCGGTCATTTACAAGACCTTGTGAGCACCGGCGAAGACTCGATTCGCCGCATTCGAGGCACAAAATACGAAGTGATCCGGAACCTGTTCGAAACCATAATTACTGTCGCACGCCGCCTCGAACTTGCGTTCAACTGCCCGGAGGGCAAAGACCTCAAACTCCTCCCCGAACTTGCGATGTCGATACGACTTGCACTCAAAGATAGCGACAAGACCAGCAAAGCTGCCAATGAAATTTCAGCAGCTATATCAAATACTTTGTCTCAACAAGACGTCGCGTGACAACACTGCGCTAAACTTCAAAACAGCCATTGTCTTGAAACATATCACATAAAGATATTCCGCCAGCTCGCCCACAATCCGAGCACCACAATCATAACAGTCGCTGTTAGACCAACTACATAAAAACTTAGTTCGCGCCCAAATATTTCGGCCACAACCCCCATTACTATAGGGACGGCAAACCAAGTCATCTGATTAAGTGTTACCCTGAGCCCCATCGCTTTTCCCTGCATGTCTGTATGTCTGTATCTGCATAGCGGGCAATCATCAAGATTAGGAAGACTAAGCTCGCGGCCATGGCCCAACCACGCGCACCCGATGCCAACATCAGAGATGTCACGTTGTCGCCAAGCAAAGGGGTAATTGCAACGAATGCTATGGATCCTGTCACGAGAAACAGCAGCAACGTATGAGCACGAAAATATCGTTGCAATGGAGCGGCCGACAATGAGCCCACCAAGCCAAAGGCACCATTAATAGAAATTAACAATCCGATTGTGGTCGCAGAAATTCCAATATCTTTTAAATGAACGCCATAAAAAGAAGCCTGAATGCCGCCACCTAAATGTCGCAATAGCGACATTGCCATTACAAAAAATATCGTTGGTAAAACAAGAAGTTTAAAGGCGGCAATGTAGTCAGCCGGCTGGGGAATAAGCATTCTCATCGACCATTGCTTATTTTGCTCTTCAGATTTGCCATCGGCTTGGTGATCAATATCCGACGGCAAAATGAGTACTGAATAAAGAATCCCTGCTGACCACAAACCAATTAATCCGAATCCACCCCAAGGACCGAGATGATCCCAGGCGACACCACTTATCGCCGGCCCAATTAGCAATCCGAGGCGGGTACAAAATGACATCCGGCCCGTATAGGTGGCGTCACCCTTCATCACCCTGGTCACTAATGTTTGGGCACCAACCCAACCAAGACTATCCACAAGCCCGGTGACCAACTGCAAAACTATGATCGCCCAGATAAAAGGCGTGACCGGATACAACAGTGGTGTGACAGCGCTGATCGTCGCCAAGACAATCATGACACGACGTGCGCCGAGGCGATCGATGACAGCCCCACCATGTATTGCCAACAGCATCGGGCCGATATGTCGACAACCAATCGTAATTCCAATTAGCCAGCCGGGAACCCCCTGCTGCAGTAGCCAGATCGGGACGATCACCCAACCATATTGGGCATGGTATTACTAAAGGCCGCTGAGCCATAAACTCCGGCTTGTATGCGCCATGGTATTTTTTCAGTCATGTCACAGGTTTTTCGTCGCTACTGGCTGACATTTGTTATTTCCGGATGCTTCTTGAGCCAAAATCCAGTTGCGATAAGCATAACGACGACAATCATACCAATAGCGTAAAAGCCGTTCGCCATTCCAAACAGCTCGATCAAGACGCCCATTATGAAAGGGACAATCACCCCCGCCAGTCGATTGGCAGTATTGCGAAGTCCCACACTGGTTCCCTGAACATTTGAGCCGCTCGCTTTCGCTAGAATCGAAATCATAAGCGGCTGACTTATACCCAACGAAGCACCGCGCAGCGCGCTTGCAACAAGCAGAAATGCAAACGCCCCTAGTAACGGCGTAACACAGACAAAAATGACGGAGCCAGCTACCGTGGCCAGCAATAACCAGTGGGCGGACCAAAAGCGTAATAGGTGTCCAACGGACAGTGAGCCTACTCCACCAACGACAGCAGCAGCTGATGTGAGGACGCCGATCAATATTCCCGATAGGCCAGTGACGTCATCAAGATACACAACATAGAAACCGGTTTGAACAACATTTCCTGCATTGCGCAACATCGTAGCAATGACGACAAAAAAGACGGCAGAGATTGCGAGCATACGAAAAGCCGCAACGTAGTCGCCCCATCGCGGAGCCAGAGCAGATATCGTAACCTTCTCCACTTGATGCGAGTTTAGCGTTGGTGACGGTAGGGCCAAGGCAGAGAAAAAACCAAACGAAGCCCACACGCCCATTACAGAGAATGCTACCCAGGCCCCTCCGATATCCCAGGCCACGCCGATCATTGGGGGACCTATCAGATGACCCAGTCTTAATGAAAAGGAGAGTCGACCGGCATGGACCGCACTACCCTTCATGACCTGGCCGATCAGTGTTTGTGCTCCCATCCACCCCATGGATGTCGACAAACCGGCAAGCATTTGGAGAAAAATTGCCGCCCACACGAAAGGCATTGTCGGAAAAATAAGTGGGACGGCAGCGTTAACAACAGCAAATATCAACATCACGCGTCTGGTCCCTAAACGATCCATCAAAGCACCGCCGTGGATGGACAGGATCAAGGGAAGGAAATGACGGGCGCTAAAAACGATGCCGAGGAGAATAGCCGAAGATTCAAAAGTGACCACCCAAAGCGGAACAATAATTCCCGATATTACCGACATGCTGTTAGCAAACATGCCGCAGCCGTAAACGGCGAGTTGCGTCTTAATCGGGATGACGGGCGTGTCCGGTTTCACCATGGGTTATCCCCTGCTGGAATGACCCAAATCGGGGTTCCGTGACACGAATACGACTGCACATGCCAAAATTATTAAGAGCCCTACGCCCATAACAAAAAAACTGTCACGAATACCGACAAATTCGGCAACCGCACCCATCAGAGGAGGGACGACACTGCTTGCTAGCCGGTTGACAGTTGTTCTTAACCCCTGTTCTTAACCCCGCTCCTTTTCCCTGTTCCGTGCTGGCAACTGCCCGTCCCAGTACGGAAATCTCCATAGGTTGACTAATTCCCAAGCAAAGACCACGTAACCCAATCGCCGTCGCCAGCAAGAACAACGTAACCCAAACCGGCGCCCCAAAAACAAGAACAGGTGTTATCGAAATTGTCACGACTGTCATAAATACAGCACAGATAGTGAGCCAATGAGGATGCACTACACGCGCCAGTGGCGACGCAAGAAGTGACCCGCCACTGGCTATGAGTTGGGCAAAGCCGATTAAAAATCCAATTGCAGCCGCCGAAATCTCAACTTCCTTTAAGAACACGACATAAAATGAGCTTTGGACTCCCGTTGCCCCAATTCTCACCATTGTCACCAATAAAATGAGAGCAACTGCCGGAATCGCGATTAAGCGAAACGCGCTAAGATAGTCGGCGATACGGGGAACAAGGTCAGCCAAGCGAACGGGAGCATCGTGCACAATCTCAGATTCCTCAGACGACCGCGGTATTTTAAGAACGCAATAAAGGCCAATAGCAGACCAAACACCCATGAGCGCAAACGTTAGCCATATTCCGGTGTGATCCCACATGAGACCGAAAAGGGTCGGGCCAAAAAAAGCACCAAACCTTACAATTGATGTCATCCGGCCAACGTACCGTCGACGACCCTTCATGACGTGCCCACTTAGCGCCTGGGCACCAACCCAAACCATCGCATCTGAAACACCCGCGACCATTTGCAAAAGGATGATAACTGGGATCGCTGTCGCAACAGGTAAGAGCAAAGCGAGAGGGAACAAAAACGGCGCAACAACTGCGATTACCGCAAATGCTATCATGATCCGCCTGGTACCTAAGCGGTCCATCAAGGCTCCACCGTGGATCGATAAAACCAATGTCAAAAAATACCGGGAGCCAACGATCAGGCCGATCAAAAAGGCAGAATCTGTCAGTCTAATGGCTAACAGCGGCATGATCAGCGTAGAGATCAGCACCATTGTAAAACTGAATACACCTGCGCCATAGATCGCGGCTTGAGTCTGCCACGGTATGTCGTCGCGCGGAGTATCGTTCATAGTATTCGCGGTTCAGTAAATCGTTGAATATACGGCTGGCTGGCTTGACACTCAGAAGAGGGTCCCAGACACTTATTTAACCCTTTTAGCGGTTTGGGCACGGTCACGCAAAAAATCCGTGGGCCAACAGGAGAATACAGGATGGATGGTTTCTCGAATTCAGCTGTCGAGACAGCGAAAATTGAAGTCGCGGCTTGCACACGGCTTCTAAATCATGAAGGCGTCCTGGGCTATAGCGGCCATGTCAGTCAGCGTCTGCCAGATGGTGAAACCCTTCTTATTCAGGCGTTTGACGCGAGCCGGAATGACCTGGCGCCTGAAGATATCTATGTCATTGATTTAGATGGTAACGTTCTTGATGGTGATCCTAATGCCCGTCCTGTCAATGAGTTAGAAATTCATTCCGAAATTATGCACGCGCGGCCTGATATAAACGCCGTACTCCACTGGCACCCTGAAATTGCAACGCTCTTTACGATGGTCGATGGCGTAGAACTCGTGCCGATGAAAAATCACGCCTATAGATGGTCGAGTGGAATACCAATTCATCCGGAATCCTGGCATATTGATACACAGGAACGCGGTCGTGCGATGGTTGAAACCATGGGCGATCACAACGCTGTTCTTTTACGAGCCCACGGTGCGGTTATCGGCTCAGAGAGCATCCCCGCCCTAATGGTCGACGCGGTACATTTCGACGAAAATGCGCGGGCTCTATATGATGCGTCTCGCCTCGGAACCCCCAAGCCACTTTCCAAGGAAGAGTCCGATGAATTTGCGGCCAATTTTAAGCGAACCAATCATTCCGTTAAACTGTGGCGATATTATTTAAGTCGTGGACATGAGGCTGGCGTCATTCCCGATGAATGGACGGAACAGCTATCCCCAAAAGAACGAGCTTGATTTACAACAAGCCCTCCTGCCCGCGCCTAGTGCAACGTTTTGTTAACGGGCTGTAACTAGCGTTTACCCTCTGGATGTGTATTCGGCCGTTTTTGGCTGACAGGGGAAAAATCCATGGGACAACCGAACAAAAAGCCGTCAACCGAAACGCCTGATGAAATTTTGGCACCTGTTCAGACGTCCAGCAGTGTGCTCCGTGAAATCGCAGTCGCGATAGACCCACCACCAGATGGCGCAGTGGGTATCCGTGAATTACTCGATCGTCTCGATTTTATGGCAGAAGCAAACTTTTTTCCTCCACAGCCTCAACGCCTGACCTCGAACAGGTACCAACAGAGTCCTCTTCAGGCTGGAACATCTTTGACTTTTCAGACACTCACACTTTTGCGGACCCACTCGATATTACGACGTGGAGTTGCGACGAACTCCAGTTAATCCTGAGGCAAATGCTTAGAATTCAAAAAACCGGCAAAGCAATCGCGGGATTGAACCAAGCACAGATTTCTGCTTCTACCGTGTTTGCCGGTGAGACGCTACTGGCGGGCGTATCACGCAATGTTTTGCCCAACGATCAGGTCATTAGCAGCCAGCAGTTATTACGAAACTTTATGTCCAGCCCAAATGACGTTTTTTCATCTATTGTGACTGCCACCGAAATCCAACCTGAGACAACAGACAACTCTGCAGAAATCTGTGACACCGTCCCCAGTTCTGAAAACCTTTTGAACACGGCAGAAAGGACGGCCATCAAATTCTTGGACGATCAAGTTTCGAATAACTCGATAGTCATATGCAATATCAGCTCCCAAGAGATAGAAAATTCCTCGGCCAAGGAAGAATTGAATTCGTTTCACGACAGAAAATTCCCGATGCTATTCATATGCGAACGCGTCCTCCAGTCAGGAGAGGAAGACAACACACTTCGCGACGGGGAATGCAATGCTGCGAAATTCGCGGATGAGCACGGGATGGAATGGGCCGTTGTTGACGGCAATGATGTCATCGCTGTCGCAAACGCGTCTTCCTGGTTAATTGATAGGATTCGAAAATGCCACGGGATCGGTATTCTCGAGACCGCAATATTTCGTCAAAAAAATGATCCAGATATCTCAACGTCAATCATGTGGCTTAAGGAGGCGATGATCGCGCGTGGAGACATCAATGATGCTGGCTTCGAGATTTTTGAATCGCTCGAGCAACAAATTGTTAATACTGCAATGACGAACGCCTGCGCAGCGAATACCGATTAATCAACTTGCCTTTTGCAGATCGCCGAGACCTTCAATGTGCTCCAGCACTTCGTCAAGATGCATAACGTCCGCATATTTGTGGTGCATATCGAATAAATTGACCATATGATTGACTGCTGTTCGGTCATAGCAACACTCCTCAACAAGCGTCACGTGAAATCCATTTGCCTTGGCATCCTGAACCGCAGCACGCAAGCAGCCACTTGTCGTTCCACCACCCATAATTAAGCTTTGAATGCCCATTTGCGTGAGGTGGGACATTAAAGGTGTGCCGTAAAACGCACTCGCGCGCTGTTTATAAACGACAAGCTCGTCTGACTGCGGCGCTAATTCATCGAGAATCTCGTATGACTCTTCATGTTCATCAAGAACTTGACGATTTGTCGCCCTGCCATTGCTCGACTGACTTCTCGTATCACCGGTACAATAGGTTACAGGGATACCCGCAGCCCGCGCCGCACTGAGAAGTTGTTTGGCAGGCTCAACCATCGCCCAAGCCCTTTCTCCACACGAGCTGGGATGCTCTTTAATGACATCAATGACTTTTTGCTGCCCGCCTTCATAACTCGCTTTATAGACATCCACCATGAGAACCGCGACGTTATCGCCAACGAAAACGTTACGCTTGTAGTGGCTATAAATTTCTTGCGTTTCAGCATCAATAAAATCGCGCCAGCAATGATCTTCGAATTCGCGCGCCATATCTGTGTCCTCCCGATTGTGAGCCTATTTTCTACAACTATACAAAATTTTGGACGGCGAGGTCGATAGGAGCAAATACAAACCCTAGATTAGGTCATTGCTTCGGGCTGTACGCATTATGATCAACAAATAAAGGCTATAAAGGAAAAATAAAGCCAAGACAATCAAACTCTGCTCGGTTGACGAGGCGCCGACGAACCAAACTGCCATCACTCCCTGCGCAAAACACATACCGGCATATAACAGGCTAACTCTCGGATGAGACCACCCCAATTGATTGACCAGTTGATATAAATGAGAGCGGTGCGCTTCCGTCACAACCTTACCTGCCCGCAAACGCCGGACAAATGTGTACGACGTATCAAAAATAAAATGGAAAAAAAGAATTGGCATGACCCCAAAAGAAATTTGGCCAACATCATTCTTCCTTGCTAACACAGCAAGGGCCGCAAACATAAAACCGAGGAATTGACTCCCAACATCCCCCATAAAGATGCGAGCTTTGGGAAAATTGTAAAACAAGAATCCAAATGAGGACGCCAAAACAATATAGCTGAGAGCGAAGATAAGATCAGACGATTGACTGAAGGCAATTAGTGCAAGAAACATTGCAGCAATTATCGCTGTGCCGGCTGCCATTCCGTCGAGACCATCCATGAAATTGAAGGCATTGGTCAATCCCACCACCCAAATCAATGTCACCAGATATCCCCACAAACCAAGCTCGACTGGTCCAAACCAAGGCAACGTGACCCGCTCAATCACGATGTCACACGCAAACAGAATTGCCACAGAGATGATTTGCGATAAAAGCTTGGTTTTAAAGGTCTTTAGTCGATTGAGATCATCAAGGAAACCAACAGCAGCCACCACCGTCGACGCAATCACGAGACCCAACATGTAAAGGCTCCATCCTGCGTTTTGACCCCAAACCAAATAAATGACCAAACAGCCCATCAGGGTCATCAGGACGATTGAAGCGCCGCCGCTACTAGGAGTTGGCAATTCATGCGATGAACGATGGTTAGGCAGGGCCAGTATTTGCCTCTTCATCATGTAACGCGTCAGCAAAATTGCTCCTAAAAGCAATAATCCCGCCAGGGAAATATGATGAAGAATAGATTCTAAAGCCATTTCGATATGGTCGGAGACATGTGAAATCGTCGTGTCCAACTCTGGCAAACTCGCCGAAGGACTTGGCAATGTCAACGCATGATCCATTTTGGAGAAAGCTCTGCGTTAGCGTTAACAAACTGTAAACCGATCAAACGCTATTTTATCGTCAGAAATCATGACTGAAGGTTAGGCGAAAATGCCAGATATAGATGGCCTAAAACAGAGAATAGAGCTGATTAATGCCCGTTTAAAAACAGCCCATGTGGCACGGGAACGGGAAAGTGCCGCTCTTTCTGATATTTGGGATCAAATACGCGAACGGTATCTCGATCAACAAATTGAATTTGAGAACATGCGGCAACAAATCAACGAGCTTGAGGAAACCAGGGACGACCTCACGAGCTTAATCCAGACTTTACTTGCAGCTGTAGAAACGAACCTGGAGCGCGCGTCAGATGAGTCCGTGCCACAAATCAAAGAGATGGCCGAGACTCTTTTGGAGAACAATTCAGCGGAAATTCTCACACGGGGCAATGAAGATTTATTGTCCATTGATGCTGACGACACATCGACTGAAACTCAAGAAAGCCTCCTAACAAACGAAATTAGCGGAACTGACGACCTAATTTTAGCAATCGAAGAGTCTTTGGAAGATGATGGGACAAATGAAGTGCCCGATATTCAACCCGGCCTCGTGGAAGAAGAAAAAACACGCGGTCTTTCAGAAAATCAAACGGCCGCTCTTAGCCCAGGGATTCGTGATCTAATTGGTCAAATTGAGGAAGGTGTTGGGCCGGTTACAATGGAAACAGAAGAAGACGTCTCCGAGCCGGCAGGAAAGTTAGGTGAGCTCAGCAGCGATCTTCAAGAAATCGAAGAGTTACGCGGTGAGTTAATGGGTCTAAGAGAACGAATTGCGAGTAACGGCTCGTAACCGTCATACCGAAGAAGACTTTTCGCTCGAAAGCCTTGCGCCGAAGCTTTTGCGACCTATCATAGTCGTATGATCGAAATTATAGACCTCGCCTATTTGCGCGTCGGCGCAGCCAATCTCGAAGAGGCTGTCCAATTCGCCACCGAAACAATCGGCCTACAGGAAGTCCGTAGAGAAGATGACCGCATCTATGTACGCGGCGACGAACGTGATCATGACATTTGTTATGTGCAGGGTGGTGTAGAGCAACACGTTGTAGGATTCGAAGTAGCAAGCGACATAGCCCTAGAAGCGGCTTTCAACGAATTGGCTGGCGCCGGAATAGATGTTGAATGGGGGTCGGAAGGTGGGAAAGCTGACCGTCGCGTTGGAAATTTTTTCAGTTTCTCTGATCCAACGGGAAACAAATTTGAGATCGTTCTAAGACCGCATAAATCAGCGAGACGTTATTTTCCAACACGAGATGCTGGCATCAGTGAATTCAGCCACGTCGGATTAAAGACGACCGATGCACTACGGGATGAAAGATTTTGGACGACGTACTTTAACATTCACCCGAACGATTGGATCGGGGATGCCGGTCTCTTGTCCTTCGATGCGGTGCATCACCGAATTGCACTATTTCCCGCAGACAAGCATGGCATTCAACATATAAATTTTCAGGTAGATAGTATCGACGACATCATGCGATCGTACTACTTCCTTTCGGAAAAACAGGTCCACATCGTATTTGGTCCAGGCCGTCACGTAACATCCGGTGCTATGTTCCTTTATTATGAAGGGCCGGACGGAATGATCTACGAGTATTCTCACGGCGTTAAAATTATTGAGGATCCCAATTATCGTCCCCGTCAATACCCGTTTACGCCTGAGGCATTCTGCGCCTGGGGTGCGAAACCAGATATCCCCGAATTTCGGGACTGAGAATTAAAATAGCTGACGAAGAGTTTGGCTTAGTTGGTGAACCGATATGCGAGACTCAAAAAAGAGTCCGTCTCGCTGCGCGTGCCCTTGCGCGGCACAACCTCGTTCACGCCTACGGGCACGTAAGCGCAAGGTTAGACGATGATAGTTTCCTCGTTTGTGGACCCAAACCAATGGGTTTGATCAATGCCGGCGAAGATGGAACCGTCGTTCCCATAGCAGGCGAATTGCCATCCGGCGTCCTCGGCGAAGTCTGCTGTCATCAACAAATCTACGCTGCTAGAAGCGATGTAAACGGAATTTGTCGGATCTTTCCCAGAAACGTGATGACTCTCTCAACATTTAGGAAAACACCAAGAGCCCGACTTGGATTTGGATCGTATTTTTTTCCTGCCCCCCCCCTCTTTGGGATGACCCGTTGTTAATTCGTTCAGACGAGCAAGCAGCAGTGTTCGCGCGAACTTTGGGTCAAGCGAGAGCCATCGTCATGCGTGGAAACGGCGCAGTTTGTGTCGCACCTTCAGTGGAAGAAAGCATTGTGATGGCTTTTTATCTGGAGGAATCAGCGATAACGGAATTGGCTGTTATGGCGTCTGCTCCGGAAGATGAATCAGTATGTTTTACAGAAGAACAGGCAAAGATTCGGGCGACTGGAACGGGCCGAATTTACGAAAGGTTGTGGGACTATATGACTGCGGGCGACCCTGAAATATAGTCTTCGTGTAACGCCATTGGAAATCCGTCATGTCAGACTGGAAGTTCCCCTTTTTATTTGCGCCTCTCTGGATCCTCTGCGTTCAATGCTTTCCAGTAAACGCAGAAACGTTAATAGAGCGGATTAGAAGCGCTAACTACCAAGCAGTTGGTTATGCAGAGCCCTTAAGTGATCGGTTCTCTCAGCTCAAACGCACAATAAACCTGGTTCGGAAAAGTCCCCCTAAATCTGGCGCTAAGAAAACAGAAATAGATGGCTTTTCTGTAGAGGTTTTTGAGCACGACAACCAGTTTTTTTGGCTAATCGGACCTATTGGGGAAGCAGCGGAACCTTATATAGTTATCGCTGAAAAAGCCGAACGCGACGTTATTTTTGAGGCCCCTCACCCTGTTAAAGACAGGGCAACTGGAATACAGGCCATTCTCCTCTTGCAGGCATTGCGTGGGAGGGCTGCGATTATTTCGGGAAACAACAGATGTGCATCCGAGAAAAAATCACGATGTAGTGGTCGAACAAGAGTCTGCAGCCAAGGCAGAACTCGTTATCCAATTTCAGACCCAGCGCACAGCCAGGAAAACCTTTTTCACGCCACGCATGTATTATTTTCAAAAATTTGGCCGAAAGCTATTTTTGTCCAGCTGCATGGTTTCTCAGGCAGAGGCACAAAAACCAAATTTGTACTATCTGACGGCTCGCGACAAAAACAATCCAAAGATGGTGGTATCGCGGGAAGAACAAGAGACGAAATTCGGAAGAAGCTGGGGCAACCGGAATTAGCTGTGAGTTGCCAGGACACCGAAGACGATAAATACGATTATCGAAAACTTTGCGCCCGCACCAATGTTCAGGGGCGGCAGCTCAATGGGAGTTCCAATGTTTGCCGGAAAAGCGCAAATAAAGCCTCCGGCCGCTTTCTGCATATCGAGCAACAATGGAGCGTTCGGAAACCGGTTAGAGATATGGGCAGGGATGCTTTAGCTTATCACTATATGGCGGCACTAAAAAACGCGTTAAGAAAAGCAGTCCCTCAAATTCTGAATCGTTGACTTTATGCGGGGTCTTGCTGGTTGGAATAGATTTCGTTTTTATTCCTATTGTGAGGCAATAGCCCGGCACTCATTGTTGCGAATTTTCTGGCGAATACCGTCTACGACAATTATGGCTAACTTTTGGTAACCAAGTTTGTTGAAATGTGCTGCATCTCTGGGGCCATGGATGATTTGTCGTTCCGTGGTTTTTCTTATTGCCGAACGCGTATCTATGAACCTCGCCCCCGCTTCAATCGTCGCAGCATTGATTGAATTGCAAATAAAGTCGCTTCTTTTCTCCATCTGCCGAATTGAAACCCGTCGTTTGGGTCGTCCCCTTACCTGGATATGTGCCAATCCCATTTTTCCCGCTTGACGATAACTAGTCATCACAGCAGGTATATAAACTACAAAGAGTTCGGATTTTGGAAAACGGTTTCTCAAATTTAGTAAACTCTCAGAAAAAACCTTAACTCCTGCCCCAATTGTATTTTCCGAAAGCAAGGGTGCGGGCGCCTGCAAAGGAGGGGCGAAAACGTCTTGGTTTTTAAGTTTGAGTTTATTGGGCCCAGCTTTCCATGTTTGCCACGAGGGCGCAGGCGGATAATGTACTAAGTTAGGTTTTTGCCAACCCATCGCAACTTTAAAATTGTGTCGCGCTATTCGAAGCGCCCCGGTAACCCAGAAGAACCACGGCTTAATCGATTTAATATCATATTCAATGCGCCGATGAGCGTCCCGGATTTCTGCTTCCACATCATCGTTATCGCCCTTGGTCGTATTGTTGTTTAGGTCATTTCCTTCGTAGAAATACGCTACAATTCGTTTTGGCGGCAAAAGCTCTAAATAGGGCGAAGAGTTGATTATCGTAAAACCATACATGGGTTGACCAACTAAGGCAGTGGGACTCCCGCTTCCACCCCAGCCCATTGAAACGACATCCCAGCCAGTAATATCTCGTATGACATGCAACGAGTGAAATTTGGCGTTGGTCGAATGATCTGCGGTAAACAGCCAGTCGCCCAGCCCCTGAGCAAAAGAATCTCCGAGCAACAGAGTATAATCCTTTGGAAGAGTATTGTCCTTAGTAGGCTGCGCGAGAACTGCTAAAGCGCCAAAATGGTGATGTAACCTTAGAGGAAGAGCAGGAAGAAGAAATCTAAGGGTAAAAATTTCGATCAAGACCGCGCCAACAATAATGGATACTGCTGTCAACCCAATATTAGATGCTATCCGTTTCATGTTGACTGTATACCGACACCTTTAGGTCGCTATCAATATTTTATAATTCTCTGAACTACATAAGATGGCTGAACGATATTATGGGACCCATTCCCACCCGTCGGATTGGTAGAGGAATTAAAAGCAATATGGAGTTGGGAACCACTTCCGATATTTCCATCCGACGTTGGATGGTTAAAGGCTGTAGAAGAATAATCCCAAGTATGATTGTGGCTCGGCATTTCGCCAATAGTTAGTGTATGTGTTTCTGCCCCACCTATGTTTCCAATAGCATTTCCTATAACACCAGACCCTGTTCCTCCTGCACCAATTGCAACGCGTCGGCGTGTATCTGGAAGGTCAAATGTTGTTGAACCGTCGCCGACACCCCAAGTTTCTCCAATAGCGGCAAATAGATCGGCATAGGTCGTTCGTGAAACCGATGAACCATCACATAGTAGGTAACCACTAGGCACTGTTCCCGCGCCTGCAAAATCAAACATCGTGCCAGCCGGAATCGTCTCCGCAGGTGGCGGCGAAGGTGCTAACGCCAAGATTGCTTGCTTAATGCGTTCAGCGGTCCAGACTCTCTCATCCGTCGCTGTGCCCGCTTCTGCTTCTGACTGGCTGGGAACATCTAGGTCGGCCTGAGCTGCGAGGCTAGCTCGTGCGTCCGATGCGGTCGTATCGTCCAACACAGCTTCAGTACCATCTGAATCAGGAACCGCCTGCATAAGGCCCGCCATGTGGGAGCCTGGGTTTGGCCAATGTGCCACTTCTGAACCATGGAATAGCTGGAAGGTCTGCCCTCTTCCTACCGCCTTGCTTCCCGCCGTCCCAACGCGATAACCACTCTCTATTTCTGCAAAACAAATCTCCTTTGCATTTGCTACCGCGGTCTTCGGTTTCTTAGGATCAGGGTTATTCGCATGAAACCGTTCGGCGATTTCGAAAATTACATCAGTCGCATCTCGTTGATGAGTGAGGATATATGCCTGTACGCCTCGGCGCTGGAGCAAATTTTTATAAAAGCGGCACTGAACATATGTCGAAACCCCGGGCTGCCGAGCCTTGAGAACCAACGCCCGCACACGACCGGTTCGTTTCCGTAAGTCTTCGAGTCTTAAATGTAGTTTTGCCTGAACGTCATTAAATATAAGAGGTGATATCTCTCCCTGCTTTGTCCTTATCAAAAGGTTACGCGCTGCAAATTCAGGCAAGGTTGCGAGGCCGTCTCCGACGGTCGCCTTTCGGCGTGTACTCATTAAATACCTTTGCAGAAATTATAGGCAAACAAAAAGCCCCGCGTTGCGGAGCTTTATTTATTTGTTGGCATGGTAGGAACATACAATCCTCATCTCTTTTTGTCAAGGATTTTTTTCCTACAAAAGATGACCGCTTTTTTCCTTTTTTACCGAAAGGTAAAACTCATTGTGATCATTGGACGGAAATGCGTGCGGAACCCGTTCCAAAACTTCAATCCCAAACGACGTTAACCCCTCTACCTTATCAGGATTGTTTGTCATCAAACGAACCTGATCAAAGCCAAGCTGCTTTAGGATTCTCGCTGCAGGCAGAAAGATTCTCTCATCTGACTCAAAGCCGAGACGCTCGTTCGCCTCCACAGTGTCAAAACCCTGATCCTGCAACGCATAAGCGCGGAGCTTATTTGTCAAACCGATGCCCCGCCCTTCTTGCCTAAGATACAATAGGATTCCGGCACTCTCTTCAGAAATTTGGGCGATAGCGCCACGAAGCTGTTCCCCACAATCACATTTCAAAGAACCAATAAGGTCACCTGTGAAACATTCAGAATGAAGACGAGCAAGCACAGGCCGATCCGTCGGGGGCTCACCAATAACGATCGCGAGATGTTCACGACCGCCATCAGGTGACCGGAAAGATAGAATCCGGGTATTCTCCGCATCAGCCAGTGGCACGCGCGCAGCTGTTACCTGCTTAAGGGAGCCCGCCGTATCCATTTCATAAGACATGACGTCCGAAGCTCTAATCGACGCGATACCATCTTCATCAATCAAACTATCGCGACCCGCTACACAGGGAGCCATGATCACAGACGGCAAAAGACGCGCGATCTTAGCGAGCTGTACAGCCGCTATACTGGCGGCACTAACGGGATCCCGATTAGCCGTATATGGCCCGCGCAGAGGATTCGCTAAATCAGTCGTTGAGTCAGCAATTGTTCGGGCGATTTCGGCGGTCCGCCATGACTTAAACGGAATCAGTACAATTTCGTCGGTATATAGCCGAACCTTTAAAGTTCGCGCCCGATGATGGGTAATCGCAATAGACGGCTCATTGTCAGTAATTTCTGACAATCTCTCTATAGCGAGATCGGTACTCATCTCGGAGGCAACCGCTATTACTGAGTTTCCCACGTCATCAAGAATACGGATTGCCCGACCGCGCCGAAAATCATGCGACGCGCGATCTATAGCTAGCATTGCAGCCGCCGCTGAACCACCGTTGGATGTATTTTTTGTAGCTGTCATCGACACTCAAAAGATCAGGCTCGGGACAATAATCAAACCGACCCCGAATTACGAGCATCAATGTATCAGGTCTAAGAGTGACAGTTCAAACCCCAACCTTTCGAGACATCTCACACCGGATCGCCAAATATCGATCCAACGCGTTCGTCAGAAAACCCAATGCTACACCCTCACCCAAGCGATACCTTTGTTCAACAACCTCTAATGACTCGTTTTCAACCACGAGGTCGATCACCATTTGGAGCCATCGCGTCCCCGGGACACCACTCGCAATCTCGCAGCTCAACTGCCGTGTCCATGGGAGATAGCACCGTTCCCAAAGCATGGCCTCTCTATCCGACATACGATCCACAAAATCCATTCTCTGCCGTCTATGCGACCCGGGCTAGCTTCGGCACGCCAGCTGCTCGCCGGGAACATACCGCGAGACACGGTCTCAAAAACCGCACGTAATTCCTCCGCCACACGCACGTGATCAGAAGAAATGTCCCCAGTTGCCAACAACGAGATCATCGTATCCTTGCGAAGTTTTTCTTCGGTCTGGAGTGTTGGTGTAAAGGACTCTTCTTCCTTGATCACCATAGTTTGCTTCAACCGGGCTTTACGGGTTCGCCGCATCCTCACTCCTCCTCCCAAAACAGATTATTCCGACCATGTCTCATCACCTGCGATACGGTCGCTGAACTCTATATCCCGAAGCACGGTATCAAGATCGACACTATCGAACTCGCCATCGATCACTTCTGTAGGATCAAAACCGCTGAGTTCACGTTGCTGCCATGTCCGCCGCGAAGATTGCTCCATCCTGTTTAGAGCGCTTACCCGCTTGCGAACCGATTTAAGTGGAATTTTTTGTCTGTTCATCGTGAAAACCGATAATACGGGTTTTTTACCGAATTTTAAGGTATTTTTACCGTATCGGCATTTTGGGACTCTACGGTTAAAATACCGCGACAGTAGGAGACACATAATGACTGCGTTGACTGACAGAATCCAAGGACGTCTAAGAGAGCTCGGTAAATCAGCACGAAGGGCGTCGATTGATGGCGGTCTTACACCAGACGCCATTCGGAATGTCCTGAGAAGCAAATCTAGGAATCCTAGGAGAGATACGCTTGAGGGTATTGCCCGCGGCCTTGACTGGACAATGGAAGCCCTTTTAGAACTCCAATCCAATGAGGGATCCAGCCGCATCAACTCTGTGCAGGATGTCCCACTCGTGAGTTGGGTTTCCACCGGCGAACTAACAGAAACAAACGATCCTTACGCTGTTGGTGGTGCCGAAGAATTCATACCCATTACCCATAATCGTGATACCCTCATTGCTCTAAGGGTTCAGGGAAGCAGCATGAACCGCGTGGCACCCGACGGCAGCATTATCATTGTAGACTTTGGTGATCGGACGCTATCGCCGGGGCAGTACTATGTCGTTAAACACGATGGTGACGCTACCTTCAAACGGTTTAGGACCGAACCGGCTCGATTGGAACCCGACAGCACAGACAGTTACGACACCATTTTCATTACAGATGAAATTGAGGTCGTTGGGCATGTGATCCAAGTCACCCGAAAACTATCCTGACTCGAATTAGGTAAAAATACCTATTTTTCTTGACAATACTGCGATCAACTATTAGTATATATAAGGTATTTTTACCTTTTCTAATATTTAATGATCACCTCTTCACCGATCAAAGACTTGGATAAGAGATATGATGGGCCGGTACCGATAGGTGCCTCTTATCCAAGCGATTATGACCTTAGCTGGTCGCAGCAATGTACTAACCGGGAGCACTGGGCCAGATTAGAAGTACACCGGATCAAGAAGGAAATAGCGCTACTGGCAAACAAGGGGCAGAACCCCCAAGACATCTATTCGGGTGCCCGAGAAAGCAAACTACGCCGCAAACTACATTTTGCAGAGCAAAATTGGGCCACTTTCCGCAAATTGTCAGGGAAAGACATCAGATAAGACCTGCTTACTTCGGACTTGTACACCGATAGATCACTACACCTTCCTTAATATCCTCAAGTGTTGTCTCTTTAGAGAGTGAACTACAGTGTTCTCTAGCTGAAATTAGAGCCAGCCAATGACGCGATCCCGGCACCAATTGTCCAAGTTCGCCCGTATCAACATGAACTTCATGTGGCGTCTTTTTCACGACTTCCGCACACCCTACAACGAGCAAACTACAAAGTGCTGGGGCCACTATTCGGCGTAAGTTAAACAATTCTCCAATCAACTCCCGGCTTTCATTAAATCGCCGAAAAAGACTGCATAGCAGACTCTAATACCTCTTCATCCAGATCGGGAAATGTCGAGGAAAGTATGACCCTGACATCGGCATAATCCTCTTCACCCAACTTTGCTTCAAGGACGGTCAAATACAATCCGAGGTTTGCTGTGCAAATAGCCAGTCTCAAAGAAGGCTCTAACTTTGGATTCGGTTCTGATTGTACCGTTGAAGCTAGCGCCATGTGTTCAAGATGTTCACCCTCAATTTCAAGTGACAAAATGTTTTTCCGCAAAATTTCGCAATTTTCAGCTGATATCGGTGAGAAATCATCTTTAAGTGCCAGCCGCACAGCACGAATCCCGCAGACAACATCCTTATTCCAACGCCGTGAAACATCCAAAGCCCGCGTCAGCGCGTTATGGTCCATTACAGGGTGACCATTATGGCCAAGCCACATGCTCAACAAAATAATATTCACATCAAGAATATGCCTGTCTTGTAAGTTGATGCAGGCCTTTGAAACACCCTCGCGGCCATAGACTTGCAGAGAAAAATCCCAAAACGGACATTCTTCGAAAACTAACGACATCGTTCTTAAATTCCTCTCTACGAAAACAGCCTTGCGCTAGCATGTAAGATCAATATGGCTATTCTAACGCAGCTTCGTACTGCGGGGATAGGAACAGAATATGAAAAAGCCGCTAGATGGTAAAATAGCAATCATCACGGGAGGCGGACGCGGGCTGGGACGAGCAATGGCGCTCGGATATGCTGAGGCGGGTATTAGCGGCATCGTCATCACTGCCGCCAAAAACCTCAACCAAATTCAAACTGTGGCGGCTGAGATAAACGACATTGCAGGTCACGATGTCAGCCTGCCTATTCAGGCTGATGTAACCAATCTAAATGCCTGCCAGGAGGTCGCAAAGGAGACCATAGCAAGCTTTGGTCGCATTGATGTGCTTGTTAACAATGCCGGTCTTGGTCAGGGGATGATGGCAGATGACCGGGTCAAGTTTTATGAAGGCAACCCTGCGGGCTGGACCGCAATCATAGACGCGAATATCAACGGCCCGTTCAATATGGCCTTCGCCATCATTCAGACGATGTTGCTACAAAGATCCGGGCGCATTCTGAATGTCACAAAATCGCGTTCATCAATGTACCGCCCCAACGAATCCCCTTATGGGCCATCAAAAGCAGCGCTGGAAGCCATGACTCTGTGCTGGGCGCAAGACCTTCTAGATACCGGTGTAACGGTCAACAGCATAGCGCCCGGCGGCGCCGTTGAGACAGAATTCGTTTTACCTGCCGTGCGGGCCTCTGCGAACCAAACCGGAAAACCATACCTCCCTGCAGATGTCATTGTGCCCCCTGCTGTCTGGCTGGCCTCAGATGCGGCGAGAGAGACAACTGGCTGTCGATTCATAGGATCAAAATGGGATTCCAATTTGCTGCCAGATGATGCTGCGGAAGCAAGCCGTGAACAGGCTGTCTTTTTACCGCCGGAGCGCGATGGTATTCTCACAAGAACCTGGGAGCCCCCAATAAGTTAACCGGGCTCTGATTACGCCGCCTTGGCGGTCGCGGGGCTATGGGGGGCAGACAAGTATTCTTCGGATTGCATTTCTTCCAACCGAGAAGCAACACGTGTGAATATGGCCGACCCGTCACCATCAGGATACAAATGATCAGGAAGTGCCGCCGCCGAACAGACCAATTTAGTCTTTTGCTCGTAAAGCGTCTCAATAAGAGTCGCAAAACGCTTGGCGATATTCCTGTCACTCGGTTGAAAAAACGGTATATCCGATACGATCACGGTCTGGTACTGGCAGGCGATCGACCAGTAATCCGCCGGCCCCAAAGGCTTCTCACACAATTCAGTAAATGGAAAATATGCTACGCCCCGCGCGGCTTGCGGAACGATGATCGTCCGCCCATGCACGACTACTGAATCAGCTTCGCCATCATCGCCATCGGTCAAACGTTCAAATGCCTCCTCAAGCGCTGCCTGTGCTTCTGCACCTAATGGGGAATGGTAGACCCCAACGGATTTAAGGCGATCCCTGCGATAATCTGTTTCGCTCGCCAGCTCAACGACCTGCATTTCCTCTTTAAGTAATTCGATAAAGGGAATAAATCGCTCTCGCTGTAAACCGCCAGCATATAAATCATCCGGCGCTGTATTGGATGTCGCAACAACAGTGACACCACATTCAAACATCGCTTCAAACAGGCGCCTTAGAATCATGGCATCAACAACCGCCTCCACCTGAAATTCATCAAAACAAAGCAAAGAACTTGTCTCCGCAATTTCTCTCGCCAAACGAGGTAGCGGCTCTTCTGACTGCTTTCCACCACCCTCTTGGCGCCATTTATGTAGTTTCTGTTGAACTTCCTGCATAAAGGGGTGCACGTGCACCCGACGCCGTTTGGCAACTGGCGTTGTTTCATAAAATAAATCCATCAACATGGATTTACCTCGGCCAGGCGGTCCGTAAATATATATTCCTCTTGGTTTAGGCTTACTTTGCGCGCCCCCAAAGAGAGATTTTAAGACACTGCTAAAACCACCGGTTTCTCCTGCAACCTGAACCAATTCGTCATTCAGCGAATGCAAGACCTCCGCAACAGCCTGTTGGCCGGAATCGGAACGGATTTCACCTTTTTCGATACGCTGATGGTAGGTGTCGAGAAGATCGTCAGAAATCATCTAGTAAAAACGACTAACGGTTAATAGGAACTGCAGAAAGAGGATATGGCAAAGAGGTAAAACAGCTCTAAAGCTAACAAATACGTCCAATTGAATGGTCAGAGATTCTGGCAGCCAGCACGAATCGTCCAGTACTCCCACGCTCTGTTTATCGCCAATTCACCGCCAATTCGACCACTACAAAGTTCGATTTCGCCAGGCGTCATATATTTGGGTTCTCCCATCTGCATTGCCTGCATCTGAAGCTTTGCATTGTCTTCCAGATATACCGCCATCATCACAGCTTCTTTAATGGTACTTGCGCCCACGACACAACCATGCCCGCGCATCAATGCGATTCGCCCATTTCGCATACCATGGGCGAGATCCCTTCCCTGCTCCATATTGAGAACCAGTAAAGTTGTATCGCCAAAGTTATCGGCGATATCCCAAATCGGGATCGGACCAAGCATCGTCGACCCCATATGAAAAACCGGCCGAATTTCCATACCGGTCAGCCCAAAAGGAATGACAGCATGCGAATGGCTGTGAATAACCGCTTGAATGTCGGCTCGCACTTCGTAAATACCGCCATGAATATGCCTTTCGGCATACATTGGCCGGTCCTGCTGATCCAGTGGGACACCATCGAGTGTGTACTCCATTAGATCATCGACAGTCACAATTCCCGGACTGCGCGAACAGGCCATAATATATAGGTCAGGGTTGTTGGGGTGACGCACACTTACGTGACCAAAGGCATCAACAATGCCTTCATTCGCCAAAATTCGATTGGCAATCACCAGATCCTGCAGAACCGTATGCGAGGTCTCTAAATCCATATCTTCCCTGCTCAATCCAGCCGGATAATTGTCCGGACACGGTCACTCTTTAGTTCCACCGCGGCGTCCTTGAAAGACGGGGGACCGAGAAAACCACTCGCATTATTGCTAAACCCGTAATCTTCAAGCGGAAAACCGAAAAGCCCCTGATCAAATTCATCATTGCGATTCTCGTCATGATAGACTGCGACTGCATACAGCCCCGGTTTCAGCCCCTCGACGGGTATTACAACGCCTGCTGATTTCGCTGGCACATTCCCATTCGCAATGCGTCCTTCACGAGTGGGGAAATGCTCAGGAGACTTATAGACAGCATAATGAATATCTCCCTTGCCGGAACGAAGACCATTCACCTCTATCACCAATGTCGCGGCGTTTAGTGAAGCGTCCCAGCCAACCGAGGCAACGATTAGAAAAACACACACCCCGAGTAAGTGTCGGAAAGCCTTAGCCGTGCTCTCACCAAGAATCACTGCCACAAAGAGAATGGTTTTACCCCTTCAAAGTACTATCGAGATAATTGATGGTTTTCCCCCAAGAGTCAGCCGTTGCTTCGGGGCGAAACCGTTCAGGCGCTATAAAATTCTGAAAAGCGTGCCCTGCACCATCATAGCCATGAAACTCGTGTTCTATCCCGTGGCCTGTCAATTCCGCAGATATTTTTTCCCGGTCTTCAGGCGAAGGGTTTTGATCGTCATTGCCAAAGAATCCCTTCACACTACCCTTTATACCACCCAACAATTCAAATGGCGTAGGTCCATCATCGCTCCAGGGTTTAAACATGTTGCCCGGATAATAAGGCACACAGGCTTTAAAGGCGTCGTTCGTTGAGGCGCCAAGCAAAGCCATTCTTCCCCCCATGCAATGACCGAGGATCCCAAGGTTGCCCATATCAACATCTCCACGACCAGATAACCAATCGACTGTTGCCGCAACGTCCTTGATTATTTCAGGGTCTCTCGGGAACGGGTTTTCTGATGCTGGCTCTAGAAGCGGCGGCCAGTGGTAAAGATCCATTGCTGCGGCAATGAAGCCCGCTTCCGCCAAATCATCACACACCTTGATCGTAAAATCATCAAAACCGCCGCGATGATACATAACAACAACCGCGGGATGTGGACCGTCACCAGCGGGTACCGAATAAGCGATACGCATCGGATTTCCATCCACCTGAACTTCCGTATAGTCAGCCATCAAAACCTCCCTAAACCTTTAAACGACAGGCGAAACGCCAGCGTTTTCATTTAACGAACGGTAATTTGCCGATATCGCTGCGTCAACGCAGCGAAACCTTTAATATTCCTTCATTGCTCTTAGATATATCGAACACTACTATCCGCGCGCAAAAAGTATTCAGGATTTCGCATGACCGACAAGAAAGCAGAGCCTGCCTGGTTAAAACCAATGGCGGACTACGCCCCCCTCGCCGTTTTCTTTGTAGCCTACCTATTCGGGCCTAAATCCGACGACGGCACATCACTGCTCGCGGCAACAGCTGCGTTAATGGTTGCAACCGCTATTGCGCTTGTAATCTCCCTAATTGTTGCACGCAGAGTACCGATGATGCCGCTCATAACAGCCGTCATCGTCGGCATTTTTGGTGGTCTGACCTTATGGCTTCAGGACGAGACCTTTATCAAGATGAAGCCCACTATCGTTGAGGCGTTATTTTCCTTGATACTGTTTGGGGGTCTGCTTTTCAAAAAACCCCTCCTGAAACCGTTAATGTCATCCGCTTGGCCAATGGACGATACCGGCTGGCACAAACTTACCTTCCGATTCGCCTGTTTTTTTGCCTCGATGGCGGTGCTCAATGAAATCGTTTGGCGGACCCAAAGCACGGATTTCTGGGTTTCCTTTAAGGTATTTGGATTGATGATCCTAACCTTACTGTTTGCGGTCGCACAGGCACGTCTTATGCAACGCCACGCCCTGCCCGTCGAAACTGAACAAAAAAAGGACGGATAATATGCCGCAGGACGCCTTGCGAGCGGTCGTGCTAACCTTTCCGGACTGAAACTTGCTGGAAAGTCTGGTGATGGCACAACCACGTTCTTTATTCGAAAAAATCTGGGAACGGCATTCAATAACGACTAATGAAGCCGGACAAACCCTGCTCTTTATTGATCGCCATTTTTGCCATGAGCTTTCATTTCATGCCTTCAACATGCTGCATGGCAATGACAGAAAAGTTCGCCACCCGGAACGAACCTTCGCCATTCCCGATCACTACACCCCTACAACGGGCCTAGATGATGCTGATTATGTCGATGGCGATACCCAAGCCCTCGTCCAAAACCTGATTAATAACGCAAAGCGCAATAAACTAAATCTCTTTGGTTTGGATGACGAGCGCCGTGGCATTATCCATGTTGTCGGGCCAGAACAAGGCATAACCCAACCCGGCACGATCATCGTTTGCGGGGATTCACATACATCGACACACGGCGCTCTCGGTGCACTGGCATTTGGCATCGGCGCATCCGACGTTAGCCACGTGCTGGCAACACAAACACTCTGGCAACCAAAACCGAAATCCATGCGTGTCACTGTTTCCGGAAAACGTTCAATCGGAGTTACGGCAAAGGACGTCATTTTAGCGATCATTGGCCATATCGGTGCTGCTGGTGGAACCGGCCATGTCATCGAGTATGCCGGGCCAGTCATTGAAAGTTTGTCTGTCGATGAACGTTTAACGATCTGCAATATGTCGATTGAGGCCGGTGCGCGCGCCGGCATGATCGCGCCAGATGAAGAAACCTACAGCTATCTTCGGGACCGCCCATTTGCCCCTCAGGGAGCGGAATGGGAAAAAGCTGAGAGCTTTTGGCGATCACTTCCATCCGATAGCGACGCTGAATTTGACCGGGAAGTCACTCTGGATGCTGCGTCAATCGAGCCGATGGTCACCTGGGGGACCAGCCCGGAAGACGTCTTACCTGTCGGCGGCAGAATACCGGACCCCGCGTTGGAAACTGACACCAAACGCCAAGACATTCTAAACCGTAAAATGGATTATATGGGGCTTACCCCGGGGCAGCAGATTTCTGACATTAAGGTTGATCGGGTTTTCATTGGCTCATGCACCAATAGCCGAATTGAGGACTTACGAGACGCCGCAAGTATTCTGAAGAATCGCACCATCAGTATCCCGGCAATTATCGTACCTGGATCGGGATTGATCCGTGCTCAGGCAGAACAAGAGGGTTTGGATAAGATATTTGAAGCAGCGGGGGTCGATTGGCGGCCGGCTGCAGGCTGTTCAATGTGCATCGGCGTTAACGGTGACTTTGTGAACAACGGTGAACGTTGCGCCTCCACATCAAACAGAAATTTTGAGGGCCGACAAGGTCGCGGAGCGCGAACCCATCTTGTCAGCCCCGCAATGGCCGCTGCCACCGCGGTCACTGGACATTTCACAGATGTTCGCGACATGGAACAAAATTAATGGAACCGTTCACTTGCTTTACCGCAATCGCGATACCGATGGATCAGGACAATATAGATACCGATCAAATTCTACCCGCCCGGCACCTGATGATGCCACGCGACGAACGTTATGGCGGGTATGTTTTTAAAGATCTACGGCTGGATCAGAACGGCAATGAGATTGAGTCCTTTATTCTAAACCAAGAAGGATTCCGACCATCTCGAATCATCGTTGCCGGCCATAATTTTGGCTGCGGCTCGTCCCGGGAGGGCGCTGTCTTTACGCTTGTTGATGCTGGTTTTCGGGCAATAATTGCGACCAGCTTTGGTGACATCTTTTATAATAATTCCTTTAACAATGGCCTACTGCCAGTGGTTCTGCCGGAGGAAACGGTTCAGCGTCTGAGACAGCAACTTCATGATGGTCCGGGCGCCGAAGTCACTGTTGATTTGGAGTCGCAAACCGTTACTGGACCGGATCAATCGGTCTACCCGTTTGAAATCGATGCCCATCGTCGCAATCGCCTTTTAAAAGGGCTTGATGCTGTTGGATACACATTGCAGTACGAAGAGAACATCACCACATTCGAGGAGGATTACGGTGACAAAGCCCCATGGGAAATGTCAGCTACACTTCGATAATCACAGGAGACTGGTCGTGAAAATTTTCCTGGTTATTATTTTTCTCGTCGCTCTTTTGGGAGGAGCCGGATACGCGGCCTTTGAAACCTGGGCAGGTCTTAATGATGTGGAGATATCAACCCACGGCAAGATCGCACTGGGTCTCGGTGTCACGATCACCTTCGCTTTCGGCGCAGGTCTCATGTTCCTTGTTTTCTATAGCAGCCGAAAGGGGTATGACGTCGACGATCAAATCCGTGCCGCGAATACCCGTAGCACAGACGAATAGTGCCAAACATTTAGGATTTACGAAGACGTACCCCAACGCCTCGAGATTCATCCTCAAACAAGAATTCAACCCCAGCAGATTCAAGGGCACCCTGCAGGCGTAAAATGGCAGTTTTGCGGGGTGGACGTGTCTCGTTTTCATATCGATTGATGGTGGACAAGCCAACACCCGAAGCGCCCGCCAAACGCGGCTGCGTCCATTTGAGCAAACCGCGGGCCGTGCGGCATTGATTAGGTGACATAGTCGTTATCTCATGATTTCCCAAAGCGGTGCATTCACCAAGTAAAACATCGCTGATTAAAAACTATTCCTAACTAATATTGAGCTCATAGGAATTCAAAACCCAATCACATTGCCGTGCGTAATCTAACGGGTCACTCTTGACTTCGAATTCGACGTCTCTACGCTCGCGTCAAACTCAACTCGCGTCCCTTATGGAGGTACATCCCGTGGCAAAATTGCCAGTTACAATGGCCTGTGGGCCATACGACAGAATGGAAGCGCTTAGGGCAGGAATCATCCAGCCCGAAGGTATTGATCTTCGCTACATCGCCATCCAGTCCCCGCCTGAAATTTTCGCCCGAATGATCAAAACACGCTCTTTTGACGTCGCAGAAATGTCCATGGCGCATTACCTGATCTCCCGAATACGTGGTGAGTTTCCATACGTGGCCATCCCCGTTTTCCCGTCGAGGGTATTTCGTCACGGGTTTGTCTTCATCAACAAAAACGCCGGCATCCAGACCGCCAAGGACTTGGAGGGAAAACGTGTGGGCGTTCAGGAATATCGTCAAACCGCAGGCGTGTGGGTTCGTGGCATTCTTCAGGACGAGTTCGATGTCGATATGGATTCAATTCAATGGTTCGAAGGTGGGGTCAACACACCTCGCGCAGAAGACAATGAAATGGACTTACGCCCTACCAAAGAACTGCAGCTTACGATCATTCCAGGCGACAGATCCCTAAACGAAATGCTCGAAGCAGGCGAAATAGACGCCTATTTCGGTGCGCGCCGACCAGATGCTCTGCACGAAGGTCAAAATGTCGCCCGACTGTTTCCCAACTATCGGGAACTCGAAAAAGCCTATTATGAGAAGACCGGAATTCATCCGATCATGCATACACTTGTGATCCGTGAAGAACTTTTCAACGAACATCCATGGATGGCAGAAGCGCTTTTCAAAGCCTGCGAACGATCAAAAAGCTGGGCCATAGAACAAATGCGCTTTTCTGGCGCACAACGTCTCATGCTGCCCTGGCTTCATGACGAAATTGAAGAGATGCAGGCGCTAATGGGAGACAATACCTGGGCTTACGGCGTTGACCCGAACCGGGGAACGCTGAAAACCTTCATGAAGCACTTGGTCGACCAGCATTTTCTCGCGAAGGCAGAACCAATCGACGACTATTTCACCCCAATCATTTCATGGAGTGAATGACGCTAAAGCAATTTCCAGAAATAAAAACGGCGCGAAATTAATCCGCGCCATTTCTTTTCACGCCCTCAACAGGGCCGTTTTACTACTTCTTTTTCCGCGCTGGAGCCTTTTTCTTGCGAGCCGCAGAAGCCCGAGGTTTCCCACCCTTCTCGGTGGTTTTGCCATCAGCGGCACCCACATAAGGTGAGAAAACCGGACGATAGGCTTTTTCATCAATGAACTGACGAATGCCCTCAGCGTAAGCATCATGACCACGTGCTTGGTCACGTTGTTTGATCTCTGCACCCTTGGCGTTGAGATAATCAGCGGCAGCACGCCAGGTCATATCTTGTGTCGCCCGAATTGCGTGTTTTGTACCACGCAAAACGTTCGGGTTCTTTTCCAGAAGTTCTTTCGCCAATTTGAGCGTTTCACGACGCAGGTTTTTCTTGGGAACGGAAAGGTTGACCATCCCCATGGCTGCAGCTTCTTTACCTGTAAAGGTACGGCCCGTGCAGGCATAAAACATCGCGTCACGTGGCCGGAACGCATCACTCACCAGCTTCGAAACCATACCACCGGGCAAAATTCCCCAGTTCACCTCTGACAGGCTGAAGACGGCTTCGTTTGCGGCAATCGAAAAGTCAGCGCAAAGACAATGCGTAAACGCACCACCGATGCAGAAACCATTGACCATTGAAATCGTCGGTTTGTTGTACATCCACAGCTTTTCGTTCCGCCAACGGCTGTTTGCACTCGCCGCTGCTTTAGCTGCAGGGTTCCCATCAGTTTCACGGAAATACTCTTTGAGATCCTGACCAGCACTGTAGGCTGTGCCTTCACCGGTAATGATAACCAGCTTGGTATCCGGATCAGTTTCCAAAGCCGTCATGATTTCCATCATTTCCGCATGGAAAGTCGGGCTCATCGCATTTCGTTTTTCAGGACGATTAAAGATTACCCAGGTAACCCCGTCCTTCTGCTGATTGACTTTTACGCATGAAAATTTCTTCTTAAGCATCAAGTTCCTCCCATTTAAAAACTTATTTGAAGCACTCAGAGACAATGCTTCGTTAGATCGAAATAAAAACTTCCCTTTTTAATCTCTCCGAACGGGCCGCACGTCAACCGCACGCACCCCTTTTCCTTCTTCAAGCACAATCACCGGATTGACTTCGATTTCAGACAACCATGGCCGATGATCAACAAAAAATTCTGAAAGAGCGACAATGGACCCAGCCAAAGCATCAACATCTCGCGGCGCCTGACCTCGAAACCCATCAAGGGCTTTTGCACCGCGTAGCTCCGACAACATTTCTCTGGCATCTGCCTCATTGATCGGCGCAAGACGTAAAGAAACATCTTTCATCAATTCGACAAATATCCCGCCAAGACCAACGACGACAAGCGGACCAAAATCCGGGTCCTCGCGTACCCCGACAAGAATTTCCAACCCATCAACCATCTCCTGAATTAGAAATCCACTGATCTTGTCAGCACCGATTCTGTTTTGCAGGTCGATGGCAGCCTCTCGAATAGCATCGCTATCCTTTAAATCCAGTACCACACCGCCAGCTTCTGTCTTGTGGCTAATCTCCTCAGAAACGATCTTCAGCACGACCGGGAACCCGATGTCAGCAGAAACTGTTGCCGCTTCTTCGGGACTGGCAGCCACTACTTGCCGTGGCGCCGTTAGACCCCTTTCTGACAAGACCTCAGCAAGCCTACCTTCCGCAATATTTCCTGCATCACCAGCCGGGTCGGGCAAATCCGAAAGACCACGCCGCCGCGCCGCACTGTAGCGAACCAGCGCCAGCATAGAACGCACCATGGTCGGAACACTGAACAAAAATGGCATTCCAGCGCCATCCTGGAATTCCCTCAGGGCGGCGTCACAATTTTGGGCCATTCGGGTGAAAGCAAATATCGGTTTGTCGGTAGACTCTTTCAGCTTGATGTAGCTTTCAGGTGTTTTGACTGCATCATCCGCGAGGGGCACGCGCCCTTGCACCGCAATGATATCGACATCATCGTCGGCGGCGAACATCTCACAGAGTTCGCAAAAATCCGGCACTTTGGCCGCCAATGTTGAACCGGCATCCATCGGGTTGTGAACATCAACGCCCTCTGGCACGAATGCGTCCATTTTCTCGAAAGAGTCAGATGAAAGTTTGGCAAGCTCACCGCCTTCATCACCAACCGCTTCCAGCGTTAATCCGACTGCACCACCACTCGTCGTAACAATCGCGAGCTTGTTGCCGCGCGGCAGGCGTTTCTGCCGGAAAGCGAGGGCAAAATCCACCATCTCATCAATGGATTTACAGCGTGTAATACCGTACCGGTGGCACATGGCATTAAAGACATCATCATCTACCGCGACGGCACCGGTATGGGTCTTCGCCTGCTCCTTACCGAGCTCGCTACTCCCGAGTTTCATAAGGATAACCGGCTTCTTCGCCTCAAAAGCACGGCGGGCCGCTTCCATGAATTCCTTCGGACGACGAACACTTTCAATCATTCCGACGATGATCTCGGTATCGGGGTCATCGACCAAAAAGTTCAGATAATCGGCGCTGTCGAGGCCAAATTCGTTGCCACAAGACATGGCATAGGAAAACCCCAGCCCGCGCTCGGCCGCCTGAGCAAACCAATAACCCAACGTCCCGCCTGAATGAAAGATTCCACCGACTTCGCCCTTCGGAAGATTCCGTAAGCGCGTCGTCGGATATAGCTGAATATCTTGCGGCAAACAGAACAACCCCATGCAGTTGGGTCCGCATACTGAAATGCCGGACTCCTCGATGATGGCTTTAAGTTCTTCACCCCGTTCAGCGCCGATATTCTTGCGTCCTTCGCCAAAGCTTGCGGAGAAGATTGTCGCAGCCTTCAAACCGTTATCGACCCCTTCGCGTATCATATCGTTAACGAAACGCGCTGGTACTATGACCAGTGCATGATCGACTGCTTCAGGCAAAGAGGCGAAATTGGGGTAGACTTTTTGGCCCCATAACTCGTCCCGGCGCGGATTGATCAGATAGGTCGGAACTGGAAAACCCGCTTCCTTAAGATTGTTGAATAGGACCCGAGACCAGCCATCACCACCTGTCTCGCTGGCACCAACGATCACGATTGATTTCGGTTTTAACAGTGGATCTACATTACGAAACATTTTTTATCTCGTTAAAATTATCGCCAAGGTTCAGGGAATTTATCCTTAAGAAAAACGACCAGGTGACTTGCCATCCGGCACCCCATCGGGGCGCGGTAAGCCTTCTGGCGTATGGCACCCATCGCGATATCGACCAATGCCTTGCCCGGTCGCGACAATTCGTCCGTCATGATCTCGAGCTTCGGCGGTGGACATGAACATTGTTCTTCCACCACCTGTTTTCTTTGATTCTATCGTCACCCGGTTACCGTGTTTAACCGGCAGGATGAAATTGACAGTAAGGGTCACTGTTGCTCCAGAGCGATAGTTTTCCGGCACGGTGCAATAAATCGCTGCATGCGCCAACGCGGTATCAATAACGGTAGACATACATCCGCCGTGCAAGACGCCAGTCCCATTCAGAAGATGGTCCTCTACATCAAACTCGATCACACACCGATCAAGTTCCCACTCAACCAAACGGATGCCGATATTGTCCGCAAAAGCAGCAAATTCTTTCAGGGTGGGGCGCGCTGGTGGCAACTCGGATATTTTGGATTTGCTGGCCATTAAATGCTCTTACTCTCCGTAATCACGCAAAATCTGGCGGGCTAGGGCCATCTTAAGAATTTCTGTCGGCCCTTCGGTGATCACCATGCTGCGCTGATCCCGGAAGAACTGCTCAATCGGCAAATCTTTGGTAAGGCCCATACCGCCGTGAATCTGCATGCAACGATCCGCGGCCTGAAAAGACATCTCGTCGCCGAAATACTTACACATGTAAGACTCTTTCCGGACATCATCGCCCTGGTCCGCACGCCACGCCGCATTATAAACCATGAGCTGCAATTGATGCCGGTTTTGGAACATATCAACCAGCATGTTCTGGACAGTTTGCCGCGACGATAATTTGGCGCCAAATGTTGATCGTTGATTGGAATAAGTTGCTGCTAGCTCAAGACAACGTGTAATCACACCAACGCCACGCGCTCCGTGCCGCAAACGGCCTTCCGTTAACCAACTTTGGGCGGCTCGCATGCCGTCCCCTTCATTGCCAACCATCTGTGAAACTGGAACGCGTACATTCTCAAACAGAATTTCCCAGGGCTTGTCAGCAATCATCATGTCTTGCTGCCGCAACTTCGTGATACCGGGTGTGTCCATATCCACGAGAAACACGGTGAGACCGCCCCGGGACCCTTTTTCCCGATCTGTTGCCGTGACGACCTGTGCAAAATCCGCTTTACCCGCACCAGTGATAAATCGTTTGTGACCATTGATGATATAGTCATCCCCATCGCGAACAGCAGTCGTTCGCATCCCGCCAGGATCGCCACCGGCTTCCGGCTCGGTCTGACAGAAACAACTGGTTTTCTCGCCTTTAATCACCGGGTACAGGAAGCGTTCTTTCTGTTCATCATTGAGGGTATACAGAATGGGACTGACGCGTGGCCCAAAGATAGATGCGTTTCGTGCCGGAATGGCAATAGTGCGCGCCATTTCTTCCCACATAACCGCTTTGGAAAGGTGACCGAGACCCAGCCCGCCAAATTCCTCAGGTACGTCAAACAGCCAAAGGCCAAGGTCTCGCGCCTTTTCTTCCAATTTTTCTTGAACGCCAGGCAAAAACTCAGTGCCATCATTGGTTTCGCGTTCAATTGGAATGAGTTCAGTATCAACAAACCGCCGAAGATTATCCTTCAGCATTTGCAATTCTTCAGGAAGATTAAAATCCATCCTCGTGCCCCTGTTAATTCTTAGACGTTAATTGTTTTTAGCCTTATGCGTTGACGTCGACGACCACGCGTCCCTGCGTTTCACCTTTTAAAATTTTCCCTGCCAGATCAGGGATATCTCCCAACGGCACGATTTCGGTTAAGGCATCAAGAGATTCCATAGACAAATCCGTTGCCAGCCGTTCCCAAGCAATCTTTCTTTGATCAAACGGGCACATGACTGAATCAATGCCAAGAAGTTTTACACCCCGCAAAAGAAACGGAATGACCGTTGAGTTCAGTTCAGCGCCGCCAGCCAGACCGCAAGCTGCAACGGCGCCACGATATTTCATCTGCGGCAAAATAGACGCCAGCGTGTTGCCACCGACGGCATCAACCACGCCGGCCCAACGCTCGGAAGCCAGTGGTCGTTCAGGGACAACATCAAGCTCCTCACGTGGAACAATTTCGCTCGCCCCAATCGATTTCAGATGATCTCCAAGCTGCGGTCGCCCGGTCGAAGCATGCACTTCATAGCCGAGCCCCGCCAAAATTCCGATGGCCACACCGCCAACACCACCATTGCCGCCGGTTACAAGCACCGGACCGTTATCCGGTGTAATGCCGTGCGCTTCAAGCTCCATGACCGCGAGCATTGCCGTGAAACCCGCCGTTCCAATGGCCATTGCCCGCTGTTCAGACATTGCCGATGGCAAAGGCACCAACCAATCAGACTTCACGCGTGCTTTTTGTGAATAGCCGCCCCAGTGGGCTTCACCAACACGCCAGCCCGTAAGAACTACTTTGTCCCCGGGTTTATAACTATTTGACGTAGAGCTCTCGACGACCCCTGCAAAATCAATTCCGGGAATATGAGGGTAGTTTCGAACGAGGCGGCCAATCCCTTTGAGGACCATACCGTCTTTGTAATTAAGTGTTGAATGAGAGATTGCGACGGTTACATCACCATCCGGAAGGTGATCATCAGTCAGTTGCTGAATCGACGCCGAAACGCCTTTTTCCGCCTCATCAATAACCAAGGCACGGAACCCGTCCGTCATCATATTTCTCCCTGTCTTCCATTGCCCCTAATCAGGGTCTTTATCTTTTCTAGACCTGACCAGACGAAGGGTCAATCTGCACCCGGCGGATTGACAAGCCATCAACTCGCTCCGATCATCAGGCAACAACAAAACATACGGCCAGGGAGACAACAGGATGGAATTTCCTCTTTCCGAAGAACATCAGCTTTTTCGCAACACGATGAAACGATTTGTCGATGAAGAAATGATCCCCGTCGAAATGGAAACCTGTGGTGAAGACGGAGAGCTTAAGCCTGAATGGAGAGAAAAATATCACGCGCGGGCCAAAGAGCTTGGCATCTGGAAAATGGAGGTTCCGGAAGAATATGGCGGGGTCGGCGCTGACTTAATCTCGCTCTGCATTGTATGGGAACAGTTTGGCCGGACAATCGCCATTCCAACCCGAGGCCTCGGCGGAATCATGGGTCCTCAAGTTCGCGCACCTCTCTATGAACTCAGCGACGAAATGAAAGAGCTGTATCTCTTCCCCGTCCTGAATGGCGAAAAAGAAGCCTGTTTTGGTCAAACGGAACCAGACGCGGGCGGTGATCCTGGCGGCATGCGAACGACGGCCGTACGTGAAGGCGACGAATATGTCATCAATGGCACCAAACGCTTCATTACAGGTGCAGAAGAAGCGGATTTTTGTCAGTTACTTGCGGCAACAGACCGTGAGAAAGGCTCGCGTGGCGGAATATCAATGTTCCTCGTAGACATGGATCAACCGGGTGTGAACATCACCACCAAATTTGAAACCATGATGGGCGACTGGCCCTGCGAAATTCACTTTGAGAACGTCCGCGTTCCGGTTGAAAAACGCATCGGTGAGGAAGGCCAGGGCTTTGCTTTAGGACAACGCTTTCTGGCCAATGGTCGATTAAAACATGGGTCACGTGGCGTCGGCACGGCCCAGCGCTGTCTCGACCTTATGTGCGAGTACGCCAAACAGCGGGAAACATTCGGTGAACCCTTGGCAAACCGCCAGGCTGTGCAATGGATGATCACCGATACCTATGTCGAGCTGCAGGCGGCGCGGCTCATGGTCTTCAACGTCGCCTCCCGAGCAGCGGAAGGGAATGTCGACCGGACCGACGGCTTTATTCAGAAAATGTACGCTGATGAGCTAGGCTTTCGGGCCGCAGATCGATGCCTACAAGTTCACGGTGGTATTGGGCTGACAACCGACCTGCCCATAGAGAAACTTTGGCGTCAGGCGCGTAGTTTCCGCATCACCGAAGGACCCACCGAGATCATGAAAATGGTAATTGCCCGGAATGTACTTCGCGAATACTAAACAAATCAGACACAGAGAGGCTAATCACATGGCTAAAAAACCAGCCACCAAAAAATCACCCACCCGCAAAACGGCATCCAAATATAAATATAAGAATGTGCTTGTTGAACAACGCAAGGATGGCATTACCTTTGTGACGCTTAACCGGCCCGAGAAAAGAAATGCGATGAGTCCCGAGCTCCATCATGAGATGGATGACGCTCTGGAAAGACTAGCTGTTGACCCCGACACTAAGGTCCTTGTCCTAACCGGGGCCGGCAAAGCATTTTGTGCGGGCCAGGACCTAAAGACCTATTTCCGGGGCTTGTCCAATGATCCCGTCGCCAGGTCCCGCGCCGCGGCTGCGTCCGAAAGTTGGCGTTCCTACCGCTTGATTGGCTTTCCGAAACCAACGATCGCAATGGTCAACGGATTTGTCTTTGGCGGAGGGCTAACGCCCATCGTTTCCTGCGATGTAGCGGTCGCTTCGCATACCGCAACATTCGGTATCTCAGAAATAAATTGGGGTCACATTCCCGGTGGATTGGTTGGCTGGAATGTCAATCAGGTCATGAGTTTTCGGGATGCCATGTGGTATTCAATTTCCGGCGCCAACTTCAATGGCAAAGAAGCGGCGGCCATGAAGTTCGTCAATTTTTCTGTACCGCATGCCAAATTAAAATCCGAAACCCTCAAGGTTGCCCGAAAATTATTGAAAAAGAACCCTTGGGCGATACGCTATACGAAAGAGGCGATACGCTCAGTCCGCGACATGAATATGGAGCAAGCTGCAGATTACCTGCGCTGTAAGAGCGATGCCTTGCAACGGGTCGATAAAGAAAAAGGTCGTCAGGAAGGCATGAAGCAATTCCTGGACGAAAAGACCTTTCGACCTGGCGTTGGTACCTATAAGCGAAAATAAAAAGGATTCGAGCGATGCCTAATGCTCTCAGCAACCATCAGGTCCAGCAGTTCAAAGATGATGGCTTTCTTTTTCCATATGACGTCTACACGCCTGACGAAGCAGCCGGACTTTGGCAGAAGTTTAATGCGCTTGAACAGGAGCTGGGCGAAGAACCTCAGAACCGTTTCCGGATCAAAGCACAACTGCCCTTCCCCTGGTTATGCGACGTTGTCAGCAACGAAAAACTGCTGGATGCGCTCGAGGATTTAATCGGCCCGAATATTCTGTGTTGGGGCGCATCGTTTTTCACCAAAAAAGCCAACGATCCTCGTTTTATTTCCTGGCATACGGACAGTTTTGTCTATGGGTTCGAGCCAGCGGAAACGGTTACTGCCTGGCTGGGTTTCAATGACTCAACGGTTGAATCAGGCTGCCTTCGATATATCTCTGGTTCTCATAAGCAAACTGCGACGCACGAAATCAGTCCACATCCGGACAATTTGGCAACGTTGGGCCAGAACGTCATCGACGTTCCCGAAGATAAGGCGGTCTATGCTGAATTAAAGGCGGGCCAGGTCGTGTTTCATCATGAAAGTGTGGTGCATAGTTCAGGTCCAAATAATGCGAATCATCCCCGCATCGGCTTTTCGATTCATTATGTTGCACCACACGTTCGGGAAACGCGGTTCGAAGGCGCGACGGCCATGTTGCTCCGTGGCGAGGACAAATATGGATACTGGGGTGCCGACCCGATGCCAAAACAAGAGCTGGATCCAGATTGTATCAAGGCAATGATGGAAACGCGCGAAAAATTTATGTCGATTACGGAAGAAAAAATCGAAGCTGGCGGTAGAACCTAACTCACCACGGCAAATTTATTCCCGATAAGACGGGTCGACCCGATCCATTTTACGCATCATTGCAGGCCAGGCCGGATGCTCATCAGGATTGTTATTGTTCGGCCGCCAGCTTTGTTCTGCTGATTTTTGCAAAACATGTTCAGGCGGTATCTCAAGCTCAGCACCGCCCGCCATAGCGGCAACCTGTGCCCGGCAAGCCTTTTCTAAATTGTACATAAGATAGAATGCTTCACCGAGATTGCGTCCCAGGGTCAGTAGCCCGTGATTACGAAGGATCATGGCATAGTTATCGCCGAGATGTTTGACGATGTTCTCACGCTCTTCAACGTCAACCGTTACGCCCTCATAATCATGATAGGCGATTCGGCCATAAAAACGGATTGCGCTCATATTTAACGGCAGCAGTCCGTCCTTTTGGGAAGAGACAGCCATTCCAGCCTCGGTATGGGTGTGGATCGCGCAGGTAATGTCCTTGCGTGCTCCATGAATAGCGCTATGGATGACGTAGCCAGCCTGATTGATACCAAACTCACTATCCATGATCTTATTCCCGTCAAGATCGATCTTGACCAGGCTTGAGGCCGTAACCTCCTCAAACAGAAGTCCGTATGGATTGAGCAGAAAGTGTTCGTCGTCACCGGGAACACGAAGAGAAATATGGTTTGCGATCACATGAGTCCAACCATAATGCGCGACCAGGCGGTAGGCGCATGCGAGATTTACCCGCGCTTCCCATTCTTCTTCACTAACCTTGCCCCGAAGAGAAGGAATGTTGATCGATTGCACCCCATCTGGCGCCATGAAGACCTCCCCGGCCGGTCTTGCCGACCATTATTATAGAAATTAGGCGGCTGCCCATCAGCAACCGCCATATTCCATCAAGCTTCTACTTGCCAAACAAGCCCTTTATCGACTTGGTCGTACCCTCAAGCATCTTTCCAGCCCCATCAGCGCCACCTTCGAGCAACTTCTTGGCACCTTAAGCGGCCCCTTTAAGGGCTTTCACAGCAGTATCCATACCTGCCTTACCAACACCGGCAATCTTACTGCTGATCGACTCCATCACCTGACTTGCAACCTCACCAGCAGTAGCGCCCTTTTCTTTTTTGCCAATATCCTTCAGATGGATTGTGGGCAACGGCACGGTAATTTTTTTGCCTGCCAAAAGGCCTGCGCTGATGGCCACTTTGCCATCACGTACGTATAGATTGTTGATGATGAGTTTTTTGCCGCCTTCATCTTTGGCGTCTTTCTTACCACCACCAGCGCCCATTTCCTTGGCAAATGCTTCGACATTCTTCTGGATAACATCGAAATTCGCCTTACCATCCGCATATTCATACGTGATATTCGGTGCGGAAATAACGACTTCCTTAATGACGATCACATCCTTGGTGACCGAATCCGTGTCAATTTTTACGCTTACGGCGCCAAAGCTCATGGCTTTGTCAGTTTTAAAGCCGGCCGGGTTTCCCATACGGAAACCTTTAAGTGCTGCTTCACCGGTCTGAATAGAGAGGTCAACCTTGTTTAGCGTCACTTTGGTCTTTGTCGCCTTGGAGCCGACTTCTTCAACAACCTGTTTGATCAAGTCACCTGCATTCAAGAACACTTAGACTCCACCGCCGACTATAGCGATCAAGATCACGACGACTCCAACTAAAATTCCTTTTTTCATTCTTACCTTCTCCGTTCCCGGGAAATGACCGCGCTATTCCCCCGAATGGCACGATCCCTACGATTTCCGACATAGTCTTTATAGTCAAATCAGCCTTACCCGTCACATATGATTCTGACAATGTCACAAAATCTTCTGCATCCAGCCGGTTTGACTCTCACCCCGCTGCGGTAAATGCTGTTGTTTAAATTTACAGGAGAAATTTGGTGTTTAAACGAATAGATCACGTCGCTTTGGATGTCGTCGATATTGATCGGTCGATCTCGTTCTACAAAGAGCATTTCGGCTGCGAACTCTATAACGAGCAGGTCGTCGCCGACGGCATGCGAATTGCCTATCTCCGCTCCGGAAACACTGTTCTTGAATTGGTTCATTGCGGCTCAGGAAAAATGAACGGCTTTCATTTTTGTTTTGAATTCGATGATTTTGATAACGACGTTGACCGTTTAAGAAATGCTGGCATTCCGGTCCTCACCGAACCCCATGACACGGGTGCCCGTGAAGAACGCGAAACTGGCTGGCGTCGCGTAGTATTTGCGGGTCCCGATGGTGAAGCCATAGAATTCAGAGGATAAACACAAAAAAGGCGAAAGCCTTTAACAGGGAGAGTAGAATGGGAATGCTGGACGGAAAAGCTGCGCTGGTAACGGCAGCGGGCGGCGGAATAGCGGGTGCAATCGCCCGCAGATTTGGCGCGGAAGGAGCAGCAGTTTGCTGTGTGGACGTCAACGAGGAAACCGTCAATCAAACTGCCGCGGACATCAATGATGCAGGCGGCAAAGCGATTGCCAGAATATGCAACGTCGCCGACGAAACCACCGTCAAAAACTGTGTTGACGAGACTGCTTCGGAGGTGGGTTTTCTCAATGTCGTTGTAAATGCCGCGGCAGCTTCGGAACCACTTCATACGGTCGCCAATATGCCACTGGAAATCTGGCAGGAAGTTATGGACGTCAATCTCACTGGCATGTTCCTAGTGTCTAAACATGCAATCCCACATATGCAGGCCGCCGATGGAGGACAGTTTATCAATATCTCATCGACTTTTGGACACATTGCCTGGCCCCAACGCCCGGCTTATATGGCGACCAAGGGTGCGGTACGTCAACTTACCAAATCTATCGCGCTTGATTTTGCCGACGACAATATCCGCGCCAACAGTATTTTGCCCGGGGCGATCGAAACCAACCGACTTTTGTCACGAACGCCGACAATGGAACAAGTCCGCGAGAAAATGGTGCCGTTACACCCGATCGGTCGACTGGGACAACCCGAAGATATCGCCAATGCGGCAGCGTTTCTCGCAAGCGATCAATCGAGTTTTATGACCGGTTCAGACGTCTTCGTCGACGGTGGCTTCACCGCAGTCTAATTACAAAAACAACATTCGAAACAGGGAGCAGAAAATGGGACGACTTGAAGGAAAGGTTGCCTTTGTCACCGCATCAGGGGGCGCCATCGCGGGTGCCACAGCCCGGTTATTTGGTGCCGAAGGTGCTGCAGTGTGTTGCGTTGATATCGTCGAAGAAAACGTCAACCAGACCGCTGCTGATATTAACGCGGCAGGTTGCAAGGCCTTCGCCCTTACGTGCGATGTTACCAATGACGACGCGGTAAAAGCCGCCGTCGATAAAACCGTCACGGAGTATGGCAAACTGGATGTCTGTTTTAACGCTGCCGCTTATTCCGAAAAGCGCCACCGGCTCGCAGATATGCCCGTCGATATGTGGAAATCGGTGATCGATGTAAACCTGACGGGTATGTTTATCGTTGCACGACATGTTATTCCACAAATGCAGGCTGCAGGCGGTGGGTCGATCATTAACGTCTCATCTATCTATGGGGTCGTTGGAGCGAAGGAGCGCCCGGCATATTGCGCGGCAAAGGGCGGCGTTCGCATGCTGTCTAAATCCATCGCTGTTGATTACGCCGTAGATAATATCCGTGCCAATTCGATCATGCCGGGCCCGATTGAAACGCCCCGCCTGCTAGCGCGAAACCCGTCTATCGAGGCCATCATTGAACGCCACGGACCACGGCTCCACCAGAAAAGACTCGGCAAACCAGAAGAAATCGCGCAAACAGCCCTATTCCTTGCCAGCGATGATGCCAGTTTCACCTCCGGCGCGGATATGGTGGTCGATGCTGCCTATACCGCGTTCTGATCGGGAGAGTTCACATGGGACGCCTTGAAGAAAAAGTAGCCTTTGTCACTGCCGCGGGCGGCGCCATCGCCGGAGCCACTGCCCGACTATTCGCTGCCGAAGGTGCCGCCGTTGCCTGCGTCGATATCGTCGAAGAGAACGTCAAGAAAACGGCCTCAGATATTGAGGCCGCGGGCGGCAAGGCCATCGCGATCGTTTGTGATGTCAATGATGAAGAGGCCGTCAAAGCCGCCATTGATCAAACGGTTTCTGCTTTTGGCAAACTCAACGTGGTCTTCAATGCCGCTGCGTTTACAGATCCGTTGCTGCCCCTGCATGAGCTTGACGTTGATCTGTGGCGCAAGACCTTTGATGTCAACATCACCGGCATGTTCATCGTGACCAAATACGCAATCCCGCACATGCTCAATGCTGGTAGCGGTTCCTTCATCAACATCTCATCGATTTATGGTGCGCGGGCAGCAAAGAAACGTCCCGCCTACTGTTCCTCAAAGGGTGCTGTACGGATGCTATCGAAATCAGTCGCCGTGGATTATGCCGAGCACAACATTCGCGCCAATTCGATCCTCCCCGGACCCATAGAAACACCGCGCCTGCTCGTCGCTAACAAGAATATGGACGACGTGATAAATCGGCACCGACCACATTTACCGGCCGCGCGACTTGGTCAACCAGAAGAAATTGCTAAAACCGCCGTCTTCCTGGCTAGTGATGAATCGAGTTTTATGTCGGGCAATGACTGCTTTGTCGATGGGGCGTATAACGCGATTTAGGTTCTAACCCAATACGCAACGTTACTTAGGTAGTATGCAGTGCTTCGCGAAGTCTTTGGCTTCCTCGGCAGTCCACTGCGCTTTTTCTTTGTTCTTCATATCTTCACACCATTCTTTACTACCTACCGCAGGCGAACAACCAACTGCAAACGACAAAGCTGCAACGGCAATGCCAGTCTTCAATTTTAGAAAAGTCACTATAACTACTCCAACTTTTTACTATCACGACACCACTCGACATACATTCGTACAGTAGGGTCGTCAAATTTAAAGTTTTCGATCTAAGCCTCACTCACCGAGAAACTTAAACCGCCAGGCATCGCCTTCACCAACGACGTGTCCAGCAGTCGGCCCAGGGAAGTGCGCTGGTAGAACGAGCGTGTCGGTCTCTGCAACGGAATCCAGAACCCTGCGCCGCGTCTGCGCGGATTGCTCCGCATCCCAGCAGAAACAGGATGACCAGTCCGGCTCCACACATTGCAAGGCGTGGTGCATCATATCGCCGGAAAAGAGGGCATGCTTATCACCTGATTTTAAATTTACACAAACATGGCCCGGGGAATGTCCGGGAGTCGGTGTGAGCCAAATTGTATCGTCAAGCATGAAATCATCATCGACGAGCATTGACTGTCCGGCTTCGACGATAGGCTGACAGTTCTGCGACCAGACATTACCCGGCGGTCGCGCACCTTTCTTGGTTTCTTCTTCCCAGGTCTCATATTCCTTGCGACTAAAAATATATTTCGCGTTGGGAAAAGTTGGCACCCATCGACCATCGATCAACCGTGTATTCCAACCACAATGATCAATATGAAGGTGCGTACAGAAAACGTAATCAATATCTTCGAAACCAAGACCATTCGCCGCCATGCCATCAAGCCAAGGCTGCTTAGGAAAATCATGTGGCGGGCCGTAGCCCTTATCTTCGCCGAGACAGGTATCAATCAAGATCGTGTGGTGAGGCGTGCGCACAATGTAGGTCTGATAAGTAATGACCAGCATGTTCTGTGCGGCATCGTAAACATACGACGTCATCTTTTTTAGATGTGCCAACGCCGTTTCCTTGTCACAGGTTGGGTACATAATCTCCGGCGCCCGCCACGGCCCGTCACGTTCAACAACACTTGTAACCGTGACGTCTCCGAGTGCAATCGGCTTCATGCCTTATCCTCAATTCCCAGCGGGTAAAACGTTACCATCGACCAGTTGAGGCCAGTCGCCCTCGGCCACCAGCTTACCAATCTCCTCGCGTCTTACCATCCACGGACGTGCTGCTTCGGGGGGAATCGTATCGTGATGCAAGGGTTCCCAGTCTTCGCTGATAAAATCAGAATCAAAACCAGTTTCAATCAAACCACCGGCTGGATTCCAGAAATACCAAAACCAGCCAGAGCCAAAATAATGCCGCCCGGGACCAAGCTGTGTTTGCCAGCCCTGCTCTTCCATATGGGTGCCACATTTCAACACCGCATCGCTGTCCCGCACTTCGTAGGCGACGTGCTGAAAGCCGAAATTATTGCCGCCATTCTCGAAAAACAGATTGTGATGATCATTCGAACCACCACACCGCATGAAAAAATTCTTACCCAACAGAGATTCTGTAAGCTTGAACCCGAGCCGCTCTAGATAGAAACCTGCGGCAGAAGCGGCATCACCAGGGGCCCAGTAAACAGCATGAAACATGCGTTGCTGTTTAACGGGGCCGCGCGCGAACACATCGGCTCGCTCATCAACCCTTGCCGCATTACCAACCGTATTACTGTCTGGGAAATCCAACGGCTTTATATCGCGCGTCGTAACACGGAAACCAATCCGATAGCCAAGATCATCATAGCTGTGAAGTCCACCATCGCTGTCGGTCGTTACTTCCCGATCTTTGGAAAGCTCAGCCCCGATGGCCTCGAGCGTTTGCTTATCAGCAGCACCCCAAATTACCTCGCGGGCTGTAGAGCCCGGCACAGAGGGCGGGGGGAGACTCTCATCGTCGATTTTGCGGATATGGACTGAGGTGTCGTCAGGGAGTTTAAAATCAGACCCTATTACACCCTTTTGGACCAATTCCAGCCCCCAATCCTCCTGAAAGCGGGTGGCAGCTTCAACATCTTCCGCCCCATAGATGACGGATTGTAGTCCAACGATATTCATCGTGCTTTTTCCTGTCGTTATTCCAAAGATGTATCGCGGTATTTCTCAACCTTGTCTTCATCAACATCAATGCCAAAGCCGGGCCCATCCGGCACGACGACACAGCCCTCCCCCATAACAAATGGCTGCTGGATCAAATCATCAATGTAGTAAATTCCACCCACATTGCCCGATTGGGCTTCAGCCGGCATCGAAACCGGCACAACGCAGGATAGAGTCGCCGGGATTGCTGCTGCGGCCAAATGAATATTGGCAAGATTACCAACTCCCGTTTCTACCGAGCCGTTCACATTGCACAGGAACTTCGCTGCGCGCGCTGCGGCGGCTACCTCCATCGCACCGTAAAGCCCACCTGGCTTAGTCGTGTAGATGGACACAATATCTGCTGCCTTCTTTTCGAAAATTTCCAGAACATCCCGCGCATACCATGCACTTTCATCCGCCATAACCGGTGTCTCGAGTACCCGCGTCACCTCTGCGATACGATCAATACCCTCGACGGGTTGCTCCGCGTATTTGAGACGGAACTGTTCCATCTTGCGAATAATCCGCACCGCGTCGCGCGGGGTCGCGTAGCCACAATTGGCATCAACACAGATATCCACGGGGTCGCCGACAGCCGCCCTGACACGGCTAACGATTTCAACATCGCGGTCTGGATCAACCCCGACTTTTATTTTGATCGTCTTTATGCCCTCATCGGCAACTTTCTTACATTCCTCAACCGCCTGATCGATATCGAGCAAACCAATGGAATGTGTAACGGGGACTCGATCACGCACCTTTCCGCCAAGAAGCTGCCAAACCGGAACACCAACGGTACGCCCCGCCAAATCATAGGCTGCAATATCCATTGCTGCTTTGGCATAGGGATAGCCTTTTACGATAGCGTCCATGCGCTGATGCAGATCGGCAATATTACCTATTTCGCACCCAAGCACTGCCGGTGTCAGATACTTCTCAACAACAAATTTCGTGGTTCCAGGGGATTCGCCAAAATAACGCCCGTAATCGCCGCCCCAATCTTTAAGGGCGGGCGCTTCGCCCCATCCAATGACACCGTTGTCTCCGGTCATCTTTACCAGGATATATCCACCGATCAGCTCGGTCAGACCCGTCCATTTATGCTCGCGCCGAGTGGGCAGTGCTACGTGAACAACATCGACTTGCTTAATTGCAGGCATCAATCAATCCTATTGAGAATATTGCGAGAAGTCTGGTCAGTCATGGAAGGCCTGTCAAACGCTGTGCGAATAATCAACGTACCGGGTTTTCAATACATCAAATCCACTTCAAGATAACGCGCTATGACTTTATATCTGCAACCCACTTCCGTCGATGAAGCTGTGCAGGCACTTGCTGAGCATAGTCTTTTTGTCCTTGCCGGTGGCACCGACTATTATCCGGCGCGTGTTGGCAGACCACTTGATGACGACATTCTCGACATCACGGGGATTACGGACCTACGCGGTATCAATGAATTTGACGACCACTTTCACATTGGCGCTCTCACGCGCTGGACAGATGTCATCGAAGCAGACCTGCCAGCATTTTTCGATGGACTGAAACTCGCGGCACGCGAGGTTGGGGGTGTTCAGATACAGAATGCTGGAACCGTCGCCGGAAACATCTGCAATGCATCACCCGCCGCTGATGGTATTCCACCACTGCTTTCACTTGATGCCGCAATTGTACTTTCCTCGACCCGTGGCGAACACTCGATGCCTCTCGTTAAGTTCATTATGGGCAATCGAAAAACCCGGTGTGCCAGTGACGAAATCGTTACGGGCTTTCGCATTCCTAAACCGGAACATCCGGCAATTTCGACATTTCTCAAATTAGGCGCCCGTAAATATCTGGTAATTTCTATCGTGATGGTCGCTGCGGTTCTGGAAAGAGATGGTGACAAGATTGGCAAAGCCCGCATCGCAGTCGGGTCATGTTCTGCTGCCGCAAGAAGATTGAACATGCTTGAAAGATCTTTGGTTGGGCAAGCCTTCACTTCTGGTATTGGTGAGCAGGTATTGGAAAGCCATTTAAATCAGCTCGCACCAATCCGCGATGTCCGCGGTACAGCGGAGTATCGGATGGACGCGGCTCAAATTCTGGTCCGCCGCGCATTGGAAGAACTGGTCGCTGACGATGGCTGATATCCAACTCACCGTAAATGGCGAAGACGTGCGGGTTGAAACTGCGCCAGTAAAACGACTGGCCCATGTTCTGCGCGAGGATCTAGGCCTGACGGGAACAAAGATAGGTTGCGATGCAGGTGACTGCGGTGCCTGTACCATTTTACTTGATGACAAGCAGATTTGTTCCTGCCTCGTGCCAATTGCCCAGGCAAACGGACATTCCATTGTTACCGTAGAAGGGCTAGCTGACGGCAAGAAATTAAGCCCCCTTCAGGAAGCTTTCCACCGCTATGGCGCAGCACAATGTGGCATTTGCACACCGGGCATGCTTATGGCGGCCAGCGACCTGTTAGCTCGAAAAAGCAAACCAACTGAGCAGGAAGTATATGACGCCCTTGGCGGTGTCCTGTGCCGCTGCACCGGGTACCGAAAAATTGTGACTGCGATCATGCATGTAGGAGACACCTCTTCCGCAAATATTGAGGTCCCCGAGGTCGGCCAAGCCGTCGGCGCACGCACAATAAAGTTTGACGGCGCGGAAAAAGTCGACGGCACAGCGCTTTACGGTGCCGATCAGGCGCCATCAGATGCGCTATGCCTGCGCGCGGTACGTTCTCCCTTCTGGCGCGCAACATTCGAACTGGGTGATTTTGAACCCCTAAAAGCAAAACATCCTGGGCTCGTGGATGTGCTTACTGCGAACGACATCGCAGGTCTAAATGGCTTTGGTGTTTATCCGGACGTAAAAGACCAACCTGTCTTGGCCGAGGGCTTTGTTCGGTACCGGGGCGAAGCAGTCATTGCCCTTGTCGGCGACGCAAAGTCGATCGCTGAAATAACCGACGATGAATTACCAATTTCGTGGCTGGAACAAGAACCTGTCCAGGGCTTCGGACTGCCCCTCGCTGAAGACGCCCCACAGCTGCACAACGACAAACCCGGAAATATATTGGCGCATGGCGAAGTTCTAAAAGGCGACATCCAGAACGGCTTCGACAATAGTAGCGTCGTCTTTGAAGAAAATTTTCAAACAGGGTTTGTCGAGCACGGATATATCGAACCAGAAGCGGGATGGGCGCAGCGCGTTGGCGATCGAATTGAAATCACCGTAACAACTCAAAGCCCCTATATGGACCGCGATGAGGTTGCGAGCATCATGGGTCTCTCCCCAGAGGACATAAGGATTGTCCCGACGGCCTGCGGCGGTGGTTTTGGCGGCAAACTTGACCTAACAGTCCAACCGCTCGTCGCAATTGCCGCCTGGAAATTAAATCGACCTGTTCGCTGTACGTTCAATCGATTGGAGACAATGGCTGCAACCACAAAGCGGCACCCTTCAAAAACTACCGCGCGCTACGGCTGCTCTAATGACGGGAAATTACGGGCTTTTGAATTCGAGGGAGATTTCAATACGGGGGCATATGTATCCTGGGGCTTAACAGTGAAAGATCGAGTACCGATACACGCTACAGGACCCTACTACGTCCCAAATGTTAGGGCCAAATCGCGCGCTTTTTTCGCAAACGAAACGCCGGCTGGTGCTTTTAGAGGGTTTGGCGTACCGCAGGTCGCCATCGCCCATGACGCTTTGATGGACATGATGGCCGAAAAGGTCGGAATTGATCCGTTGGAGTTCCGGCACATCAACGCTATTCGCAAAGGCCAGGAAACAGCTACCGGGCAGAAACTGGAGAGTGCGGGTCTAGACCTGTGCCTCGACGCCCTCCGCGAAGATTGGCAAGCCTGGCGAGATGAAGCAGAAAGTTTTAATACAAATTCAACAACGATCCGCCGCGGGGTCGGCGTCGGCTGTATGTGGTATGGCTGCGGCAACACATCTATCCCCAACCCCTCAACAATGCATATTGGAATCAAGCCTGATGGCACGGTCACACTCTATTCCGGCGCTCAGGATATCGGGCAAGGCACCAATACGACGATGCGGCAGGCTGCAGCTGACGGGCTTGGCATTAAACTTGAACAGCTAAACCTGGTGGCCGGAGATACTGACCAAACAGCCGATGCCGGTAAAAGTTCTGCGTCCCGACAGGCCTACGTTTCCGGCAATGCCGCAAAACTTGCTGGCGAGGATTTGCGCGGCCAGATTTTGCGGTTAGCCAACGTAAGTGAAAAAGCATCGATCAAATTTGGCGATGGACAATTAATCGTTCGAGAAGATAGAACATCCCGAGAAATCGATCTTTCAAATTTCCCGACGGTAGAAAATGGAGACGTCCTGCGCGGTGAGGGCTATTTCGACCCGCCGACGGAACCTCTCGATGAGAGGGGTCAGGGCAAACCGTACGGTACATACGGATTTGCCGCTCAGATCGCCGATATTGAAGTTGACGTTGAACTGGGCACGGTCAAGGTAGTCCGCATGGCTGCCGCACATGACGTCGGAAAATCCCTTAACCCACAACAGGTTGAAGGACAAATTCATGGTGGCGTGGCGCAAGGGCTCGGCCTTGCCCTTATGGAAGAATACATTCCCGGTCGCACTGAAAATTTGCACGATTATTTGATGCCCACCATCGGTGACATCCCTGAAATCAATACCTACATCATTGAAGACCCAGAACCGACCGGCCCGTGGGGTGCGAAAGGTATCGGTGAACCAGCACTTTGTGCAACGGCTCCAGCGATCTTTGGCGGCATCTATCAGGCAACAGGAGTTAGAGTGACACAAGCACCCTGCACACCGGATCGTTTAAGGGCCGCGATATTGGCCCAATCCAACTGAAATGGAAAGAAAAGTGTTAGGGAAATCAATTTTGGCTGTCGCTGCTAGTGCTTTGTTTGTTGCAGCAGCTCAGGCTGGCGACCACAAAATGAAGATGCCGCCTCATTCTGCAGACAAAATGATGCATGGCAAAGTCATGGTTAAAAACCCCTGGGCACGCGCATCCATAGGTAAGAATGGCGCCGCCTATGTAACGGTAGTTAATCCGGGAAAATCCGCAGATAATCTAGTTGGAGCAGCAGCCCCCGTCGCCAAACGCGTCGAGTTACACACACATAAAAACGATAATGGAATCATGCGGATGCGCCATATCAAAAGCATCCCCGTCCCCGCCAATGGCACAGTTACGCTCAAACCAGGCGGGCACCACATCATGATGATGGGCCTCACAAAAAAACTTAAAAAAGGCGAAGTATTCCCACTAACGCTCACGTTCGAAAATGCTGGCAAAATAACAGTCGACGTCAAAATCGGACATGCAGGCACGTTGAGTAATCCCGCTCGCCACGATCACAAGAAAATGGACGGCATGGGACACGGCAAACACAAGATGAAGCACTAATGCAACTAGTCACCAAGTATAGAGGCAACGAGCGCGTCACCAAACTTACTCGTTGAACAACCTCCGCCCAGATCGGAGGTGCGTGTAGCCTCTGAGGCAAGCAATGCATCTGTTTTTTCCGCCAGACATTGTCCCGCTTCGATGAGATTTTCCTTTCCGTGCTTCGCGCCCAGGTGATCCAGAAGCATGGCCGTTGAATGCACCATAGCCGCAGGGTTCGCGATATTTTTTCCAGCAATATCAGGCGCTGAACCATGTGCGGCTTGCGCTATAGCGTGATCATCACCAGCATTCAGTGATGCGGCAAGACCAAGACCACCCGCAAGCTCTGCTGCCTCATCTGACAAAATATCACCAAACATATTTGTCGTGACGACAACGTCAAATTTGTCAGGCGTACGAACGAGTAGTGCAGCCATGGCATCGACAATAACTTTGTCTACCTCAACATCTGGATAATCCTTAGAAACAGCGTCGACCTGGGTCAGAAACAACCCGCTATAATGGCGCAGAACATTGGCCTTATGGACTGCAGTCAGGTGTTTTTTCCGCCTACGTGCCAGTTCGAAGGCTGCAACAGCAATTCGTCTGCATCCTTCTGTCGATGCTTTACCGACAGCAAGTGCAAGATCAGGCGTTGGCATAAATTCACCAGTCCCAACCGCCATATTGCGATCCGCGTAAAACCCCTCGGTGTTTTCACGTACGATTATGAGGTCCATCTCCGGAACATGCCCCGGAACGCCTTCGCGAATTTTACTAGGACGGATATTCGCATATAGATCAAACTCGCTGCGAAACCACGCGGAAATGTTGATGCCGCCCTCTGCAGCTGATGGGTAATCTTCCGTCGAGGCTGGCCCTAAAACGACCCCATCGGCCGCTCGTGCTTTGACCGCAACTTGATCAGTAATGGTGGTTCCAGCTGATTTCAGTGAAGCCAATCCCACTTCCTGCCGATCAAGTGTGAGATTTAATGAAAACCGTTGATTAACAGCCGTCAGAGCGGCATCTGCTACTGCAACGATTTCAGGCCCGATGCCATCATCGGGAAGAATTAGGATATTCATGATTGAGGTAAACCATGTTGAGTGGAAAAGGTTCCTGTAGGTACTGGAACCAGGCAAACACAATCAAGCAGAAAAAATTTGCTACCTAAGATAACGTTTCTAGGCAGCTGAGGTTGTGGGACCGTCAGCTTTCGTCTCGTCAATCGGATCGGGATCGGTTTTCGCATTTCGAGCGAGATACCCTGCTGCAGAATCCATCGCCTTTTGGGCGTGCTCCTGCAAGGCCCCATCTGCATTCCGCATATAGGTCAGCAACGTTGTTACAGACCATTCTTTCTCAATTCTCTCACAGAACGGCTCATCCAGAGAAAGACCCTCGCTACGCAGATCGTGAACAAACTGCCACAGTTGATTATAGGCAAGGAGTAGCTGGTCGTTATTTACAACAAACTCCTCTTCAACACCATCGTCGACATTTTCCGACGACGCATCTTCGTCTTTTGTTCTGGATGGGCAATGGACTGCATTTGAGCAGCAAGTTGGTCAACACGCTCCACCCATTGAGGGGTTGACGGCAACAAGGCTTCGACCGATGCAACGGTCATGGATAGCGCAACTGCAATTATGTTGCAGACCATACGTTTCGCGGCGGCGTAAACGTCCATATCCTAAAAATACCTAAAATCAATGCGTTAGAGATAGTTCCCAGCATAGGCAGGGATAATGAAAGGTCCGTTAATTCCGTTATTCGGACGTTAAAGATACAAAAAGATACGCGCCTTATAACTATTCAATAATTCTTTAAAAGCGTTTTAACTTCTTGCCCCAAAAGAAGAATGACAGTCCATAGGTGGAATAAGCTTTCTCAAGCCGCAGTATTTCCCGAGTCCTTTTCCGAGGAAATGAAAGCCTTGTTTGCGTCCGCGGCCAAAGCGGATCCAAACGCACAGGCTGAGGTTGCCTCGATTTATTTACGCGGTGATGGCGTTCGGGTGAATATTTCCGAAGCCATTCGCTGGTACGAGAAGTCTGCAAACAATGGAAATGCATCTGCGGCTTTGTCTCTCGCACGATTATTCTCCCGTGGCGACCTAACCGACAAAGACAATGACACTGCTATTAAATGGTATGAGACAGCCGCAAGCCTCGGCGACTCCAGGGCAATGCATCGGTTAGGCGGCATTTACGCGAAAGGCAAAATTGTTGCGAAGGATTTGAGCCTTGCTGTTTTCTGGTTCCGCAAAGCGGCAAAAGCAGGAGATGCGGCGGCGCAACTTGTCTATGGGCTGATGTTGAGAGACGGAAAGGGAGTGGAAGTTGACCTCCAAGGGGCCCTCAATTGGATCAATCGATCACTTGAGGGAGAATTGATCGACGAAAACAAAATAATGGCGCAAAAGGTCAAGCGCTCGTTAACGACGACGTCCCAAACAGATTCTGTGTCTGACCCCAACATTAATATGACAAAAAACGAGACGGCAGCGTGAGCGTTTCTTTCGGAAATTTTTTTGAAGACTCCGTGTCGACGCGAAAATCCATTGTCCGCTTGCTCGCGCAAGGTGAACGGCTAAACACTGTTCTCGCAGAAATTTGTGAGTCCGTCGAAAAGCGCTTACCAGGAACCAAAGCGGCGATACAACTGGTCGCTCCCAGTGGAAACCGATTAATTCATGGGGGCGCGCCGAGCCTGCCGGACAGCTACAATCAGGCAATAAACGGGTTGCAGATCAGCCCGTCTTCAGGAACCTGCGGGACTGCCGCTGCTCTCGGTGAACGGGTAATCACACCAGATATTACGATTGATGCCAAATGGAGAAATTTTGTCGCTCTCGCCCGCACTCACGGGTTACGTGCCTGCTGGTCTGAACCTATTCATTCCGGAAACGGCGGCGTCATTGGAACCTTCGCAATTTACCGAATGACCGCAGGATCTCCCGAAGAGGCTGAAATTGAAATCGTCAGTGAATTTAAAGATCTCGCGAGTCTGGCGATACAGCACCGCAACTCTATCGACGCTCACACGGAAGCACACGCACGCCTATCGAACCTAACCGCCAACATCCCCGGTATTGTTCTGCAATGGTCGGTAACGGCGGACAATAAAAAAGCCCTTACATTTATGAGTGACGGCGTCTCCAAAATCGCCGGACAAACCCGCGAGGCACTCATCGAAGCTCCCCGCCGCCTGCTTCGCAATATTCAAATCGAAGACCGGCGGGGCCTGCTCCTTGCACTCGATGAATGCGCCCGCACCGGAGAACCTGTGACCAAGAATTTTCGCGTTAGGTCAGAAACCGAAAATGTTCTTTGGCTCAGATTGTTGGTTCGTCCGCGGAAACGCGAGGACAATGTGACGGTATGCGACGCGCTCGGTCTCGACATCACTGACCACATGGAGTTTGAACGTCGATTGGAAGAGAGCCAACGAGAGATGAACACCAAATTCATCGAACTACAAAGAACGAAAGCACGACTCGAGGTCCAAACTGATGCCCTGATGAAAACAACCGATGAGGTAACCAAAGCCCGTGACATGGCAGAAGACGCCAGTCGTGCGAAATCAGAATTTCTGTCCAATATGAGTCATGAATTACGTACTCCATTGAATGCCATCATGGGATTTTCAGACATCATCAGGGAGCAAACATTTGGCCCAGTCGGCAGCATAAAATATCGTGACTATGCCCGCGATATCAATGACGCGGGTCGGCACCTTCTTGAACTCAGTAATGATGTTCTCGATTTTTCAAAAATAGAATCCGGAAACGAAGAGCTCTATGAAGAATGGATCGATGTGCACGAAACCATCCGAAGCATTACCAGAATGCTTCACGATCAGGCCAAGAGATCCGAGGTTGATCTTACCGTAGATACACCCAAAGAATTGCCACCACTATTTGCGGACGAGAAAAAATTGCGACAAATCCTCATTAATCTGCTCTCCAACGCGTTAAAGTTCACAGATTGGGGCGGGTCTGTTTCGCTGACGACTTGGTATAGCGATTCAAGGGGATACGTGTTCCAGGTCGAAGATACCGGTATAGGTATTTCGCTTGAGGATATTCCGAAGGCACTGGGTCTTTTTGGCCAGGTGGGCGCCTCTAAAAACCTCGTCATTTTGGCCATGATCTGCTTCACTTCTCTCATCGGCTTGATGGAGGATGGAATGTCGGATCAGCCCGGTTTTTTCGATCTTGATGAGCGTTACGCGGCACTGTCGGCGGCGGGTGATCCGTTGCTTCGGCTTGGTGAGTTGGTCGATTTCGAGTTGTTTCGCCGGCCCTTGATCCGGGTGCTACGTCGCTCGGACCGGCGCCAGGGTGGCCGGCCTCCCTATGACCCCGTTCTGATGTTCAAGATCCTGGTGTTGCAGGCACTATACAATCTCTCGGATGATCAAACCGAGTTCCAGATCCGCGACCGGCTGTCTTTCATGCGGTTCCTGGGCCTGGGGCTTCACGCCCGGGTGCCGGACGCCAAGACGATCTGGCTGTTCCGTGAGTTGCTGGTGCAGGCCAAGGCGATCGAGGCGTTGTTCGATCGCTTCGACGAACACCTGCGCGGCCATGGCTACCTGGCGCTGTCGGGCCAGATCGTCGATGCCACGATCGTCGCGGCGCCCAGGCAGCGCAACAGCGTTCCGGAGAAGGTGGCGTTGAAGGCCGGCAAGGTGCCAGAGGAGTGGAAGGACAAGCCGGCCAAGCTGGCCCAGAAAGACCGGGATGCGCGCTGGACCATGAAGCGTGGCCGAGTGAAGCGTCTGGAGGATGGGCGCCCCAAGGGGCCGGAGATCATGGTGCCGGCGTTTGGCTACAAGAACCACATCTCCACGGACCGGCGGCACGGGTTGATCCGCAAGTGGCGCGTCACCGATGCCGCCGCCAATGACGGCCGCCAGCTCGCCGGTCTGATCGATCCGGAGAACACGGCGAGCCCGGTCTGGGCGGATACCGCCTATCGGTCCAAGCGTAACGAGAAGATGCTGGCGCGCCAAGGCAAGCGCTCCCAGATCCACTTCCGCAAGCCGCGCGGCAAGCCGATGCCGGCGACCCTGGCCAAGGCCAACGCGGCGCGCTCGGCGGTACGCTCCGCCGTCGAGCATGTCTTCGCCCATCAGAAAGGCTTGATGGCGCTCTCGGTTCGGACCATCGGCATCGCCCGGGCCGAGGCCAAGATCGGCATGACCAATCTGGCGTATAACATGCGCCGTTTCCTCTGGCTCCAGGGGCGAAGTGCGCCCACATGACGCCGGAACGGCCGGTTCGACCGGCTAAACCGATCAAATCGACGCAAAACGGCTCGAAAAAACCGACACTCAGACGCGCCCACCCGGTCAAATCACGCCGCAAGCGGCCAAACCGAACGTTCTTCGAGGTGTCCAACCGGTGTCGCGCTCGCGGATCGAGGACTGGAACGATGAGATCATTTCCAGATAGGGCTGCGCGAAAGCGAGTTCGTATTTGGTGTTTCGCGGATAGATGAGTAACGGGTGCTCGGTGCCCGGTGCCTTGTTGACGCGCTTGCTTGCGGTCTCGCCAGTGATGCGCCGCATGGGGGGATATCCTTGCCCGGGCGGCAAAAAAACGGGGCCGGCCCCGAGGGTCGCGGGAGGGAGGAGGCCCGCGCTAGAACGGGATCGAATCGTCGAGTTCGCCCGTCGCTTCGTCCGATGTGGAGCCCGATGCCCCACCCGATGCGGGGGCGGCGTTCTGCGCGCCGTTGGCCGCGCCGGTCGCGTTCGCCTTGTCGAGGAGCCGCGCCGGTCGCGTTCGCCTTGTCGAGGAGCCGCGCCGGTCGCGTTCGCCTTGTCGAGGAACTGCACCCGCGAGCCCGGCACGATCATGATCTCGGTCGAGTAGCGGTCGCTGTCCTCGCCGTCCTTGCGCCACTTGCGGGTTTGCAGCTTGCCCGAGATGAACACCAGGCGGCCCTTCCGGACGTGGTTTTCCAGCATGTTCACGACGCCTTCCTGGAAACTCACCACCCGGTGCCATTCGGTGCGCTCCACGACCTCGCCGGAGTTGCGGTCGATGTAGCTTTCGTCGGTGGCGATCTAGATATTGGCGACCCGGCCGCCGTTGTTGAGGCTATTGATGGTGGCGTCGGCGCCGAGGCGGCCGATCAGTTGCGCGTTGTTCAGTCCGAACATATCAAGTCTCCTATGATGTACGTGTCGTCGTGACGTTGGGTGATGAAGAGCAAGGGAACCTCTCCCGATCCCCCTTCCCCTCGTCTTCTCTTAGCCCTTCTCTCACTCTCCCCAGCGGCTCGCGCCGGCCTCGCCCGGAAAGCCCCGGGAGCCCAGAACGGCGCGGATGGTCTGCGCCGGGAGGCCGATCTCGGCGAGCAGTTCGCCGGAGCCGGGAAAGTTGTCGGGCAGGCTGCCGGGAAACGGCCCGGCGTAATCGTTGAAGCCGTAATCGTTGAGGCCGTGGGCGTCGTCGTCGCGGGTGGCAATGTCGGGTTCGAACATCTGTCGTCTCCTCCTGTCTCGTTGGGGTTGCGAGGCGGTGCGGCGGGGATCGTCTCTCCCGCACCCTTGGGCCCCGGGGCGCCTCGTCCCTCCCCCGCTTTCCTTTGACTCCCGGCCCGTCCGGCGGGGTCTGCCCGGTTTTGCCGGGTCTTGCCGGTGCGGCCCGCCCGTAGCGGATGGCGTCGGGCCCGAGCCGGGCGGCGATGGTATCGAGCGCGGCGGTGAGGCGCGCATCCTTCGAATCGGGCGTATCGAACAGGCTTGGCGCGGCTTCGTCCCCATCGACCAGGCCGTCGAAGGTCACGCCGGCGCGGCGGTAGGCGCGGTTGGCCTTGAAGAGCTCGCGCAGAAGCGCGTGGGCGGTGCGCACGATGGGCGCGGCAGCCGCCGTCGGCGGCGTCAGCGCGGCGGTCTTGGAGCCCGCGTGGCGGCGGCCCTTGGCGAACCGTCCCGTCTCAATGAAGACGGTGATCCGCGAGGCGGCCAGCCCGGCCTCGCGAATGCTCTTCGCCGCGTCCGTCGCGAAAGAGGCGATGGCGTCGGCGAGCACGTCGCGGTCGCGCACGGCCGCGCCGAACGACCGCGAGACCATCTTGCTCTGCGGCGGCTTAGGCCGGTCCTCGAACCCGATGCAGTCCTCGCCCCGCAACTCCCGCGCCGTGCGCAGGCCGGTAACGCCCAGCTCCTGGCGCAGCCAACCGTCGGGCCGGTGGGCGAGATCGAGCACGCCGCCGGTTTTCGCGGAAGTCTTGGCGATGCGGTTGGCGAGCTTGACCAAGGTCTTGGTCTCCGCGATGCCGATGCTGATCGGCACGCCGATCCATTGCCGCACCCTGTCCTTGACCTCGCGGCAGAAGGGATCGGGGTCCTGGGCGAGGCCCGAGAGATCGAGAAAACACTCATCTATTGAATAAGGCTCGGTGCGCGGTACGAGTTCCGCGAGCGCGTCCATGACGCGGCCGCTCATGTCTGTGTAGAATTCGATGTTGCCGCTGATCACGGCAACATCGTGCCGCTCGATCAGGTCCTTCGCCTGGAAGGCCGGCTGCGCCATGGCGATGCCGAGCGCCCTGGCGAGGGTGGCGCGGTCGAGTTCCATATAATCGCGCCAGTCCGGCGTGCAGGCTTCACCAACGTCTTCGCTGCCGGTGTCGTTGCCGGCCTCGCATGGATCGGCGACGATGCAGCCGGACCAGGTCTCGTAATAGAGCGGCGACGGCCTGTCCGCCAGCCAGGCGGCGACGATGCCCGCGGCGCGCGTAAAATCGAAGCTGTGATCGGCGTCTTCGTCGAACGGGCTGCCGCGCGCGCCGCCGGCGTCGAGATAAAGCGGGCCGCAATGGAGGTCTTCGCGCAGCCGGGCGATCTGGCGCCTCAGCACCGCCGGCGGGCGGAGATCCTGGATAATTGCGGCCTGGATGGCGTGGTCGATGGCGGGCATCGCGGGGCTCCGTGTAGATGTCACAAGCTGGAACCGGCGTTGCCGTGCGATGATGGCGGCCGGCGTTGGTGGTTGTGCAGCGATGTTCAGGCGACGCTTTCGCCCGTGCCGTCCTGGGCCGCGATGGCGGCCGTGATCTTGCCGTCCCGCACGGTGACGCTGGCGTCGTGTCCGTGGGGCACATAACAGAGCACGGCGCCGCGCGAACGCCGCCTCGATGGCGTGCCGGCGCGCGTCCTCGGCCGAGCACAGCTGCGAAAGCGCCAGATTGAGGGCCTCTTCGTCGAACAGCGTGGATTGCGTCGCCCAGGAATCCGCTTCGCAGTCGTCCGAGGGCGAGAAGTAGGCGGGCCGCGAACGGGAAGTTGAACGCTGGCAGCGCCGGCGGCATGGTCGTGGGGATGTGTGTCCATGGCGGGTTAAACCGCCCGGTGAACGCCGGCGGACGTGTTTTCTGCGCATTGCCCCTTGACAGCGGGCCGGCCAGGACTCAGATTCGCGGGACTTTGAACGCGACTGTGAGTCCGCCGTATTGGTCCGATAGCGATGGACCGGGGAATGCGGAAGAAGCACGAACCGGCTGGCCGGGGGCCGCCCAAAATGCCTTTGGGACGGCCCCCGTTCTCGTTGCCTGTCTTGACAAATGAAACGCACCGGACCTAGGGTTCCTCCAGCCCCCGCTTGGATTGGCAGGAATCGGACGGTACGCCGGATGGTTGCGGGGGCAGGATTTGAACCTGCGACCTTCAGGTTATGAGCCTGACGAGCTACCGGGCTGCTCCACCCCGCGTCAAATCCTAAACTTCGAGCCAGAACCCAAAAAGGCCGTTTCCGGCCCGTTCCGGAGCTGTTCAGCTCTTTATCATTGTAAAGAAGATTGCTTTTTCATTTCATCCATTACGCGCTGGGTAGACCCGGCAACGACCTACTCTCCCACACCTTAAGATGCAGTACCATCGGCGCTGAGGGTCTTCACGGCCGAGTTCGGAATGGGATCGGGTGTTGCCCCCTCGCCATAATCACCGGGTCAACCCAGCGCGTAATAGAGGAAATGTCCTGGCCGAAACCGAAATTCCGGACAATATAAAGTTGGTAACAATAAGTGTCTTGGGCTTGAAGTGTCTTGGGCTTGCCACTACGCACGAACACGTAATCAAGCCAATCGAGCGATTAGTACTGGTTAGCTTCACGCATTGCTGCGCTTCCACACCCAGCCTATCAACGTGGTGGTCTTCCACGGCTCTGATAGGGAATACTCGTTTCGAGGGGGGCTTCCCGCTTAGATGCTTTCAGCGGTTATCCCTTCCGTACTTAGCTACCCAGCGATGCCACGGGCGTGACAACTGGTACACCAGAGGTACGTCCACCCCGGTCCTCTCGTACTAGGGGCAGCTCCTCTCAATATTCCTACACCTACGGCAGATAGGGACCGAACTGTCTCACGACGTTCTAAACCCAGCTCACGTACCACTTTAAACGGCGAACAGCCGTACCCTTGGGACCTGCTCCAGCCCCAGGATGTGATGAGCCGACATCGAGGTGCCAAACCTCCCCGTCGATGTGGACTCTTGGGGGAGATCAGCCTGTTATCCCCGGCGTACCTTTTATCCGTTGAGCGATGGCCCTTCCACTCAGAACCACCGGATCACTATGACCGACTTTCGTCTCTGCTCGAGCCGTCACTCTCGCAGTCAGGCAGGCTTATGCCATTGCACTCAACAGCTGATTTCCGACCAGCTTGAGCCTACCTTCGCGCGCCTCCGTTACTCTTT